>JAFSYK010000036.1 GCA_017449975.1 Bacteroidales bacterium
GCTTGGAAGCCGGCACGGCGGTCACCGTCAAGTACAACGGCACGAAGAAGGTGAAGAGCGTCAAGGCCAAGAAGAAGCAATAACCCGCTCGGGCGGATTAGTGATCAATGGACGGTTCTCTGATCCGTCAGAGAGGCCCCGTGCACGGCGGAACCCCGCCGCACAGCCTCCACGGAGAGGGCGGCCTCCCCGCACGAAAGAACAACAGATGCCGCTCGGGCGGATTTGTAATCCGACCGCAGTGAATATAAGCATTTTAAATGCGATTTGCGGACTGCAAGTCCTGATACTCGCAGCCGTCGGATTTCAAATCCGACTGAACCAAACCCACGGAGAAAGAAATTCCCTTCAACGGTGGAACTAAATCACTTATATTACTTTATGCCATATCGCAAAGGGAATGGCATTCGTGACCTGTATTACATCAAAGTTGCCCGTGTGGGCTCAAAGCATGAAGTGCATCCCGATGCAGACCCCAATGACCTTCGTCTTGTGTTTGAGATTGAATTTGTGAAACAATTGTTTGATGACTATAAGCCTATCGAGTTAAAAATATTGCATACCTTCACCGACACAACGCTGGAAAAAATAATGGAGATCTAAACCATCGACCGACCTTCACTTTGAACAATTATCCAGCAGGGCCCGCGACGTTTCGTCGCGGGCCCTGCCGCTGTTGTCGGATGGCGGCAAAATCACTACTTTTGGCTATTGCGGGGTTTCGGCGACGAGGGTACTTTTGCAGCAGATTATTTTTCTGCCTATGAAAGTGAACACAAAGAAAGTCAGTGTGATAGTGATGGTGCTGGTGGCGGCGGTACTGGCTGCGGGCACCATCTTTGAGAAAGAGCGCGGCGCGGAGTGGACGGGCGAGCATTTCTATGGCTCGTGGTGGTTCGCGGTGCTGATGGCGGTGGTAGCCGTCGGCGCCATCGTCTCTATCGTGCAGGGGAAGATGTGGCGGAGGCTTTCCACGCTGCTGATTCACGCCGCGGTGCCAGTCATCCTGCTGGGCGGCGCATTGACCACATGGACAGGACAGCATGGCAGTATGACCATCCTGCCAGGTGAAACGAGTTCGAAATTCAAAATTCAAAATTCAGAATCCACAATCCCTTTCCCGGTTACCTTGGAGAGTTTCGAGGTGGTTCCCTACGCCGGTACGCACACGCCGATGGACTTCGTGAGCCATGTGGTGGTCGACGGTGAGCGACACGATATCTCGATGAACAACATCCTGCGCCATCGTGGCTACCGTTTCTATCAGGAGGACTACGGCGAGGACGGCTCGTCGACTCTCAGTGTGGCGCACGACCCGTGGGGCATCGGCGTCACTTACTGCGGCTACGCATTGCTGGTACTGGGGCTCCTCTGTATGCTTGTCGCCAAGAATGGCCCATTCCGCAAGTTGTTGCGTGGAGCCGTCCCCGTGATAATGCTCTTCTTTTTCACCTTTCAGCTCACTCCTTTCTCCTTCGCCGCTCCACGGACATTGCCGAAGACAACGGCCTCGAAGATGGGCGAGATGTACGTGCTCTACAAAGGGCGTGTGTGTCCGCTGCAAACGCTGACCAAGGATTTCACCACCAAACTTACTGGAGGTGCCACTTACCACGGTTTGAGCAGCGAGCAGCTGTTCAGCGGTTACCTCTTCTACTACAGCGAGTGGGTCGACGAGCCCGCCATCAAAATCAAGGGTGCCGCCAGCCTCGGACTCGACAGTCGTTCGTCGATGTCGCAGCTGGCGGTTCTCGACACCCTGCGTGTCGGCCCCGCCACCGACAAGAACTTAAGGGCCGCCGCCGAGAAGCAGAGCCTGGTGCGCATGCTCCAGTTTGGCAAGTTGCTGAAGCTCTATCCCATCGTCGACAGCAGCGGCGCCCTCGGCTGGTACAGCCAGAACGACGACCTGCCGCTGAGCGTTGATGACGAGGAGTATCTTTTTGTGCGGCGAAGCCTCGGCTACTTCCAGCAGCTGGTGGTGGAGGGCGACTTCGAGGCCTTGGAGGAGGCTTTCGACAAGACCCGCCAGTATCAGGAGAAACGCTTCCATCCCTCGGCTTTCCGCGTGGGGGCCGAGCGCCTCTACAACGCGCTGACCACCGGCCGCTGGCTGGCGATGGTGAGCATCACCCTCGGACTTCTCTTCTTCGCCTACACCCTTATACGCAAAAACAAACAGGCGAAATGGATGCGCGCCGCCTCCATCGTATGGGTTGCGGCATTGACGGCTTTCTTGCTGCTGATATTTATTCTCCGTTGGATTATTGGCGGACACGCCCCGATGGCGGGAGGCTTCGACAGCATGAACCTCATGGCGCTGGTGATAGGCATTGTCGCGCTACTGCTCTGCCGTCGCCATCCTGTGGCGCTGCCGGCCGGCATGCTGACCATGGGATTCTGCCTGCTAGTGGCCATGATGAGCGGCAGCAACCCTCCCGTCACCAACCTGATGCCAGTGCTCAACTCACCCCTGCTCACACTCCACGTAGCCGTCATCATGTGCTCCTATGCCCTTTTCTTCTTCGTGATGATGGGCGGCGTGGCGGGCCTCATTCGCGACGGCGAAGCCTACCGTAGGCTGAACCTCCTGCTGCTTTATCCGGCCGTCACCTTGCTGGCCATAGGTATCATCATCGGAGCCGTGTGGGCCAACATCTCATGGGGCAACTACTGGTCGTGGGATCCCAAGGAGGTATGGGCACTCATCACCCTCATCATCTACGCCATCCCCCTGCATCGGGGTGTGCTACAGCGCCCGAGGGCCTTCCATCTCTACTGCCTGCTGGCCTTCCTGAGCGTTGTCGTCACCTACTTCGGCGTCAATTTTATCTTAGGCGGACTCCACGCCTACAACTAACCCTTTGATTTTTATTTTATGAAGATACTTTCGAAAATCTTTAGCAACATGCGCAAGCCGGAGGGATTCTTCGGGCGCATGATAGTGAACGGAATGAACCCTGAAAGGGAACTGAACACCTATGGATTAAATATAATGCAGTGAAGAACGGCGGCGGTCACGCAAAGATGGCCGGATGGGATTGAGCGAAGTCTCCATTGCCGAAAATGCGGATATCCTCGACGTGGGTTGCGGCGGCGGTGCCAATATCGCACGGCTGCTAAGCCGCGCCCCAAAAGGTACGGTGACGGGCATCGACTACTCGTCTGTCTCTGTCAAGAAATCCTGTGAGGTGAACGCCAAAGCCATTGCTGCTGGACGCTGCCACGTGGTCGAGGGAAGTGCCGACGCACTGCCCTTCGATGAGTACAGTTTCGACCTCGTCACCGCTTTCGAGACGGTCTATTTCTGGCCGGAGATAGAGAAATGCTTCGCCGGTGTGCGTCGAACGTTGAAAGATGGTGGTCACTTCGTTATCGTCAACGAGGACGACGGTCTTTCGGGCAATAATGAGAAATGGGAGAAGATGATCGACGGCTTGCACACCTACACCCCCGACGAACTCCGCACCCATCTCACCGCCGCCGGTTTCCACGACATTGCCGTCCGTCGCGACGAGCAGCGCCACTGGCTCTGTGTAATGGTAGAGAAATAGTTGGACGTTCCGCTGAAGAATGAGCGTAATGGCCATACATTTCAGCAAGGTTGGGATGACAAGGAATGTGTTTTTAGAAGCTGTTTAAGTTTGATTGATGAGTTTTATTATGGACATGGGCGAGCAGATTTTTTGCCTTTCCGATGGAACAATGGGGTTCCATTGTGACTGAGGAAAGATGAAAAATATGCCGTTCATGTACTTTAAGATAAACATTGAATTAAATTTAAACAGCTTTTTAAGAAGGATTGAAACATTGTTTAAGGGGTGTCAAGTGTAATGAACCCCGAAATTTTTTTGTCCAACTTTCGGGGTTCATTACAATCGCGGGGCTCCTGCTGTGATTGTGGGGCAAATAATGATTTGCCCCTACGGTGTTGGCGTTAACGTTTCACTACCTTGCGGATGGCGACGCCTTCGTGCATCGTCACGCGCAGCGTGTAGGTGCCGTCGGCCAAGCCCGACAGGTCGAGGGTGTTGGTGTTCTCAAACATAGCCACACGACGACCGACGAGGTCAAGCACTTCAATCTTCTCGGCCTCGGTGACGTTGAGCTGCACACGGCCCGTGGTCGGGTTGGGATAAACCTTCAGGGAATTGAGAGTTGAGAATTGAGAATTGAGAATGAACTCTGCGTTCTCCTCTGTTGCATCATCTTGACCCTTGCAGGAGATGATGGTCAGCATCAGCGTGTCGCGGACGGGGCAGCCATACTCGTTGGTGGTTTTGTTGAATTTCAAGCCGCTCTTGTTGTAGGTCTGGCCGGTGAGGTCCCACGTGTAGGGGCCGCAGTTGGTCACCTCGGTATAGCTGTGCTCCTTCTGGCTGATGATGACATAGAGCGTGTCGCGGATGGGGCAGCCGTCGTTGGCGGTACCCTTGAAGAACTTCATGCCGGTCTTTTTGTAGGTCTGGCCGGTCTTGTCC
>JAFSYK010000037.1 GCA_017449975.1 Bacteroidales bacterium
GTTCGTTAGAGTACATTAAAACTAAAAAGTAAAAACTAAAAACTAAAAATGCTAACCGCTAACCGCTGATAATGGTATATGTTTCAGGGTGTAGCTGATGTGGGGGTAATTATTGAAAATTTGTTCGATGCGGCCGGGTTGGGTGTCGGTGAGGAACACCTGACCGAAGGCGTCGCCGCCCACCATCTCCAACAGTTGCGAGATACGACGCATGTCCAGTTTGTCGAAAATATCATCAAGTAACAACAACGGTTTCACGCCGAAATGCTTAAAGATATAATCAAACTGAGCCAATTTAAGAGCAAGTGTAACAGACTTCTGCTGTCCTTGTGAACCAAAGCGGCGAACGGTAAAATCACCCACCCACACATCGATGTCGTCTTTGTGCGGTCCGACGGTGGTGTACGGTGCCGCGCAGTCGCGCCGCAGGCTGTCGCGAAGCAATGAACCGTAGTTGTCGGGCTGCTCCACCTGGGAGATATAACGCAACGAGGGCTGCTCCGTTTGGTGTGCCAAAAAACGATAGTAATGCTCAAACAGTGGCGTAAAAGCCTCCAGAAAGTCACGACGACCCTGGAAAAGTGCAACACCATGTTGCACCAACTGGTCATCCCACACCGACAGCAAGGTGTCGTCGACACGGTGCTCCTCGGCAAACTGCTTCAACAGCTTGTTGCGCTGCAACAAAGCCTTCTGGTAACCAATCAGATGCAACAGATAGTCGTGGTCGACCTGCGAGATAACACCATCGATAAACTTACGCCGCACCTCGCTGCCGCCCAGGATAAACTGCTGATCGTTGGGCGACACCATCACCAGCGGCACACGGCCGATGTGTTCGGCAAACGAATGACACAGCTTGCCATCCCACCGCATTTTCTTCTGTCCGTCGCGGAAGATACACGATGCCTGTACCTGCGCGTCGTCGACCTGATAAGTGCCGTGGATAGCAAACAGCTGGGCACCACTCCGGATATTCTGACTGTCGATGGGATTGAAGTAGCTCTTGCAAAACGACAGATAATAGATGGCATCCAACAGGTTGGTCTTGCCCACCCCATTGTCGCCAACCAGGCAGTTCACATTGCTTTCAAAAGCAACATTGACCTCTTGGTAATTTTTGAAATCCAGTAATTTGAGCTGCCTTAGATACATAACTGCTTTAAGTGTTGCGCCACCTGATCCATCAGCCACCGAGGGGTGCTGGTGGCACCCGTGATACCTATCGTTTGGTCTGGACGGAACCAGGTGGCATCGATCTGGGCGGTATCGGAAAGAAAATGGGTGCAAGGCTGCACATTGAGACAATATTGGAACAGGTAGCGACCATTGGAACTCTCCTCACCACTGACAAAAAGCAGCACATCGACGCTGCGGGCGAACTGCTGCAACTGCTCCACACGGTTGGTGACGCGGCTACAAATGGTGTCGAACGCCTTGAAATCGGCGTCGGGCGCCAGATGCGACTGTATGTTGTCTATCAGTTGACGATACAGCTCCTTGCTCTTGGTCGTCTGTGAATAGAGACGGATAGGCAACTGAAAGTCGATGGCTTCCAGGTCGTCGGGGTCGCTCACCACGATGGCGCTGTTGTCCGTCTGCCCCGTGAGGCCGATAACCTCGGCATGTCCCGGCTTGCCAAAGATGACCACCTGACCACCCACCTGCTGCATCTCCAGATAGCCGCGACGGATGCGCTGCTGCAACGCCAGCACGATGGGACAGGTGGCATCGATAAGCGTGATGCCCTGCTGCTCGGCGATACGATACGTCGACGGCGGCTCGCCGTGGGCTCTGATCAGCACCCTACCCTCTCGCAGGCCCAACAACTCCTCATGGCTGATGACCGCCAGTCCCTTGGACCGCAGCCGGTCGACCTCGGCGTTGTTGTGCACAATATTACCCAGGCAGTGCAGCTGTCCCGTCCGTTCCAATTCCTGTTCGGCGGCGTCGATAGCCTTGACCACACCGAAACAGAAGCCAGCGTTATCGTCAATAATCACCTGCATAACTTGATTCTCCTTAGGGCAAAAAGTGATTTGCCCCTACAATCATTCATGTTAACTCAAGCACTGATTCTCCTGGTTGGCCAATTCGATAACCTTCTCGTATTCAGCCGGCGTCAAGTCGTTGAAGAAGAAGTATACCGGATTGACCCGCTTGTTGTTCTGTATCACCTCATAGTGGACATGCGGACCTTGGGAGAGACCCGTGGAGCCAAGCGTACCTATCTGTTCGCCACGACGCACCTTCTGTCCTTTCTTCACCGTAGTCTTTCCCAGATGGGCATAGAGTGTCTTGAAACCGAAGCCATGATTTATGACACAGACCACGCCGTAACCTGCAAAACCCTCTATGCCAGACCCTGCCACCTCGACAACACCGTCTCCTGTGGCATACACCGGCACGCCTTTGCGAGCAGAGATGTCAATGCCCGTATGCATGCGCATGGTTCGCAGCAGCGGATGATAGCGGTAACCGAAGCCGGAGACAATCTGTCCGTCCTTCTTGCGGATGGGCATAATGGCAGGTATGGCCGCCATACGCTCCTGCTTGCTGCGCGCCATCTCATAGACCTCGTCCATCGACAACGACTGGACATAGAGTCGGTTGCTGAGCGAGTCGACACGTCGGGAGGTGTTCCGAAGCAGGGGGTCAACCTCGGTGTTATCGGTCAGCAACGGGACAAACGGGATGCTGTCGCGCAGCGGCTCAACACCGAAGATGGTGCGATAGAGTTCGTCGTCGCGCTGTTCCAGGTCGGACAGCACCTGTTCGGCACGGGTGACGTGCCGGTTCACCGACTCCAGTCGATGGCGGTACTGCGACACCTCGCGCTTCAGCCGTTTCTCCTTGGGCGAATCGAAAATGGCGATACCCACAAACGTCAGCAGAACACCCAGCAAGAAGCCGGCAAGCATCGGATACGAAATCTTCTTGACACGATCGCTGATGCTCACTATCACCTTTTCATACTTGAGGGTATGGGGGTTGAAATGATAGGTATGTCGATGACGGCGCACGGGAGGAGGATTGAAGGATTATTTCACATTCTGTTGCAGGTTCTTCCAGGCATCGACGAACTGCTTGACACGGCGCACGCTGCTGAAGCGGAACTGCAGATTCAGGTCGGGCAGCATGAGCTCGCTCTGGGCACCATCGCCCAAAGCGCCATAGCGGATGTCGATGTCGCGCAACATATAGGTATCGAGCTCGAAAGGAGTGCGGAACCGCACCACCCTGTCGGGCAGAAGGTAATAGGAATGTCCTTGGATGTCGCGCATAATCGGTATCGGATAGGGACGATAGACAAAATCCAGCGCACCCAAGTCAAAGAAGACACGGCTGCGCTCGCTGCTGTCGTGCTGGAGACGCATATCCCAGATGTGGTGGATATGGGAGAAGGTGCTGAAAGCATCCACCATGGCGGCATAGCTCTCCATCACCTCCAACGAATAATAGCGGGAGACGTCGAACGACACCATCTTGCGACGCTGGTCGACCGAACGGAGCAAGCGCTTGCAGTCTTTCATGTCGCCCGAATAGTGGGCACGATTACGTCCACGCATCCGGATACGCAGCGCCGCTATGATACGAACCAAACGGTCCTCTTCTTCGGCGAGAATCAACATATTGACATACGTCTCGAAAAGGTCGCTGTACATGCGATCTTCCGTCTCAGTCACCACACTCTTGCCCTGCTCTATCAGTTTGGAGAACGACGGCAGATGGGAAGTCAACATGCTGCGGTAGCGCAACGCAAACGGCTGCTTCAGCTCCTGCACACGACGCAGATAGGTGCGACTATTCGTGGTGCGCGCAAAGAAACCGCAGCCGGGGTAGCCCACCGGGATAAACTCCGTGAGACCGTATTTGCGGTCGGGCAGCGACTGAACATCGTAGGGCTGCTTGAAGGGATACTTCGACACCCATATATAGTTGCGCTTTGAGATGTGGACGCGCTTATAGGGGAAAATCTTCATGATAGTAGTTTGAAATAAAGCCCGTTGGGCCAATGGAGCGTATCAAATCAATTGGCTTCGTAGGCAGCCTCTATCGCTTCGCGGACAGACTCCGACATAGTGGGATGCGGGTGAATGCTCTCTACCACCTGATGAGCGGTAAGGCCGTTCTGACGGGCCACAACAATCTCAGCAATCATCTCCGTCACATTGTCGCCACAGAGGTGACAGCCCAGGATGCGGTCGGTCTGACGGTCGATGAGCACCTTGACAAAACCCTCGTTGTTGCCTGCCGCCGTGGCACGGCCGCTGGCGCGGAAGAAGGTCTTTCCGACACGGAAATCCAGACCCGCCTCGCGTGCTTTCTTCTCGGAGAGGCCCACGCTGGCCACCTCGGGCGAAACATAGGTGCAACCCGGCACATTGTCGTAGTTGACCTTGGCGGGCTCGCCGCCCACGATATGTTCCACGCAGCAGACGGCTTCAGCCTCGGCCACATGGGCCAACGCCGGACCGTGCACCACGTCGCCAATGGCATAATAGCCCGGGACAGAGGTCTGATAGTAGTCGTCGACAACAATCTTGCCACGCTCGGTGGCAATGCCGGTCTCCTCAAGACCGATGCCCTCCAGGTTGGTCACCACGCCCACGGCGCTCAGCACCACATCGCAGTCGACCACCACGTCGGCATTCTTCTTGGTATCCTTGACCGTGACATGGCACACGTCGCCGTCCACGTCAACCTTCTCGACCGACGACGAGACCATCACCTTCATACCCATCTTGCGGAAGGTACGGCTGATGGTTGCCGCCGTCTCCTCATCCTCGTTGGGCAGAATCTGGGGCATGAACTCGACCAGCGTCACCTGCACACCGATGCTCTGATAGAAAAAGGCAAACTCGCTGCCGATGGCTCCCGAACCACAGACCAACATGCTCTTGGGCATGAAGGGCAGCGTCATCGCCTCGCGGTAACCTATGATACGCTTGCCGTCCTGCGGCATGCTGGGCATCACCTTGCTGCGGGCACCCGTGGCAATGATGATATGGTCGGCCTCGTGGACCTCGACACCGTCGGCGGTGGATACCTCGACCTGATGGTTCGGCAACACTTTGCCCACACCTTTCAGCACGTCGATGTTGTTCTTTTGCATCAAGAACGCCACACCCTTGCTCATCGTCTCGGCCACGCCACGACTGCGACGCACCATGGCTTCGAGATTGGGAGCCGCCTCCGTAGCATCCACGCCATAGTTGGCGGCATGACGCATATAGGTATACACCTGGGCACTCTTCAACAACGCCTTGGTGGGAATGCAGCCCCAGTTGAGGCAGATACCTCCCAGATTTTCACGTTCGACAACCGCTGTCTTCAAACCGCGCTGAGCGCCACGCACAGCCGCCACATATCCTCCGGGGCCGCTGCCTATCACAATAAGATCGTATTTCATGGGGAAAAGATTAAATTTAAAGGTTAGAGTTTAAAGGTTAAAGTTTAAAGCTACTATTATATAATTATACAATATAATAATCTGCAAATATACGAAATAAAACCGAGACCGAATAATCAATAGTTTTTTGTACTTTTGCGTTTGCTGAAAGAGCAGCACAGTCCGACTGTATGAAGCTGATTTTGCGCATAGCACTGTGGTCGCTGTTGACGGCGACCGTCTGTGGCGGCACCTGTCGCGCACAGTACATCCGACTCGACAACGGGAACGGTCGCGACGCTTTCTATTTCGACATCTCACGCGTGGCCAACTACAACTGCTACGAACGCTGGCGCTGGGGCGCCGGACTCTACTGGGCATCACCCGGCATACCGATTGTACCGCAGTGGCACGTTCAGGCCTACGGTGCATACGGCACGAAGGACCGCCAGTTCAAATATGGCATCAGTATCGCACGCAGTTATCGGGCGCCGCACTGGTGGCGACCCACCATCGGATTCTCCGACGACCTGACACAGAACACCTCCGCCACCATCCAAAACGCCTTTTCGCTGCTCAACAGCGAGGACAACACCTTGATTGTGGCTTCGGAGCTGGTTCGCCAGCAAGCCCTGAACGCCGGCGTATCGGCACGGTGGAACCTACTGAGAGTCATGGCGGAGCTACGCTACATGCGACAGCGGATGCTCTTTGACAACGAGCGTCTCCTCTACCCTGCCGTCGAGAGCGAAATGCCCGATTGGAGCCACCTGGGCGAGCTGCACACACAGCTGAAGTTCAGAGGCTTTACCGCCGACGTGCGCTGTGGCACCGCCTCCGACCTACCGGGCTGGTGGTATGCGCGCACCCTGCTGCAGTTCGAACAGAAACTGCTCGCATCGGAAGAGACGGGCGACATCGAGCTCTTCCTACAAACAGGCCATGCCACCTCACTCGGCAAAGCAAGCGACAACCCCTTGCACCAGTTGTTTGAACAGTTTGACATCAGCGGATCCTACAACAGCTACTACTACTTCCGCAACTGCCTGCTCACCCTGCCGACCGAATGCTTCAAGAGCGACCGCTTTGTGCGCGGCAACATCCGCTACCAGAGCCCCGTCGTCGGATGGGAGCACCGCCTTTCGGCACCCAGACCTTTCGCACAGGTGATGACGACAGCTGGACGACACTACACAACACAGGACTGGAGCCTCGTCGGCGAAACGGCCGCCGGCGTGACTGGCCTGCTGCTATGGGACCGCCTCGACCTGGGCTGCGCGGTGGCCTACCAGTTCCTCAACGTCAGCACCGGAAGCACCAGCCTCCGTCCCGACAGCGACTACAAACGCTGGGCTTTTGTGGTGAGTGCAAAATTAAGAATGTAGTAGAATTCGGAAATAGGTTAATTCGTGAATCAATTGGTCATAAGAAGCTGTTTAAATTTGATTGATGAGTTTTATTATGGACATGGGCGAGCAGGTTTTTTGCCTTTCCGATGGAACAATGGGGTTCCATTGTGACTGAGGAAAGGTGAAAAAGATGCCGTTCACGTACTTTAAGAAAAACATTGAATTAAATTTAAACAGCTTCTAAAATAGCGGGGACGAACAATAAAAGCGATTATCAAACGTTAAAATGAAAAGAAACAACATACAATAAACAATATGAAAAAAACACTCACCCTATTTTGTTTTTTTATTTTGGCGCTGACTGCGCGCAGCCAGAGTTATGAGATAACCTTCGTTATCGACCAGGCCGAGGAGCCGATGCTCTATATCGCGCAGCACCACCGCGACCAGTTCGTCGTACTCGACAGCGCACGCATGCAGAAAGGCGGACGCTATGTGTTCAAAGGCAACCGCAAATGGGACCGTGGCATCTATGCCCTGCTCGACAGCTCAAAGAAAAGCTCTCTCACCGACTTCACCATCGACGACAGTCAGAAGTTCACCATCAGCGGCGACGCGGATATGATTGCGGAGAACATCACGGTGAAAGGTTCCGACGCCAACACCCGCATGTTCGAATACGTCGGTCGCAACAATGTGGCGCGCGCCCGCGCACGGAATCTCGAAAAAGAGAAGAAGTCGAGCGACCCCGCTGTCCGCGAGAAAGCCGAGGCGGCACTCAATGCGCTGAGCGATGAGATGATAGCGTTCGAGGCCGAAATGACAAAGAAATACAGCAACTACCGCTTCTTTGAGTTGCAGAAGATGTTCAATGTGCCCGAGGCACCCGAAGGCGTGGCCGACAAAGGCGTCTACTACCGCTCGCACTATTGGGACAACGTCAATTTGAAAGACCACAGTCTGGTCTACACCCCCGAGTTCTTCAACAAGATGAACTACTACTTCTTCGGCATCCTGTACCATGCCGACGCCGACACCATCTGCCACTATGCCGACCTGGTGCTGCATCGCATCGAGGACGACACGCTGATGATGCGCTATTTCATGGACTTCATCATGCCGCGCTACTACCGCTCCACCAAGAACATCGGCTGGGATCAGGTGTGGTGCTATCTGGTACGCCAGTACTATCTGACGGGCAAATGCGGCTTTGCCACCGCCGGAGAAATCAGCAACAAGAAGCAGACCTGCGAGTTCTTGGAGAAATCCCTCATCGGTGCTTGGGGCATCGAGCTCTTTATGGCCGACACCAACCAGTCCAACAACTCGGAAGACTGGATTTCGTCGCACCGCTTCCCCGAGAAATATGTCATCCTCTGGTTCTGGGACCCCGACTGCCACCACTGCCAGGAGCAGACGGCAACCCTCATCACCCTCTACGACTCGCTGAGCGCCGCCGGCAACCGTCCGTTTGAGGTGTACGCCGTGGGCTACGAGAGCGATGTGCAGAAATGGAAAAACTACGTCAAGAAACACAAGCTGCCATTCGTCAACGTGGGCGGCCCCAACGTGAATGTCGACTACCAGGAAGCCTACAACATCCACGGCGCCCCCACCATGATCATCCTCAACGCTGACCGTCAGATTATCATGAACAAAACGCTGCCTACCGACTCCATCCTGCCATTTCTGGAGCAGTACGAGAAGCTACACCCCGAACAGGCCAACCGACCGCCATCGAAATGGCAACGCATGGCCAACGCGCCGATACGCAAATAACAGAAAAAAGAGAAGGCCGCACGGATGTGCGGCCTTCATTGTTAATAGGATTTCTATTCCGTTTAGAACGCCATACCCACTGTCACCATCAGAAGCAGTCGGTTGATTTTGTCGTTCTTGTAAGCAACGTAAGGGTTCAGACTGTTTTTGTTGAAGTTGTCCGGCATCGACATTCCCGTTGCACCACCCATGCCCGCAGCGGCCGGGTTGTCAAAGGCATCGTCAATGGTGGAAGCGGAGCCCATCAACGGAAGCATATACACCAGTCGGCCTTGGACGAAGAAATGCTGGTTGAGACGATAGTATATACCGGCCATCGCATGGATGCCAATATCATAGGTCATCGGAATTTCCGCCGCCATCATATCACTGCCAGTCGCCATACCCCAAATGGAGGAACCACCAGGAATGGACACCACGCCCGGCACCGTCGAATAGCCGGCACCTTTCTCCTCCTCGTTGATTTTGCCTTTCAGGCGGATATCCTCGTAGGCACCCACACCGAACTGCGCCTGCAGTTTCTTTTTACGTTTCATCTTCTTGATATCGAAAGCAAAATAGGCACCCTGCATCAAGTTCATCGTGGGATGACTCACCTTGTACAGCGTGTTATCGGAGCCGCTCTCGCCAAACGAGACCGACCAATGAGTGGAGGTAAACTGCCAGTCGATATAGAAACCAAACGATTTTTTCTTGTCGATACCGAAGTCCAGCGCCATATTCAGACCTACGGAAGGAGAGACGGCGGGTTTAACATCGTCGACAATGTAGTCTTTCAACAGGCCGGCGAACTCAGCCTTGTACATCGCCAGATTGGCACCTGCATCGAGACCCATGCGGAAACTCACCTGTGCACTGGCCAATTGCACCATGGCGATAAAGGCCAGCAAAACTAACAGTTTTCTTTTCATAATCAATGAATTATAAATTATTAAACAATAAATGGTTACTTCATTTGGTGGGACAAAGATAGTTAAAATGAATGAAATTTCAAGGATAATATGTAAATTTGCACATTAGACAATTAATCATCCGAAGTTAAAAAAACGAGTTAAAAACAAAAACAACCAATACCATGAGAAAACACATTGTTGCCGGCAACTGGAAGATGAACAAGACCTTCGAGGAAGCCGAAGAACTGATTGACAATCTGATGACTGCACTGGAGCAGACCGAGCTGGACAAGAACACCCTGATGGTGGTCTGCCCGCCGTTCCCCTACCTAGAGATGTGCTCCGAATATTCGGAAGATTCCTACTTCATGCCCGGCGCACAGAACGTCAGCGACCAGGAGAGCGGTGCCTACACCGGCGAGGTGTCCGCCGCCATGCTGCAGTCGCTCGAAATCGCCTACTGCATCGTAGGTCACTCGGAGCGTCGCGCCTACTACGGTGAGACCGACGCCATCGTGGCTGCCAAGGTGAACCAGCTGCTTGCCCACGACATCCGTCCCATCGTCTGCTGCGGCGAGGTGCTGGAGGAACGTGAGGCCGGCAAACAGTTGGAGGTGGTGGAACGTCAGATTCGCGACGGCCTGTTCCACCTGACGGCCGAGCAGATGGGTGAAGTGGTCATCGCCTACGAGCCCGTCTGGGCCATCGGCACCGGCAAAACCGCCACGCCCGAGCAGGCACAGGAGATCCACGCCCACATCCGCAACCTGGTAAAGAAACAGTATGGCGACAAGGTGGCCGACGACCTGAGCATCCTCTACGGCGGCAGCTGCAAGCCCTCCAACGCCCGTGAGATTTTTGCCCAGCCCGACGTCGACGGTGGCCTCATCGGCGGCGCCGCACTCAAGGCGGACGACTTCATGGCCATCGCCAAAGCTTTCTGATGAAGGTTGGAGGTGTGAAGTTGTGAAAATGTGAAGTTGTGAACTTAACGTCTTCTCATCTTAACATCTTAACGTTTTAACATCTTAGCATCTTAACATCTTAACATCTTCAAACCTTTTAACCCTAAAACCTTCAAACCATTCACCAAATTAACGTGTTTGAGCGGTTTATCTCCCATCGATTCCTGACCGACGGCAACGGTCGTCGGTCAGGTTCGTTGACCCATATCGCCACAGCCTCCATCGCCCTGGGGGTGCTGGTGATGATATTGTCGGTGTGCATCCTGCGTGGTTTCCAGCGCGAGATAGAACAGAAAGTGGTGGGTTTCGGCGCGCATCTGATGGTGAAGAACTACGAGGTGGTCGACGACTACAACTCCTCCCCCATCAGCCGGTCGCGCCCAGAGGTACAACGCATCGTTGCCACGCCCGGCGTGGCCCATCTGCAGTGCTACGCCGAGAAAGGCGGCATGGTGAAGACCGCCGACCAGATACACGGCATCCTGTTCAAAGGCGTGGACAGCGGCTACGACACCGCCTTCTTCCACAATAACCTCATCAGCGGACACTTCCCCACGTTGACCGACAGCAGTGCGTCGAACGAGATACTGGTGTCACAGCGCATCGCCGACAAGCTGCAGCTGAAGTTGGGCGACAAGGTGCGCACCTATTTCTGGCAGAACGACAATTACCGCGCCCGCGCTTTCACCATCAGCGGCATCTACTGCTCCGACCTGGCCGACTTCGACGAGCTCTATCTGCTTGGCGACCTGCGGCAGCTGCAACGCATCAACGGCTGGACGGACGACGAGGTGGGCGGCTACGAGATTACGGTGACCGACTTCGACCGACTGCCGCAGGTGAAGCAAGCCGTCGTCGAGCAGCTGGGCTACGACCTGACACTGACCGACATCCGGGAGCAGAACCCTGCCCTTTTCTCGTGGCTCAACCTGCTCAACAGCAACATCTGGCTTATCCTCGGCGTGATGACACTGGTCTGCGTCGTGGCCATCATCTCCTCGTTCCTCATCCTGGTCTTCGAGAAGACCTCGACCATCGGCATCCTCAAAGTGCTGGGTGCCACCAACCGAAGCGTCAAACGTATCTTCCTTATCAAGTCGACCTCCATCATCCTCCGCGGCATCGCCATCGGCGACGCGCTGGCGTTGCTGCTCTGCTGGCTACAACAGCACTTCCACCTCATCCATCTCGACCGCGACTCCTACTCCATGGCCTTCGTACCCATCCAGCTCAGCGGATGGACCTTCGTCATCGTCTCGCTGGGCACACTGGTCGCCTGCTGGCTGGCGCTGCTGCTGCCCGCCACCTTCGTCACCCATGTCCAACCAGCCAAAACCGTGAAAGTGAATTAATGATTTCCTCCCGCCTTCGGCGTAATCTATAAATCGGGCGTACACAGGGGTACGCCCCTACAGAATTCTCCATAACCCATGGCTATCAACACTTATCCACAAATTGTAAAGAAAGAGTTACACCAACGCATGACAGACCTAAGCTTCAAAAAAAAGGATGGGATTACGTATATACAGAATCCGGAGACACCTTTTTTTCTGTGAATTTTGGGAGCAGGCATTCTTATAGTAAAGAATACATTGTTTCTGTCCATGTCGGTGTTGGAATAAAAAATGTAAACAGACTATTTATTGAACTAACGAACAATCAAGACAACAAATACACTAGCGAACACATGCCTTTTTTTACTGACAATATCGGTTATGTAATGCCCCAACACACTTTTTTAGAATGGTATCTTGACAGAGACAAGAATTGTTTGCCATGGGTCGACAATATAATAGACGCCATTCGTCAATACGGATTTCCTTATTATGAGAGAATGAAAGACTTTCACAATATGTTAAATTATATAGAATTAGGTAAAGGAATCATTCATTCCATCAGAGACTACTACTATCCTGTAATGCTATATCTTGCTGGGCGAAAGGAGGAAGGGCTGCGACACATTGAACGGATTTTGAATGCCGAACGGTATCATGGTCCAGATCTGGAACGCTATGTATCTTTCGCCAACAATTATAAAATACTGCTAACATCTGGAACGTGATAAATACAATATTGAACAAATAAGCCATGACACAAGACTGGTTCGAACAAACGACCTGGAACCCAGAGATTGAAAGCATGTTCTTTGCAAAACTATCAAAAGCAAGAGAATGGAACAAGTCCCGATATCTAAGAATTCAAGCAGCAACCCTGTTATTTCACGGCAGCCCAGATTATTTTCCTGTAGCGCTAATGCTTTTCAACAAGGTTTTCAATGACTATCCCGACAAGGAATGGGATGTTATGTTTTCACACAGTTACTTAGCGGATTTCTATCTTGAGAAAGGGCAATACGATGATGCCCGAAAGCACTATAACATTCTTTACGAATACAACGAAAAATCAATTGAAAAAAAAGATTCTGACACCTGTAAGATGGGGATTGCCGAGATTATCATAAAACAGAAAAGAGAAAATGAATACGCCTTTGCACAGAAACTATTGGAAAGTATGACCCATTCCTTCCCCCAGCAATTTGCTTTCTTATTGCCAATAAAAAAGAGATGGGAATCATTAGTTGAGCAACTGAAGACTTTGCAACAATCATAATATATGGCCGACTTAACTTACCCTCAAATTGTAAAATAGGAGCTAATAATCCGCTCGTCCAAATGCTTTATAAATCTCATCAATCATATTTTAACGGCTTCTAAGAAATAAGAGTAAGTTTCTTCGAGACATTATTGATTTACATTTTATTATCGTACATGATAGTTTTTAAACTTTAATTCCCCGAAAGTGTCCCGACTCAACCTACATCTGCCGCGGTCCAAATGGATTTTGCTTGCCTTCACCATCGTGTTGGCACTCGCCGCACTGTGGCAAATCAACCGCATCGGCAACCAGATACGCACCTCCGAGAGCCAGAAGGTGAAACTTTGGGCCTCGGCCATCAACCAGAAGGCACAACTTGTCAAAACCACCGACCAGTTCTTCTACAACATCGGGCTGGACGAGCAACGCAAGATGCAGATGTACATCGATGTGCTGCAGTCGTTCAACGATGCCGAGCCCGATGCCAACCTCAGGTTCAGCCTCGCCTACGTCAACTACATCGTCGACAGTTGCCAGACCCCCATCCTCATCGTCGACAAAGACTCCATCATCACCGTACCCCAAGAGATGAGTGGCCAGAAGCTCACCCCTGAGATGCTCGAGTCCTTCTCGCGCTACAAACCCTTCAGCTACCGTTTGTGGGGTATGCCCATGACCCTCTACTACAAGGAGTCGCGGACCTACACCGAGCTGCGTCACGTGTTGGAAGACCTGACACAGTCGTTCCTCGACGAGGTGGCCAACAACTCCATCTTCGTGCCCGTCATCATCGTCGACAGCATGCGCTGCGAAGTGCTGGGGGTGGGCAACATCGACTCTGCCGAGATAGCGACACCCGAGCAACTGTCGGAACGACTGCACCAGATGGAGAACGAGAACACGCCATTGCAGCTCGACCTGCCCAACCATCGCCACGCCTACGTCTTCTATGAAAGCACGCCGCTGCTGCGGATGCTGTCGTGGCTGCCGGTGTTCTACATTTTCATCTTCATGGTGCTGATCATCATCTCCTACAACCTGTTCCGCACCGCGCGCGACATGGAGCAGAACAAGGTGTGGGTAGGTCTGGCCAAAGAGACGGCACATCAGCTGGGCACGCCCATCTCGTCGCTCATCGCCTGGACCGACTATCTGGAGGACAAGACCTTGACGCCGCAGTATGCCGACGAGGTGCGCAAAGATCTGCGGCGACTGGAGACCATCACCCACCGCTTCTCGAAAATAGGGTCGCAGCCCGACATGTCGGACCAGGACCTCAATGCCACCATCCGCAACGCCGTGAGTTATCTGGAGAGTCGCTCTCCCAAGAAAGTCAAATTCGTCGTCAACCTGCCCGACACACCGCTCACCGTGTCACACAACGCCTACCTGCTGGAGTGGGTGGTGGAGAACATCTGCAAGAATGCCATCGACGCCATGAGCGGCGACGGCACCATCACCATCATCGCCTCGCAAGACGCCAAGCAAATCTACCTCGACCTGGGCGATACGGGTAAAGGCATCGCCCCCAACGTGCAGAAGAAAATCTTCCAGCCCGGCTTCTCCACCAAACAGCGCGGCTGGGGTCTGGGGCTGTCGCTGTCGAAACGCATCGTCGAACAGTACCACCACGGACGCCTCTTCCTCAAATACTCCCTCCCCGGCCAAGGAACTGTCTTCCGCCTGGTGCTACGGAAATAATCTACCTGAGCGCAAATCCCTTTTACTTGATATTTTCCGTCAATGTTTTTACTTCGCAGCCTTGTTTGACGTAATAGGCGAGCATCTCAGGCAACTTCTTCAGGTCGTAACTGGTGACGCAGTCATAGAGGACATGCACCGTGTAGCCGGATTTCCGCATATTGAAACAGGTGGACTTCACGCAGGCGGTAGTATCGGCCCCGACGACATAGAACTCCGTGATTCCGTTTTCCGCAATGAACGAGCTAAACGCTTCGCTCGTCAAGGCGTTACTCTTTGTCTTTACAAAGATGTTAGTAGAGACTACTTTCAGTTCCGGCGCCAACTCCTCGCCACGAGTGCCTGGCTTGAAATTACTTTAACACCTTGTTTATTTCATCTTGCAAACGCTCAAGGAACCTGGCCGCATGGCTACCATCCATCTGGACGTGGTGGAACTGGAACGATACAGGCAGGGTGGTTTTGAACATCCTTTTGCGATACTTGCCCCATGCCAGAAACGGATTGCTGAACTTGTCGGTGTATTGGTTGACAATGCCATCAAGCTCCGTCTGCACCATGGCTGAAGTGCCGACAATCATGTGGTCTTCAAGGAAAGAACTCTTGCAATCATTCGCAGCCTGATTGGTCAGTTCCAGATAGTCGCGGTTGAACTGCTGTAAATCATCAGTATAAGAGATATCGCAGGAATTGATGCCGCCATTGCGGTTATTCACAATCAAGTTGATGGCCAGCTGGTCGAATCGGTACATTTTGTCCTTCTCCGGCAGGAGAAAGAATTCCTCTATTCCACTGGCGGCTTTGCCAATGCACCAGCACAACAGCATCGTGAACTTCATGCCACTCTTTTTGCTGACCTTCTCCAAGCAAGTAACATCCAGCGTTTTCACCAGCGTCACCATCGGCATGGGCGATGATATCCACAAATGGAACGCCTCCGCACGATTTGTCTCACTTGGATTAACTTCTGTTTTCATTTAATCTCTGGGGACCTCTATTTTTAACTTTTTCTCGTCATACCTCCAGACCTCGCGAGGTCCGTTGAACAAAATCTGAAAATATGACACTGCAAATCTACATAAATATTCTTTTAGTTCGGTCTGTTTTTTGTATTTTTCTACTTTTTAGGTGTGGTGGTATATTTATGATTATCAATCTGTTATCTTGTTTGGTTCATTCCAAAATGCGTCTCGCCGCCCTTCTTCACCCATCGGACATCCGTGTCCTTCTGCCTTTTCTTGTTGGCTTTGTGCCTCTTCTCCTCCTCGGTGTCGCCCCCTTCCGGATTCCACAACTCGCCGCCCCTGTCTTCCATGATTATTTTGTTCTCTTCGCGTGTGTTGTGCTGGCGCGGTGCCTCCACGAAGCTCCCGTCTATCATGGTGCCCTCATGCAAGATCAGGTTGTTCTCCTCCAGAAAAGCGTAGAATTCATTGAACAATTGCCCCAAAAGACCTTTCTTTGTCAATTCCTCCTTGAAAGCCCATATTGTTTTCTCGTCGGGCACCTTGTCGCCGCTGGCAAGTCCAAGGAAGTCGCGGAACAAGAGCCTGTCGCGAATCTGGTATTCCGCCTGCGGGTCGCTGAGATGGTAAATCCGCTGCAGCACCACGATCTTGAACATCAAATAACCTCTAATAATTAGTTGTGAACACGAATCTAACGAATTACTATTCGTGTTATTCGTGCAATTCGTGTTCAAATAAAACGAATAATTAGTGGTTACCTTTAGTAATGGTGGGGTCCTTTTACAAAAGCATTGTCATAAAGACTGGAACATAAAGTAAATCCTGCTCTTTTCTCAGGTCTTTGGGATAAACCAAATATCTATTGCCAATACGGCTGGAGAACTTTTTTTGGAAAGCATCAAGTGAAGCGTGGGTTTTGTATCCCGACGACTTCACTTCGATAGGACAGATTTTGTTACCTCTTGAAAGAAGGAAATCTATTTCATAGTTGTGGTTGGAAGTTTCAGATGGCCATGTGTGGTAGAAAAGCCTATTCCCCGAAGCAACGAGCATTTGTGCCACAATATTTTCATAGACATAACCAAGATTTGCAGAGAGTTTATCCGAAAGCAGTTTTTGGTAGATAATGTTCTCTGTAATCTTTTTGTCCCAGAAGGCAAGAGTGACGAAAAGA
>JAFSYK010000038.1 GCA_017449975.1 Bacteroidales bacterium
AAGAAGAGCAACATGCTCTATGAGGAAATTGACCGCAACAGCATGTTCCGTGGCACCGCCGAGAAGGAGGACCGCTCCATCATGAACCACTGCTGGGTCATGGCCGAGGGTCGCGAGAACCTGCAGGATGCTTTCATGGCTTTCGCCAAGGAGCGTGGCATGGTCGGCATCAAGGGTCACCGTTCGGTGGGTGGCTTCCGCGCCAGCCTCTACAACGCCTGCCCCATCGAGGCCGTCGAGGCTCTCGTCCAGTGCATGCAGGACTTCGAAAAAGCTAACAAGTAATGTTGATTTGTTGAGTTGTTGATTTGTTGAGTTGTTGGAGAGGACGATGTACGTTTACAG
This sequence comes from Bacteroidales bacterium, assembly GCA_017449975.1. GTDB lineage: Bacteria > Bacteroidota > Bacteroidia > Bacteroidales > P3 > Colimorpha. Next base: position 346 of record JAFSYK010000038.1, read on the forward strand.
CTTCGAGCGATTGGAGGTTTGGTTATTAACGAGAGAATTCTTTAAATATTCATATTCGTTAATTAATAAGTTCCCACAATACGAGAAATATAATCTGGTTGATCAGATTAGACGGGCGACAACCTCAATATCTCTCAATTTAGCAGAAATCCAAATCAGAATAAAAGAAATCTCCAACAAAATCAATGCTTTAAAGAATAGTCAATACAAGCGGATGGAACAAAACAACAACTCAACAAACAAAACAACAAAACAACAAATAAACAAATAAACAACTCAACAAAAATGAAAGTTTTAGTTGCAACCGAAAAGCCCTTCGCAAAAGTTGCCGTTGATGGCATTCGCGAAGTTGTTGAGAAGAATGGCCACACCCTGGCTCTCCTCGAGAAATATACCGACGTGAACGACTTCTACGCTGCCGTTGCCGATGCCGACGCCCTTATCGTCCGCTCCGACAAGGTCACCAAGGAGGTCATCGACCACGCCAAGAACCTGAAGATCGTTGTCCGCGCTGGCGCCGGCTACGACAACCTTGACCTCGAGGCTTGCACCGCCCGCGGCATCGTCGCCATGAATACCCCCGGCCAGAACAGCAACGCCGTTGCCGAGCTGGTGATGGGTATGCTCGTCTATGCCGTCCGTAATTTCTACAACGGCAAGAGCGGCTCCGAGCTTATGGGCAAGAAGCTGGGTATCCTCGCCTTCGGTAACGTGGGACGCAATGTCGCCCGCATCGCCAAGGGTTTCGGCATGGAGGTCTACGCTTACGACGCCTTTATGACCGCCGACCAGATCAACGCCACCGGCATGGCTACCGCCGTCGCCAACCAGGATGCACTGTTCGAGACTTGCGACATCGTCTCCCTGCACATCCCCGCTACCGCTGAGACCAAGCAGAGCATCAACTACGCCCTCGTGGGCAAGATGCACAAAGGCGGCATCCTCGTCAACAGCGCCCGTAAAGAGGTCATCGACGAGGCCGGTCTGCTGAAACTCATGGCCGAGCGCACCGATATCAAGTACATCACCGACATCATGCCCGATGCCGATGCTGACTTCAAGGCATTCGAAGGCCGCTACTTCGCCACACCCAAGAAAATGGGTGCCCAGACCGAAGAGGCCAACATCAACGCCGGTATCGCTGCCGCCAACCAGATCAGCGAGTACTTCAAGAGTGGCTGCACCAAGTTCCAGGTGAACAAGTAATTGTCGGCGACTGAAATGGAGCCAACAATTACTAAGCTTTGCATTTTCAATCCTGAGCACGACCTTTGCCTCGGCAATGGTCGTGCTCATTATATGCCACCCCAGTCGGCCATAGACTTCGCCCAACGCGACGCCTACTTGATGTTCGTACTCTACCCTGATGCCGTATGCACCAGTGCTTATGACCTCCCACCCCTCAATTCTCAATTCTCAACGCTCAACTCACTAATTCCGTGGGGATGGGATGCGGTAGTACGACAGCGACTGCTGACGGCCGGCTATCCGGCCGAGCTGTTGCCCGACGACGCATGGATAGAGCAGCTGCGACAGCTGCAGCACCGCTCTACCCTACTGCCGTTGCAGCCCGAGACACGGCTGGCGCACAGCGTGGAGGAGGTGGAGCAGCTATTGCACACCCTGCCACGCGCTGTGCTGAAGGCCCCGTGGTCGGGGTCGGGCCGTGGCATCCGATGGATTGACGGATGCCTGTCGGAACACGACAAACAATGGATCCAGCGTATCGCCAGCCAGCAGCGGGGTGTCATCGTAGAACCGCGGCGCGACATCGCACTGGAATTTGCGCTAGAATATGCCGTGCGTCTTCGAGCGGGGAAGCCGGCATTGTACTTCCGCGGGCTGTCGTTGTTTGAAAGTCACAACGGCGTGTATCGCGGCAACAGACTGCTTGACGACGAAGCCATACAACAGCAGGTCGGCAGTCTCACCGACGCCCTACCCGCCACCCGCAGCCGTATTGAACGCTGGCTGCGAAAAACCATCGCACCCCACTACTGCGGTCCGCTGGGCATAGACCTCTATGTCGACCGACAAGGAGAGCTGCATGTCAGCGAGATAAACCTACGTCACACCATGGGCATGGTGGCCCACGCCCTGCTGCAACAATATCCAGACTGGCAAGGTGCCCTCGTTTCGCCGATGGCACTGCACCGTGTGGTGCTATCGCTGGGCAGCAACATGGGCAACCGCGCTCTATTGCTGCGACGAGCCATCCGCGCACTCTCCCAACGGGTGGGACCTTTGGTGCAACAATCCTCGGTGGTGGAGACAGAACCTTGGGGATTCGAAACCCGTCGTACATTCCTCAACCAAGTGGTGGTGATAGACACCGTGATGACGCCCGAAACGGTGCTGCGCACCATCTTCGACATCGAGCAGCAGTTGGGACGACGACGCGACTACGACCCGCTGCATCCACCGGCAACCCACGCCTATCAGTCGCGACCCATCGACATCGACATCATATTCTATGACGATGTCGTAACTGACAGCGAACTGCTGCAACTCCCCCACCCCCGTATGCACCTGCGCCGCTTCGTGTTGGAGCCGCTGTGCGAAGTCATGCCCGAACGAGTGCACCCCGTGTTGAAGAAAACGATGAGAGAGTTGCTGGAAATGGAAGCACAATAAGACTTAGACCAATTGGACCAATAAGCACAAAAGATTAAAAGAAAAAATGATTACCATTCTCCTTGTTGCCTTGACGCTTTGTGTGGACAGCTTCACCGTATCGGCGGCGGCCTCGTTCAGCAATACCATGCCCTTGCGTCGCGGAATGCTCATGGCCGGCATCTTTGCTGTCTGTCAGGGCGTCACGCCATTGCTGGGAGCCCTGCTTGGCGTCGGCTTCCAATCGGTGATGGCCGCCGTCGACCACTGGGTAGCCTTCGGATTGCTGCTGCTGGTGGGCAGCAAGATGATACTCGACGCTTGGCGCGACAATGATAATGAAAAAATCATGGACACCAGCAAGATAGGAGTAATGGTAATGTTGGGCATCGCCACCAGCATCGATGCCTTTGTCGTAGGAATCGGGCTGGGTCTGGAACATAGCTGGCGTTACATGCTGCTGTTTGTTGGCGCGGTTGCCGCCACCACTTTCCTACTTTCACTGCTGGGCTACGCTTTTGGTCACCGCAGGGTTCTCATACCCGAAAAGCCAGCCGGCATCATTGCCGGACTGGTGCTTATCGGCTTGGGAGTCTACACGCTATTTGAGCACTTGACGGGTGGAATGTAAAACCCATTAGACTAAGAAGCTGTTTAAATTTAATTCAATGTTTTTCTTAAAGTACATGAACGGCATCTTTTTCACCTTTCCTCAGTCACAATGGAACCCCATTGTTCCATCGGAAAGGCAAAAAATCTGCTTGCCCATGTCCATAATAAAACTCATCAATCAAATTTAAACAGCTTCTAATTAGACCAATAAGAATAAAGGAAAAATGAATACCATTCTCATCATCTTTGCTTTTATCGTGGCCGTCGTCGGCCTGCTGGGTGCCGTCATTCCGGGTCTTCCGGGGCCTCCTATCGCCTGGCTGGCACTTCTATTGATATCTTTCTCCGCGAGCGCCGACCTGTCGGTCTGGACAATTGTCATTATGGCCGTCGTGGCAGCGGTGGTCACCGTAGTGGACTATGTGGTGCCGTCGTGGGGCGCCAAGAAGTTCGGCGGCAGCAAAGGCGGCATCTGGGGCTGCAACATCGGCCTGGTGGTATCGCTGCTGGGTCTCCCCCTCGGCCCCGGCGGTCTGCTGGGCATTGTCTTCTGGCCCTTTCTGGGAGCCTGGATTGGAGAACTGCTGTCGAACAAAACGGGCAGCGAAGCACTACGCGCCGCCTGGGGCAGCGTGCTGGGCATGCTCACCGGTGTCCTCATCAAAATCGCCTATGCCGTGGTGGTGATAGGGATGATGGTGGGTGAAATGGTGAACTAACCAATTGGATTAATTAGACCAATTAGTCCAATAAGTCCAATAAGACCTATGTCTACCAGTATTTATTGAAATAGGCCGAGCTGCGGGGTGCCGCAAAGAGGCTCATCGGGACGCGGCTGAGATAGATGGCTGCGTTGTCGGACTCGTGGCGGGAGTAGTAGGTCACCCAGAGTTCGTCGCCCACCACCAACATGCCCGGATAGCTATTGTCGTCGCCACCCGAGGGCAGCAGACAGACCTCTTCACACTGTCCGTCGAGGTAGCCTTTAAGCAGCATCGTTTTCTCCGAAGCGTAGAGCGACCGCGTGCCGAGGATATAGCTGCTATCGTTGAGCAACAGCACTTCGGGACCACCCAGCGGCACATTCATGTCGTGCCACTCCCACTGTGTATACGGTGCCGCGCTGATACCGAGAATGCCACGCTGATTGCCACGTCCGCCCTCGCGGCGCGCAACGAGCAGCATGCGTCCGTCGGAGAGGAAGCGCAACGTCGTTTCGCCGGGGTTATGCATCACGTCGAGGTGCGACACCAGATCGTAGTGGATGCCGTCGGTGGTCTTCAGCAGCACATAGTTGTGCAGCTTGCCATAAGAAACGCCATAGCCCACACCATTGTGCCAGGTGACACGCCACACCCACTCGTAGTCCTCGCACACCTTGGGGTCGATAACCAGCGGTGTGGGGTCGGTGAAATGAACGCCGTCCGTGGAGAACGACACCTGCGGGTACATGTGTGCCAGCTTGCGGCCTTCGTAGACCGATCCACCCATCACCACCATAAGCCGGCCGTCGGGCATGACTGAAAGCTTGGGGTCGCGCAAATCAAGGCCTGGCTTGACCAGCAGTGCCGCCGATCGCCAATGCTTGCCGTCATCGGATACGATGATGCGGGACTGTCCTTCGGCGGCATGGCCATCGGCATCAAACAGATGACTCGTCGCTTCGCGGAAGGCACAGTAGTAGCGACCTTTGTATTGTATCAACGACGTGAAGGCACAATAGGGACCTTCCCAGATACGCGTCGTGGTGACAGTATAACTGGTAGTGGCATCAGCTGTGGCAGGAGCGCCTGCCGTCTGGGCTAAAAGACAAGGTGCCATGCAGCAAAGCATGGCACCCAGGATAAGGAATCGATTCATTGGGGATTTGATGAGTTAGAGAATTGTTTAGTGTTGAATTGTTGAACTGTTGTCGCATAAACAGTAAACAGTTAAACAATAAACAGTTAAATAATTCAAAATTCTCAATTCAAAATTCAAAATTTACTTCACCGGATGGTCGGCGTGGAACTGCTCGAGGCGGGCTTTCAGGTCGGGGAACTGGTCACGCTGCACCAATGCCACACAGGCGCGGATGCCCTGCTTGTGGGAACCCGTGATGTCGAGAGCGATAGCGCTGATACCGTAGCGGATGAGTTCGTTGAGCAGGTCGACACCCTCGTAGCCCGGATAGCAGAAGGTGAAATAGAAACCGTCACCGATATCCTCGCCCATATCCTTGTCGTAGACGATATAGAATCCATTGTCGGTGAAGAGTTTCTTCATAATACCGGCCTTCTCGCCGTACTCCTTGATGTCCTTCACGAAATTGAAGGTGCCGTCGTTGGCGCCCTTCAGCATGGCAGCCATGGCGTACTGCACACTGTGGGCGGTACCCGACGAGAGGCAGTAGAGCGTACCGAAGATAAGGGCACGACCCAGCTGCGTCTGGCTGTAGTAGCGGGACAGGTCGGGGCACTCCATGTTGAACAGCTTGGGCGAGCAGACCATCATGGCGATACGCTCACCGGCATAGCTGAAGCTCTTGGAGCCGGAAATCATGATAACATAGAGGTCGGTGTACTTGGCCACGGTGGGCTGGAAGGGAGCCTTGCCGGGAACGCTGTAGTCCTTGCGGAAATCCATCAGGAAATAGGCGGAGTCTTCCATCACAACGACGCCATACTTGTTGGCCATCTCGCCAATAATCTGCAGCTCATGGTCAGTGAAGCAGAACCAGGCGGGGTTGTTGGGGCTGCTGAAAATCATGCATGCCACGTCACCGTCTTTCAACTCCTCTTCGAGCTTGTCGCGCAGCTTGTCGCCACGATACTCATAGACGTCGAACGCCTTCATGGGGATACCGAGGACACGGCACTGCTGCTTCTGCACGGGGAAACCGGGGTCGATGAAGAGCACCTTGGTCTTCTTGGCATCGTAGCGCGTCAGCGTCAGGAAACTAGCGAAGCCGGCCTGCATGGAGCCCACGGTGGGCACGCAGCAGTCGGGCGTCACGTCGATGTCGAGGAAATTCTTGACAAAGCGTGCCGCCTCGCGCTTGAAGTCGGCGGTGCCATAGATTTCCGGATAGATGGAAGCCACACCGTTGCGGAGGGCCTCAATCTGGGCCTCGACGCCCACCTTGGGGGCAGGCAGACCGGGGATACCCATCTCCATTTTAACGAAACGGACACCCGTTTCGGCTTCCACATCCTGGATCATCTTGCGCATCTCACGGATAGAGGCGCGACCCGGGTTCTGGATTTTGTTGTGCGAAGCAATATTGTCAATGGTCTCTTTTGAAATAGGAATAGAGGACATGATATGTGTTTTAAATTGTTATTGTGCGCCGGCCACAGCGGCCCAACGCTATTTGGTGCTAAAGTCTTTCAGTTTGGAAATATTGACAGGGCTAACCTCCTGAATGACACGGTACAGTCGCGCCTGTTCTTCGGGCGGTGCGGGCGTAAAAATCGACACCAGTTCGTCGATTTTCATGGCGACAAACTGCTGCTCCGACAGCACACCCGGATGGTCGTGGTGTAGACGCTGCACCTCCTCCATCGCCTGCAGGATATTGCCGCGCGCCAACTGCTGGTCGCGTGTCATCATGTCGAGGCCCTGTCGATGGTAAAGGTAATAGATGTTATGAAGCGACTCGTAAGCCGAATTGGTGTGGTTCTCTGAAAACCAGTAGCGGGCCTTCTGGCTGTCGGTCGAGCGCCATCCTTTGTAACTGGAGGTCTGCGCCGTCTGTGCAATGGTCGAAGCCATATCAAAGAACGCGGTGCCGCCCATTGGAGCAAACGAATCCAGATAAATGCCCAGCATGATATAGGCATAGTAAGCCAACGTCGACGAAAGGTTGCCATAGAAACTGTTGGGGTCCCATTCGAGAGGCTGGCTCTCATTATAGGTGAAGGCAAAATCGGCCGACTCAAGGTAGTTGAATAGTCCCGACGTGTAGGTTGAGTTATAAACCGGTCGACGCAACTGTATCTGTATCTGCCCTTTGAAATCGGTAGGCGACGACTGCTCCGTTAATATCAAACTGATCGAGCAATCAATCTTTTCCTGCTGTTCCAATTCCAGCGTGGTCCATTTACGCGAGTTGATAAACTCCTCCAGCGCCTGCTTCATCGACTCATACACACGCGTGTCGCCTGTGCTGAACTGCTGCGTTGTCGTCATCAACTTCTGGTAGTTCACCTGCACCATGCATCGAAACTCCTGCGCCGAGGCAGAAAGCACGGCAACAAGCAGCAGAGGGAGTATCAGTCGGCGCAGAGTCATAGCAAATGCAAAAATACAAATAATAATCCAAATTCCTGCCAAAAAATGGAGAATTGAAGAAATCCTAAAATCCGCAGATAATTTTTCGAGTGTCAGATTTAGCCCTTGCTTGTGACGATTGTGTCTGACTCTAGGCTTAGAAACGCTTGACATGACTTGTATGCAGACACCTTCCCCTTACCCCGTAAGGTCGAGAGGCTTTGA
>JAFSYK010000004.1 GCA_017449975.1 Bacteroidales bacterium
AAACTAAAAACTAAAACCTAAAAACTAACTGCTAACCGCTTTTTTCAACTCTCAACTCTCAACTATCAATTTAATAAGTGTCCGAAATCAACGCCGATAACAAAGATCTTTTTTGCAACTACTCCCACGAGCAGCTGCAGCAGCTCTATGCACGTGCCTGCGAGCTCTTTTCAGAAAACAAACAGCAACTGTTCGAGCGTCTGGCCCCGTTGCGTACACGCCATATCGCCGTGGTGCTGGAGGATATCTATCAGTCGCACAACGCCAGCGCTGTGTTGCGCAGTTGTGACTGTTTCGGCATCCAGGATGTGCATGTGGTGGAGAACCGCAACAGTTTCAACCCCGCAGGCGATGTGGCTGTCGGTGCCTCCAAATGGGTCGACTACTACAAATACCCCACCATCGAGGAAACCTACGCCACCTTGCGCAACCAAGGTTACCGCATTGTTGCCACCCTGCCCCACGAAAAGGACACCATGATTACCGACCTCGACGTCAGCCAGCCGCTGGCCCTCGTCTTCGGAACGGAACTCACGGGGCTGACGCAGGAGGCCATCGATGGCGCCGACGAGTATGTCAAGATACCCATGTATGGCTTTACCGAGAGTTTCAACATCTCGGTCTGCGCCGCCCTCTCCCTCTTCCACCTGTCGGAAAGAATGCGTGCCGACAGCAGCATCCGCTGGCAGCTGGACGACGATGCCCAGCTGCGCCTCAAGCTCTACTGGAGCATGCAGGTGATCCGCGACGGAAGAAAAGTGATGGAAGAGTTGATGAAAACTATAAAGTAAAAACTAAAAAGCTAAAATCAATAAAACATTACAATAATGAAAAAAGTACTTTTATTCTTTATGCTTGCCTTGTTCTGCGGAACGGCGGCATGGGCACAGAATGCGCAGAAAGTCAGCGAGTCGGAAGTCACGCCGAAACATGTCAAAGACTTTCAACAGCAGCAGAAAAAAGCCACGCAGGTGACCTGGTACAAACTATCCGACGACACCTACCGTGTCGACTTCCGCGACAAGGACGGCGACAACGCCAGCATCTTGTTTGGCAACAAAGGCAGCGAGACCTACTACTACATCCCCTCGAACTGCTACCCCGCCTTTGTGCGCGACACCGTGGAACACAATGCCAACTTCAAAGGTTTCAGCATCGACAAGCTCTATGTCCGCAAGGTAAAAAACAATGTCACTTACCAAGCCCGCATCATCAAGAAGAGCGGATTCCTCTGGTGGAAGAAAGTGACCGCAGCCAAGCTGGTCAACTTTGAAGTGGGTGGCAAATTCATCGACGCCATCGACGAATAGGCGTCCGTCCATTTCTGAACGTCACGACTACCGCGACCCGCCTCTCAGGCGGGTCGCGTCGTTTCAGTGCTTTCCATTTCACGGAATGCGGTGGGCGACATTCCCACTTCCCGTTTGAAATAACGGCTGAAGGTGGCCTGCTCGTCAAACCCCAGCATGTCGGCGATGGCCTGCACACTCAGGTCACGTCGCATGTGAAGCAGCATCTTGGCTTCCGCAACAACTTGGGTATGGATCCAATAGGCGGCCGTTTGACCTGTTTCTTCTTTGACGACGGCACTGAAATGTTTGGCCGAAAGACAAGCCTTGGCGGCATAGAAACCCACGTCACGATGCTCGCGGAAATGGCGCATCAATTCGTCGTGGAAGCTGATGATCACCCGCTTATCGACAGAGACCTCGTTCAGCTTGCTTTTCCGGTACTGACTGAGCAGTCGCAAAAAGAACTCCAGCAGACGCGACATCAACATACGACGACCCGGCATATTGAGACGCACAATCTCGCGCATACCCTCCACGACATGCAGAATCATCTTATACTCGTGCTTGTCGAGCTTCACACAAGGATGCAGCTCATAGCGATAGCGCATCTGATTGATAATGCGAAGCATGGGGTCGTTCAGCATCGACACATCGGCAACAATCAGCGTGGCGAGATAGTCGTCGGTCTTGCTCACCGTCGCCAGCTTGTGATTCGGGAAGATAACACCCACCGTATGCGCCTCTGAAAAATCGGGTTCGCCATCGTAGGTAAGATCGATACGTCCACGATGGCCAAGGCAGATGACATAATCGGGCGAAGCAAACGGTTCGCTGCCGGCTGGCAACCCCCGCACATCGTCAAAGACAACAATACCTTCCTTCTTGATTCTCTGATTGTAAAGGGTGATCGGATGGGTATATGGCTGCGCCGTTTTCATGGTGCAAAAATACGGATTTTTTTTTGACAATATTAACCATGTCGGTATTTTTGTCAAGCAAAACCGCCTATATGTTATTTGTTGGGCGAGTGTTTGTTGGTAATTTTGCACTTGAGATATCGGCTTATTCAATCAAGCATAACATACTAACAGATAACGCCTTGCACATGAATGGGAACTGTACCGGAAAGGACTGTTCTCCAGCCAATGGCGAATGATTGACTACGGAATAGCACGCTCTTTAAACATTAAACCTTAAATTTTATATATCATGAAGAACGCTATCCTTTTCGTATTGTTGGCAGCCTCGTTGGCAGCCGTTGCGCAGCCGCCGAGCGACAGCTCGCCCACCTATCCGCAGGGGGCCACCTACAGCCTCTCCAACGGCTCGACGGTAACCAAGACCAGCGAGAGCCTCAGCAGCTCGACGCAGTACTACAACGTAATCCAGGTGTCGAACGGCACACTGAACCTCACGGGTTGCACCTTCACCAAGACGGGCGACGGCAGCAGCGGCGACAACAGCAGCTTCTACGGAAACAACTCGACCGTCTATGCCGGTGCCGCCAGCAGCACCAACTACCAGAGCACCACGGCGGGAAGCAGCGCGGTCATCAACATCACCAACTGCACCATCTCGTCCAGTTCGCAGGGCGCCAACGCCGTGTTCGCCACCAACGGCGCCACCATCAATGTGGATGGAGTGACCATTAACAACTCCAACAGCGTCTCACGCGGCCTGCATTGCACTTACGGCGGCACCATCGTCGCCAGCAATGTGGACATCACCACGCAGAGCGCCACCAGCAGCACCATCGCCACCGACCGCGGAGGCGGCACGGTGACCGTCACCGGCGGCACCGCCACGGCGCAGGGCAGTCGCTCGGCCGTGCTCTACAGCACCGGCACCATCACCGCCACCGACCTCACCGGCACCTCGGCGCAGGGCGAGATTGCCGTCATCGAGGGCGACAACAGCATTACGATGACCAACTGCGAGATGACCAGCGGCTCCTCGGAGCGTGCCCTGCTGATGATGCAGAGCGGCAGCGGCGACGCCGAAGGCACCAACCCCACGATGAACATCACTGGCACCTCGCTGACCATGACCAACAACAGCGCACCGCTGCTCGAGGTGGCCACCTGCGTCACCGCCACCTGCACCCTCGATAACTGCACCCTCACCGTTCCCAGCGGCATCTTGATGTATGTGATGGACGACTCGCAGTGGAGCACCGACGGCGCCATCGGCAACCTCATCCTCGCCAACGGCAGCTACACCGGCACCGTAAAGCAGGACAACGGCTACACCGCCAATGTCACCGTGCTGAGCACCGCCACCTGGAACCTCACCGCCAACACCACCGTCACCACGCTGGTCAACAACGGCACCATCAACTGCAACGGCTACACGCTGACCTACAGCAGCCTCAGCGGCAGCGGCACCATCAACGGCGGCACCACCGGCATCGACGATGTGGACGTAGAGCATCGCGTCAGCGACCCGCGTGTCTTCACCCTCGACGGCCGCTACCTCGGCACCGAGGTCCCCGCCACCTTCCGCGGCATCTACCTCCAGAACGGCAAGAAGCACCTTAAAATCAAATAAAAATGAAAAAGTTAGTATTATTTGTAGCGACGGCGCTGTTATCCATGATGGCGACGGCGCAGAGTGTCAGCGTCGTCTACAGTGGCTCGACTGCCACGGTGACCGCCGACAGCATCGCAAGCCAGTATTTGACAGTCACGCAGAGCGGGGCGCACGTCAGCATCGCGCAGAGCGACAGCCTGGCCACGGAGATTACCTACAACCTCAGCGGCTCGTCCTCCGACGGCGAGTTCTACATGTCGGGTTCCTACAAGGCCACCGTCGAGCTGAACGGTCTAACGCTGACAAACAGCACGCCGGTATACAGCGGCGCCGCCATCCACATTCAGAATGGCAAGCGTATCAACGTGAAGGCCATCACGGGCACCACCAACACCCTGGTCGATGCGGCCAGCGGATCGCAGAAAGGCTGCCTCTATGTGAAAGGCCACATCGAGTTCAAGCAGCAGGGCACCCTCAACGTGGTAGGCAATGTGAAGCACGGCATCAAGGCCGGCGAGTACATCAGCCTGAAGAACGCCACCCTCAACGTGACCGCCGCAGTGGGCGACGGCATCTCGTGCAACGAGTACTTCCTCATGGAGAGCGGCACCATCAACATCAGCGGGACGGCCGACGATGGCATCCAGTGCGACCTTGACGGCGACACCTCGACCGGCGAGACCACCGACCACGAGGATGAGGACAGCGGCAACATCTACATCGAAGGCGGCACCATCAACATCGCTTGCGCCGCCATTGCCGCCAAAGGCATCAAGTGTGCCGGCGACCTGAACATCAGCGGTGGCGACATCACCGTTACCACCTCGGGCATCGGCACGTGGGACAGCGACGATCTGGAGACCAAAGCCGCCTGCTGTCTGAGTTGCGACGGCAATATGACCATCAGCGGCGGCACGCTAAACCTGACCTCCACCGGTTCGGGCGGCAAAGGCATGAAGTGCGACGGTGTGATGACCATCAATGACGGCAACATCACTGTGGCCACCAGCGGTGGACTCTACTACAACAACGGCACCACCGAGAACACCAACTACACAGGCAACACCGACAACGTCAGCAGCGACTACTACTCGTCACCCAAAGGCATCAAGGCCGGCGTGAAGACTGAGGTTAGCAGCAACAGCTACACCTACAGCGGCGGACTGGTCATCAGTGGCGGTTATGTGAAGGTCACCACCACCGGCTACAACGGCGAGGGCATCGAGAGCAAGAACACACTGGAAATCACTGGCGGCGAGGTCTTCGTCAACGCCTACGACGATGCAATCAACGCGGCGCAAGACCTCACCATCAGCGACGGCTATGTCTACGCCCGTTCCAGCAACAACGATGGCCTCGACGCCAACGGCAACTGCTATATCAACGGCGGACTGGTCTACGCCATCGGTTCCAACTCGCCCGAGGTGGCCATCGACGCCAACTCCGAGGAGGGCAAAAAGGTCTATGTCAACGGTGGCGTTATCATCGCCGTCGGCGGCATCGAAAGCAGCCGTGTCCTCAACCAACCCTATATCCAGAATTCATCCATCAGTAGCAACAACTGGTATACGGTGACCTACGGCAACGATGCCGTTTCCTTCCTTACTCCTACCATCAGCACGGGTGGCGGCCCTGGCGGCGGTGGTCCCGGCGGTGGTCCCGGCGGCGGTCCTGGCGGCGGTCCTGGCGGCAACTCCTCGACATTCATCTCCGCCCCTACCACACCCTCGATTACCAGCGGTAACAACGTCAACAATGGCACTGCCCATTTTGAAGAGAACTGCTACACCTCCGGCAACGGAGGCAACGCCGGCATCGAAGAGACGGATATGGAGAATATCACCATCCTGGTCCGCGACGGCAAGATCGTCGTCGAAGGTGCCGAAGGTAAAACCGTTAGCATCTACGACATGGAAGGTCGCAAGGTTAGCGACAGTGGACTCTCCACGGGTGTTTATCTCGTCAAGATAGGCGACCACCCCGCCAAACGCATCGTTGTCCTGCGATAAAGAAAAACGTCCAACGACATACACTCCGTTGGCAACCCATAAAGAAGGAAGGCGCACTCTTGAAGTGCGCCTTCCTTCTTTTATCACCCTTGCCGCCGATACGTCATTCCAATGCCATCTTCTACCCTACTCCGAAACAAAAATATCAAAGTCTTTATTGTAGGCTGGGGATTGGATGGCAAGGAGGTTGAGGACGGAATGGAAAACGTAGTGCTGGTCGATTACAGGCGGCAGCTGACCTTCCGGGGCGTCAGACTGGCTGGCAATGGGTTTGAATTCACGGAACCCTTCGGAAGTCCAGACGAGGAACGGTATCTCATACTGCACCTTCGGCGCCAGCTTCATGGGTACACCGTGCATGAACATCTTGTTTTCGCCAAGCGACTCGCCGTGGTCTGAGACATACATCATGGCACAATTCCGATCGGTGAAGGAACGCAAAAGGTTGATGATGCTGTCGAGCAGAAAATCGGTATACCGGATGCTGTTGTCGTAGGCGTTGACCAGACGGTCGAGGTGTTGCTGCCCCTCCTCCACTGTCTGAGCCGCTGGCTTGAAATATTCAAACTCGGCCGGGTACTTGGCGGCATAGTTGGGACCATGGCTGGTGCTGGTGTGCAGCACGATGAGCACCTTGTCCTTCTGGCTCGACTCAATACGCTGACGCAGCCCTTTGATAAGCAGTCCATCATAACGCCTGTCTTCATCGGGATAGCGGTCGGCCAGCTCCTTGTCGGTAAGGTACTCCTCAATGTGTATCGGCGGTTCACCCCAGTTGGTGGAACGCCAAGAGACATCGGCACCCATGCGGAAAGCGTAGTTGGGCAACAGCTCATAGAGGTCGCCGCTGACGATGGGCTCCAGGATGGACTTGGTGCCCGCCATGGTGTAGGTGGCACAAGAGTTGGCTTGATAAACCTTCAGGCCCTCCTGCTTCGACAGCAGCGGGTTGGTTTCGCGGTCGTAGTCGTAGACCTGGAAGTTAGCCTTTCGGGCCGACTCGCCGATGACAAGCACCACGACAGTCTTTTCATTGTCGACAATGACGCCGTCGGGGAGTTTGATCTCCTCGGCCTGCGCATGATGCCGCGCCATAGAGAGACGAAGCGAATTGCAGAGATAGGACCACGGCTGGAGGAGTCCGCCCAGCTCGGTGTCGTGCTGGCTGATGAAGAGGGTCTGGTTGACATTCAGCAGGCCCACCACCAAGACGATGGCCAGCGAGCTGCCACAAAAAATTCCCATCTTCTTGGCCTTGCCAATCACCACAGGCCATAGCAGACAAAAGAGCGCCGGAAGAAGTCCGAAGGCGATAAGGTAAAACCAGAGCGACCAGCCGAAGAAACCCGAAGCCTCGGAATAACGGGTATTGAAGACATTGGCGATGGTCGTCTCGTCGATAATGACACTGTAGTTGTAGATGAAATAGGCCGCGGCGGCGTTGATGATGGAGAAGAGGGCCAAGAGGATGCGCCCGACAATCCGTGTCAAGAAAATGAGAAGGTAGGTCATCATGAAGTTGAACACCAACATAATGACCACCAGCGATGCCAGCAGAAAAATCTTGCCACCCAGCCCTTCGTTGGCGTTGACCGCAACATAGCGGAAGAAGGGGATGTTGTAGAACAGCAACGTCCCTATACTAATGATAGCGGAAAAAGCAAAAAGGGAGATGGGCTTGACGACCTTCTTACGAAGTGTATTCATTTTAGTAACGTTTAATGTTTAACGTTTAAAGGGTTTGAGAGGTTTGAGAGGTTTGAGAGGTTTGAACTGCTAATTGATTTTCAGTATTTTCTTTCCAGCGAAATGGAACAGCAGGCAGGGGGTAAGAAAACCGACGACGCTGCCTACACAGACATCTAACAGGAAATGCTGTGAGAGGTAGATGCGCGAATAGCCGCCCAATGCCGCAAAGATCAGCAGCAGAACAAGCGAAAGATAGCGGAGTTTCCGTTTCGAAGAGCTGTTGGGCGCGGGACGCTGCCCATAGCGATATGCCAGCAACAGCGCACAGCAGGTGGCGAAGACGAAGAACGTCGAAGTGTGACCCGAAGGAAACGAATTGCTGTGACTCATCCGCACGCCTTCCACCAAGGGCAGCACCGCGTCGCCGGCATCTTCGAACACACGCACAGGACGGTCGGCATGGAAGATGTGCTTCAGTATCTGCACCACGATGCCGGCCGACAGCTCGCAGAGGGCATAAAACAGCGGGAGTCGAAACTTCTTCCAGCAGAGCGGCAGTGCCGCCAACAGATACAGCGGCCATTCGGCCAGCTTCGAATAAAATCTGAAAAAGAAATCTTGAAAGCCCGTATGGTGTGCGTTGAGCATCAGATGCAGCTCCCGCTTCGGAAAAGCGAAGAGCTACACCAACAACAACGCCAGCCAGAGGAGGTAGGCAAAGCCGTAGAGAGAGAAATATTTCTTCACACCCAAGGTTTTAAAATGCAAAGATAGTCTTTTTTCCCCGATTATGCGCCCCGCCGACGGCTGGGTCAGCCGCTGCATTGGGGCTCCCTCTCCAAAAAAAGAAAACAAGCGCCGGCGGATGCCGGCGCTTGTTATTCTGAATCTATGTTTCAACGTGATTATTCTTCTTCGTCGCGCTGGAACGTCAGGGTGATGGTGATGGGGGTCATGTCGTCGGCATAGGCCATCGGCAGGTTGAAGGTGATGACATCGGTAGCGTCGTCATAGGTAAACTGCAGCTGAGCAGGCACCTCATTGCCAACGGTATCTTCCACTACGCCCTCAAAGTAACCTGTGTGCGTGGCACCGTCGTAGAAATAGGTGTAATCGATAGCGGAGATGCGATCAAGCGCGCCCTCTTCGCCAGCAACGGCGACAACGTTCTCGGGGAAAGTGAAGTGAGCATAGGTACCATCAAAGGAGAGTCCGAAGGTGTAGGTCTCTTCCTCAAAGCCCTGCATGCAGGACAGATCGACACCCGTCAAAGCGGCCACCATCTCAGAGTAGGACGTGGTGTAGTTCCAGTTGGTGTTGTGGAGGTCGGAGGTAGACTTGACGCGGGCCGTGGAGACGGGGATGTCGGTGCCGTTGGCGGTGGTGTTGACGCCAGTAGTGGCAGCATCATCTTTCTGGCAAGCGGTGAAGGTGAAGAGCAGCGCTGTAGCAGCAGCGAGGAAAATGTTTTTTTTCATTGTAATTGATTGTTTAAGATTAATAATTTCTTTTGAATTAACTTTTGCAACTTACGATAATAAAGACGTAAGTGGAGCGTGAAAAACTACACGAGGCGTTATTTTTTTTCATCCCGCATCGGTAACCGACTCAAACAGCAGCTGATAGCAATAGTCTCCATCGGCGGTTCCGAGGTCGTTGCGCGAAAGAATCATGGTGCCGGGGGTTATCCAACTGACGTTCCAATCGATGCCGTTGGGCAGCAGTTGACTGCTGAGCACGCCATCAGAGGAGAGGGACCATGTCCCGTTGTCTGTGACCTCTACGCCGCCCATTCCAACAATAGCAAGTAAGAGCGTACCGTCGGAATGGAAGGTATAGCGCATGGAGCCGCCGTCATCATCGGGATCAAAGCGATCGCGGCTGAGCAGCTGTCCATCGGCATCGTACTGCGACACCACCATGCAACTGAAATGCCAGGTACCGGGAAGTATGCCGGATGTATTGACAGCAGGGGCGGTAGCATAGGCCTCGCCCCGCCAGGTGCCAGAGGCGTTGTCGTAGGTAACGCGCACGGTAAGCCCCTCTTTTTCCATTCGCTTCATCCATTTTTTCATCTCCTCACGGCTGGCGGTGGTGATGGTGCGGTCCTCCTTGCTGTCGGAAGACTGCGATTGTTTCATGTCGGATGTAGTGGGAGTGGCCTGATTCATATTATAGAATGTCACCTCGCTGCCATCATGCGCCCAATCACAGATATGGTCGAGCATCGCCTCCCATTCCGATTCTGTGGTCAGCGTTTGGTGGGATTCGCTATTGTCGACATGGCAGTAAATGAGACGTTCGATGGTATTGCTTGCAGTGCCGCCCGTGGTGTCGGACTCGGTGTCGTTTTTCTCGCACGAAGCGAAACATACCATCAATGCGGCAAACAGTAAGGGGAGTCGGAAAAATGTTTTCATATTTAGTTGTTGTTTTTTGTATTCTCCAATTGATAATCAATCAAGGCGTCGTACTGCACCTCGGTATCGATTCGGTAAAAGCCGACGGTGCGCCTGCCGGGGGAGGCTATCACACGCATCACGGGTGCGCCGCTCCACTGGGTGCGCTGGGCGGGATTGTCGATTTGACCCAGCCAACTGACGGTACCTTCTTCAGCGCGGATATCGAACTCCTCGGTCAGCCGAAGCCAAGCCTGCTGGTTGTCGGCCTGCAGCATCACCACATCGACACGTACCGTGTCGCAGAGTTTGAAGCCACTCAGCTGTGCCACCTTCAGATCCTGCTGTTCAGCATAATGCCGGTAGAGGTCGCTCTCGGACGGCGAACTCTGCCGGAAGCAGCCCGTCAAGAAGAGCAAGGGCAACAGCAATAAAACAAATAGTTGTCGTTTCATTAACTAAAAACTTTAAACCTTATACCTTAATCCTTTTCATACATCTCTGAGGAGCTCGTCGGCCATATTGACCCAATACTGGTCGGCAATGTCTGACCGATTGCAATAGGCTGCTATATAGGCATCATCAGAGGAAGGAAAACGAGGATGCGTAAGCAATGGTAACGCCACAGCGGTTGCCACCACCAGCGAAGCAGTCACCCATAGCCTGTTTCTACGATTGCGCTGCCAGCTGGGATATTCCTCCATCAGCCCATCGGCGTGCGGCGACGCCTCTGCACGTTGCCATAGATTTTCAAATTCCTGATCTGTCATCATGTCCACTCCTTTCTTATTTTATCTTTTATTCTTACCAGCCTGACGCTGACATTCTTGACCGTCATTCCGAGCGTTTCGGCTATCTCTTCGTAACTGTAGCCCTGGAGCTGCATCGTCACCAAAGTGCGGTCGGGCTCGGACAACAATGCGATGCGCTCGTACAATTCGCGCACCTTACTCCGTTCATCCACCACCGGCTCATATCCTTCAGACCATGCTTCGCTGGACGGCGTGCGGCGCAGCTCATCGATAATGGCATTGCGGGCAATCGTCCACAACAGCGCCGCTTGTCTGGGTCCTACCGAAAGCGCAAACAGACGCTCACGCTCGCGCCATAGCGCCACCGAGGCCTCTTGCAGTAGGTCTTCCATCGTCGTCCCCCGCCGTTGATACCGTCGACAGAGCGTAAAAAGCAGTCCACGGTAGCGGTGGAGCAAAGCATCAAAGGATCCATTTATGCTCACATCTATAATAACGTAACAAAAAAGAAAAAAACTACACCATACCTATTATTTTAGTACTAGTAAAATAATTATGGAGTTAAATTGGAAGTTAAAATGGGAGTTAAAGAGGGAGTTAAAAAGGACGATGCAGCGGTGTAAACCAACAGGGCCAGTATCATTTATTGACACTGGCCCTGTTGGTTGATACTATCTTTCTTTATTCGGCGTCTTTGCCGTGGCAGTTCTTGTACTTCTTACCGCTGCCGCAGGGACAGGGGTCGTTACGACCCACCTTTTTCTCCACATGCACCGGCATCACCTTCTGGGGCTGCTGGGCAGAGTTGTCGATGGCCTGCTGCTGTTGTTGCGCAATGCGGTCGAACTGGTTGTCGCGACCGGCACGTAAGCCACGCTGCGGCGTCTGCTGACGGCGCGCCTCATGCATGTCGCCCTCATCGCGCACAGGCAGCTGGGCACGGCTGAGGAAGGTGGCAATCTCGCGGTTGATTTGCAGCAACATCTTCTCGAAGAGGTTGAACGACTCGAACTTGTAGATCAACAGCGGGTCCTTCTGTTCGTAGGCAGCATTCTGGACACTGGTCTTCAGGTCGTCGAGTTCGCGCAGGTGCTCCTTCCAGAGGTCGTCGATGATGGCCAGCGTGATGCCCTTCTCGATGGAGAGCTGCACCTCACGACCATTGTTCTCGTAGGACTTCTTGAGGGGAGTGATGACATTGAGGGTCTTCTTGCCATCGGTGATGGGGAAGACGACATTGAGATACTGCGTATTCTCGTAGAGATTCTTGATGAAGGGATAAGCGATATCGGACAAACGCTGCATACGCTCTTTATAGGCGTTGTAGGTCAGGTCGTAGAGACGCTGGACCATGTCGGAACGACGTGCGGCGAAGAACTCCTTCTCGGTATAGGGGATATCCATGGCGAAGACACGGATCATCTCCATCTTGAAGGTGTCGTAATCGTGACTGTTCTCGGCATCGTCGTAGAGCAACTCGCAGGTGTCGTAGAAGATGTTGCTGATGTCGATGGAGAGGCGGTCGCCATAGAGTGCGTTGCGACGTTTGTTGTAGATAACGGTGCGCTGGTTGTTCATCACATCGTCATACTCCAGCAGTCGTTTACGCATACCGAAGTTGTTCTCCTCGACCTTCTTCTGGGCACGTTCCACCGCCTTGGTAATCATCGAGTGCTGGATAACCTCGCCCTCTTTAAGACCCATACGGTCCATGATGCTGGCCATACGCTCGGAACCGAAGAGACGCATCAGGTTGTCTTCGAGCGACACATAGAACAGCGAGCTACCGGGGTCACCCTGACGACCGGCACGACCACGCAGCTGGCGGTCGACACGACGGCTCTCGTGGCGCTCGGTGCCGATGATGGCC
The DNA here is from genome assembly GCA_017449975.1 of Bacteroidales bacterium. GTDB lineage: Bacteria > Bacteroidota > Bacteroidia > Bacteroidales > P3 > Colimorpha. The sequence goes on from JAFSYK010000004.1 coordinate 12,541, forward strand.
AGACCACCCTTCTCGCGGACGTCGCCCTTGAGCTTGATATCGGTACCACGACCTGCCATGTTGGTGGCGATGGTGACACGGCCCGGCTCACCGGCCTGCGCCACAATGTCGGCCTCCTTCTGATGGAGCTTGGCGTTGAGAACATTGTGCGGGATGGGAGGACGCTGCATTTTGAGCATCTTGCTGAGCAACTCGGAGGTTTCGACAGAGGTGGTGCCGACCAGCACGGGTCGACCCTCTTCGACCAGCCGTTTCACCTCGGCGATGACGGCAGCGTATTTCTCTTTCTTGGTCTTGTAGATCATATCGTCCTCGTCCTTGCGGGCGATGGGACGGTTGGTGGGGATGACCACCACATCGAGTTTGTAGATATCCCAGAACTCCTTGGCTTCGGTTTCGGCCGTACCGGTCATACCGGCCAGCTTCTTGTACATGCGGAAGTAGTTCTGCAACGTGATGGTGGCGTAGGTCTGCGTGGCCGCTTCCACCTTGGCGTTTTCCTTGGCTTCGACAGCCTGATGCAGACCGTCGCTCCAACGGCGACCTTCCATGATACGACCCGTCTGTTCGTCGACAATCTTCACCTGGTTGTCCTCGGTGACGATATAGTCGACATCGCGCTCGAAGAGCGTGTAGGCCTTCAGCAACTGGTCGACCGTGTGGACGCGGTCGCTCTGGACGGCGAAAGCGCTATAGATCTCATCCTTCTTGGCCGCCTTCTCGGCGTCGGAGAGGTTGCTGTGCTCCACCTCGGCAATCTCGGAACCGATGTCGGGCAGCTGATAGAACTTGCGGTCCTCGCCCATATCGGCCAGGTAGTCCATACCTTTGTCGGTGAACTCCACCTGACGGTTTTTCTCGTCGATGACGAAGAAGAGCTCGTCGTCGATGATGTGCATGTGCTTGTTCTGCTCCTGCATGTAGAAATTCTCGGTACGTTGCAGGATGGTTTTGATGCCAGGCTCGGAGAGGAACTTGATGAGGGCCTTGTTCTTGGGCAGGCCGCGGTAGGCGCGGAGCAGCAGCTTGGCTGCCTCCTCTTCGGGCTTGGGGTCGGGATGTTCGGCCAGTTGCTTTTTGGCGTCGGCGAGAATCTGCGTCACCAGCGTGCGCTGGGCGTTGTAGAGCTTCTCGATGACCGGTTTGAAGCGGTTGAACTCCTGGTCGTCGTCATCCTTGCCGGTGGGACCGCTGATGATGAGCGGGGTACGGGCGTCGTCGATAAGCACCGAGTCCACCTCGTCGACGATGGCGTAGTTGTGGCTGCGCTGCACCAGCTCCTCGGGGTTGCGGCTCATGTTGTCGCGCAGATAGTCGAAACCGAACTCATTATTGGTACCGTAGGTGATATCGGCGTTGTAGGCCGCCTTGCGCTCGTCGCTGTGGGGCTCGTACTTGTCGATGCAATCGACCGTCAGACCGTGGAACTCGAAAAGCATACCCATCCACTCGGAGTCGCGCTTGGCCAGATAGTCGTTGACGGTGACCACGTGGACACCCTTGCCGGGCAGTGCGTTGAGGTAGACGGGCAGCGTAGCCACCAACGTCTTACCTTCACCGGTGGCCATCTCGGCAATCTTGCCGTTGTGGAGCACCACACCGCCGATGATCTGCACATCGTAGTGCACCATGTCCCACGTAATCATGTTGCCGCCAGCCATCCAGCTGTTCTTGAAATGAGCGCGGCCGGCATCGTCGATGCTGACACTCTCGCGCTGGGCGCTGAGGTCGCGGTCGTGGTCGGTGGCGGTGACCACCACCTCCTCGTTCTCGGCAAAACGGCGGGCAGTCTCCTTGACCACGGCGAAAGCCTCGGGCAGAATCTCATCAAGCAGCTGCTGGGTCTTTTCGTAGGAGGCTGTCTCCAACGACTCGATACGGCTATAGAGTTCCTCCTTCTCGACGACAGGCATGTCGTACTCCTCCTCTACCCTCTTGCGGAGCGTAGCCAACTCGGTCTCTTCACTCTCTACCGCGTCGTGGATGCGCTTTTTGAATTCGGCCGTTTTCGCACGCAGGGCGTCGTTGTCCAACGCCTGGATGGTGGGATAAACCGCCAAAGTGGCATCCAAAAAAGGCTGTACTTCCTTCAAGTCGCGTTGCGACTTGTTACCAAACAGTTTCGACAAAAATTCAAGCATATATCAATAATTATTTATTACACAACATCATTCACCCCTTTGCCTAGGGCGAAAGAAACTACAAATATACAAAAAAAAGTGAAAAGAGAACCATTGATATCAAAGGTCTCCCGTCCGCAAGTAGATCAGCTGCAGCAAGGCTTTTAGGCGGCGCAGACGCCGCGCGTCGGTATCGGTGGCTGGATTGACGGCTGTAGCCATCTGTGCCACACAGTCGTAGGAAACGCAACCCAGCGTGTCGAAATAATTGAGGCCGCCGCTATAGGTGTGGATTGCCACCGGCGTGGCAGAGTCGTAGGTGGGGCTGAGCACATTGCGACTGAACGTCAGCGGTGTGGCTGCGATATGGAGCTGTGCCAGCAGCGTCGCCGCCAAATCGGACTGGTTCATCAGCCGATGGATGACCATTGGGCGGCGTACCGCGCCACCCAGCCACAGCACCGGTATGGCCGCCACCTCGGGCGAGTCGGTCCATTGCGACTCTTCGACCGGCACCCCATGGTCGGGAACGACAATAATCAACAGATTGTCCCAACGCGGCGACTGGCGCAAGGTGTGAACCAACGCGCCCAGACAGCTGTCGGTATAGGCAAAGGCGTTGCGCTTGTCGTCAGTACAGCGACGGATGGGCACCTGCCAAGGCTCGTGGCTGCTGAGCGTGAGCCATGCGGCGAAGAAACCACTGTCGGCAGGCAGCTGGTCGGCACGCAGCAGATATTCGTCGGGAGCCCCCCAATTGCTCTGGTTGCGACTGCCGGGAAACGACTCGTCGCCCTCGACTTTGGAGAAACCTGCCTCATAGAGATAGCCACGCATATTGGTGAAATCAACGTCACCGCCATAGCGGAACGAGGTATTGTAGCCCGCCTCGCGCAACAACTGCGGGAAGGCAGGCAGCTTGCGACACATATCGGGCATCTTCATCAGCGACGTGGTGGGCAGACAGGGCCATCCGCTGAAGATGGAGACCAGCCCGCGGTCGGTGCGGTGTCCGTTGGCATAGCAATTGTCGAAAAAGACACCTTCGCCACACAGCGCCATCAGGTTGGGTGCCACCGTATCGTTGAGCACCATCTGACTGCCGCCACCCTCCCAGACAATGAGAAGGATGTCGGGACGACTGGTGCGCAGCAGAGTGTCGGTCAGCGCCGCATCGTCGTAGTAGCATTGTTGCGCCACCTGTTCCACCTCATCGCGGTCGTAGTATTGGAACTCGGTGGCGAAATCTTCCGTCTCCGTCATCGAGTGCAACATGTTGAACAGTGGGTTCAACGCTGCGTGATTGAGGAAAGGCTTGGACGAGAAATAGGCGTAGCCCGGATTGGCAACCGACTCGCCCACCCCGCCACGCATGCCTACGAACTGGAGTCCACCGAGCAGAACGAAAAGAAAAATCCACGGCCAACGGGGTGGACGTGTGGGCGGCATCTTCGTGGCATAGCGCAGCTGCCGGATGTAGTGCAGAGTGACGAGGCCCAGCACAATGGCGACAAAGGCGACGAACCACTCACTCACGCTGGCCAGCATCTCCTTGGGATGGGCGGTATACATCAGGTCGTTGGCCTCGATTTTCAATCCCCAGAATCGGTACATCACCACATCGGCGATAAAAGCCAACGCCATCATTAGCGAGACAATGATGTAGTAGGGCGTCAACACCCGCATCAGATTCAGACGAGGAACGAAGACACTGACCCACACCATCAGCATGGGGAAACAGAGTATATAGCAGGCCGTTACCGAATCGAGCGCCAGCCCGTGCCACGCCACCGACAACCAGTCGATCAAAGTCAACCCGTCGGCATGACCGAGGTTGAACAGCATGAATATCCATTTCTGCACGACAAACAGCAACAGCAGCACGACATAGATGCGCAACAGCATCAGCAGACGGACAACGACAGGGTGTTTCATAGACGGGCAGGTGACTTGCTATAGCTGACCGGGACCACCAGTCCGTCCTCGGCCAAAACGACATTGGGGAATACTGCCGACGCCTGCTGGAGAAAGACATCCGACTCGCGATAGCGGGCGCTGAAATGGGTGAGCAGCAGCTGTCCGACCTGTGCCTGCTGTGCAATCTGTGCCGCCTGCGAAGCGGTGAGGTGCTGTTTCTCCCCCGCCACAGACATCATGTCGTCGGCAAAGGTGCTCTCCAAACAAAGCAGGTCGACATCGCGCACATAGTCTGCCAGCTCCTCATGGTAACCGGTATCGCTGCAATAGGCCATGCTGCGGGGTCGAGACTGGCTGCGGGAGACCTCCTCGATAATAAAACCGTATGTGGGTACCGAGTGCCAGATGGGGAACGCCCATATCTGACAACGGGGAGACGTGAAAACCAGCCGCTTGTCGGCATGCGACAGCTCGATGACTCGCAGCTCATAATCGAGCCGCGTCGACGAGAGCGCCAGCAACACATCCAACGCTTGCCGTGCGCCCTGCGGGGCGATGACGGTGACCGGAAGTGTGCGGCCGCAGAGATGCAGCGTGGCCAGCAGTCCCGGCAAGCCGAAGAAATGGTCGCCATGCAGATGAGAGATGCATATCAGCTGCACGGACTGCAGCTTTTGCCGATAGGCGCGCATCTGGTGCTGTGTGCCCTCTCCGCAGTCGAGCAGCAGCCGATAGCCGCCCACATTCACCACCTGACCGCTGCAATGGCGCATCAGCGTGGGCACAGCGGCACCACTACCCATAATGGTCGTATAGAAATTCATCGTGACAAATAGATCAGTTCGCCAGTTTCCGCATCGAAACGAGCTTTGACTCGTCCTTGCGGCAGCTCAAGTATAGGTCCGTACTGCGTCACCGGCAGCGTGCGGCGCAGCTGGAAAAGCGGGCTGTCGATGACGAACTCCACCGGCTCCGAGGAGCGGTACTTGATGGAGTTGCGGCTGTCGAGCCGCGACGCATCGCCCGTATGGTAACGCACAAAGCGTGCGGCACTGCGCATGCTGCCCTGTCGGTGGAATGCGTAGCGCACCGCCACCGCGTCGCCCTCTTCCCCATCGACGATGCCGCGGCTCGGGGAAAAGAAGAACAGCGGCTGCGACTCCTCCGCCTCGTCGGACCGAGGTTCGGCGGGGGTGACGACGAAGCGCACTACCGTGCGTTCGTCGCGTCCCACAAACAGCGCCGTGAGGGCGTCGATTTGGGCGTCGAGCTGCTGCATCTGGTAGCGCAACACCTCGGGCGAACGGTTGTCGTCGGGGTCACCTTCCACCAGCGAGCGGCGCTGCTCCTGCAAGGCGCCTATCTGCGCCGCCACATCCTGCGCCTGACGGCGCAGACTGCGGCTGTCCTTCTTGGCAAGCAACATAGAGGGCTTGCCCGGCTGGTCGCCCTGGCGATAGAAGGTGTCGATACGGTCGTAAAGATTATAGAACAGAGGCATTGACAGCAGCGTGTCGTCGGCCTCATCAACAATCCCAGCGCTCTCCTGCCAGTCGTCGGCCACCAAATCGTCCATGCCCACCGCCAGCAGTAAGTGACGGCGGTCGATCTGCAGCGAGGTGCGGCGCGGCAACACATAATAGTAGTGCGCCTCGTCGGCCACCAGACGCGTGGAGACCATCATGCCGGCGATACGGTAGGCGTCGACGGCAGGCACACCCGCCAGCATCTCGTCGGCGAAAGCCGCATAGGGCGCTTGCGAGGTGTCGTGATGAATCAAAGTGACATCGATACACACCTCTGTCTTGGGCAACGCATACAACAGGCCACCCGGCGCCACACGCGATGTGCTGGTGCGCACCGACATCACACGAGTGTTGAAACAACCCGCACAAGCCAAGGCCAGCAGCAGCGACAACAGAACCGTTCGGAAGGATAGCATACGCATAATCACTTTATTCTTTCTCACACGAAGGATGGGTGTACGAAATAAGCAACAGTCCCAGATAGGTCAGCAGACCGTTGATGAGCAGCAGTTCAAAACCAAAGTGGTAACCGCCAAACCAAACGGGCGACTTTATCTTGAGGATATAACACAAGACGGGACTCAGCACCGCCACCAGCGGCACCCAACGGTCGTGCACCTGCCGGCGCGAGAACATGCCGAAGCAGAACAAGCCGAGCAGCGGTCCATAGGTGAAACCTGCAATATCGAAGAGGGTGTCGATGAGCGACTGGTTATGGAAAGGGCGGAACGCCATCATTACCAGCAGGTAGAGCAACGCAAACGCCACATGCACCCAACGGCGGGTCGCCAACGGTGAAATCTGACATTTGCCTATTGAGAATTTGTAGTCTTTGTCCTTCTCAGCCTTGTCAAAGCCCAGGAAGTTGTAACAGAAAGTGGTGGTCAGCGCCGTCAGCGTACCGTCGGCACTGGAGTAGCCCGCCGCTACCATACCCAGCACAAAAAGTATCGTGGTGAGGGGTCCCAGCGTGAAAGCGATGGAGGGGAAAATCTTGTCGCCCACCACCACGCCAGCCTCGTTGACCGGCAGCGCGAAGCCGCTGGTTGCGGCATAGGCCAGCAGGGCGGCACCCAGGGTGAGGAAGAGCATGTTGACCACAACGAAAAGCAGGCTGGAGGTGAGCACATTTTTCTGTGCATCACGCAGCGATTTGCAGGTCAAGTTCTTCTGCATCATATCCTGATCGAGACCCGTCATGGTGATGGTGATAAAAGCACCACTGACAATCTGTTTCCAATAGTATTTCGGAGCGGTGAAATCGGTCTCCCAGATGCGGGTAAACCCCATGTCGCGCGACCGCTGCAACAGCTGTGGCAACGAAAGGTCGATACGCTGGAGGATGACAATCACCGTCACCGCCGCTGCCAGCAGCAGGAAGGTGGTCTGCAGCGTGTCGGTCCACACCACCGTCTTCACACCGCCACGGAAGGTGTAGGCCAGGATGATGGCGATGAACACTACCGCCGGCACCCAAAACGGAACGCCCCATGAGCGGAACACAAACTCATACAACACAAAGACCACTAGATACATGCGCAGCGAAGAGCCCAACAGACGCGACAGCAGGAAGAAGAGGGCGCCGGTCTTCTCGGAACTCTGTCCGAAACGCTGCTTCAAGTAACTGTAAATAGAGGTCAGGTTAAGCTTGTAGTAGAGCGGCAACAGCAGCAATGCTATCACCGCATAGCCCAACACGTAGCCAAACACCAGCGGCAGATAGGTGAACTGCCCGGAGTAGACGCCGCCCGGAACCGACATGAAGGTGACTCCCGACAGCGAGGCGCCAATCATGCCATAGGCCACCACAAACCAAGGCGACCGACGCTGTCCGCGGAAGAAAGCATCGTTGTCGGCACTCCGACGCGAAGAGAGCCACATAACGCCGAACAGCAGCAGCGTGTAGGCAAGAAAGCATAGTACAATAGTCAGTTCCATAGCGTCGCCCCTGGGAAGGAGATTTGCAAAGATACGAAAAGATTTGTCAAAAACGTTTATTTTTACTACCTTTGCAACGCAATAAAAGCCTATCCTATCAAAGGAATTATGAAAAAACAGACACTCATATTGGCCCTCCTGCTGTGCGTAGGTTCGGTCAGCGCTTTTGCCCAAGGAACTCATCGTGAAACCTCCGTCGACGGACTGAAAGGTGCTGTTCGTCAGGTTAATTCGATGATGTATACCGCCATCGTTGAAAACGACGCCATGCGTCGTGGCACCCCGCTGGAGCACCTGGAGACGGTCTACAACAGCAAGGGTCAGCGTCGCAGTATGTCGTACCTCTCAACAGAGGAAGAGGTGGTGTTCCGCACCCGCTACAAACACGATGCCTTCGGCGTGACGACGCTGGAGCAGGTGGTCGACAACAACGAAGAGGTCATCGGTCGCACCTATTACATCTACAACGACCAGTTTGTGTTGACCGAGAGCTATGTCGAGGATGCCGAGCGTCAGGTGGAAAACCGCATCCGCTACAAATACGACGGATCGGGCCGACTGATTCAGCGCAGCTACAACGACGCGCTGGGACAGGTGTACCGCCGCGAGATGTATCGCTACAACGGTGACGGGACTATCCTGAGCAACACCATCTACAACCGCCAGGACCAGAAGGTGATGGAGATACGCTACGAATACGACCGTCAGCGCCAGCCCATCACCAAGACCGTTTTTGACTACTCCGACGTGGAGCCCGAGGTTTTTGTCACCCTCTATCGCTACCAGTACGACGAGCAGGGCAACTGGATCCAGCGCACCGAATACTCGGTGGAAGGCTCCAACCGTATTCCTGAATACATCACTGAGCGCAGCATACAGTATTATGAGTGATTAGTGAATGGTGAATGGACAATACATTCAACATATCAACATATCAACATATCAACGTTAAACGTTAAACATTAAACGTTAAACGAATATCATGCACAAGGCCGGTTTTGTCAATATTGTAGGCAACCCCAATGTGGGTAAGTCGACGCTGATGAACGCCTTGGTGGGCGAGAAACTCAGCATCATCACCTCTAAGGCGCAGACCACGCGCCACCGCATCATGGGTATCGTCAACGGCGACGATTTCCAGATTGTCTATACCGACACCCCGGGTATCGTCAACCCACACTACAAGCTGCACGAAAGCATGATGGGGTTTGTGCAGTCGGCGTTACAGGATGCCGACCTCTTCCTGCTGGTCAGTGAGATGGGCGAACCCCTGAAGAACAAGTCCGTCGAGCGGAAGATTGCAGAGAGCGACATCCCCGTCATCGTGGTCATCAACAAGATAGACCTCTCCAACCAGACGGAAGTCAACAAGCAGATGGTCTGGTGGCAACAGCTGATACCGCGCGCCATCGTGGTGCCGGCCTCGGCTACCGAGCGTTTCAATGTCGACGTCATCTTCGACAACATCCTGCGTTTGCTTCCCGAGAACCCGCCCTATTTCCCCAAGGACGAGCTCACCGACCGATCCATGCGTTTCTTTGTGAGCGAGATTGTGCGCGAAAAGATTTTGCTCTACTACCAGAAAGAGATTCCCTACAGCTGCGAGGTGGCCGTGGAGAGCTACGAAGAGAAAGACGGCATCGACAACATCTCGTGTCTCATCTATGTAGAGCGCGAATCACAGAAAGCCATCATCATCGGGCACCAAGGCAAAGCCATCAAACGGCTGGGCATCGAGGCACGCAAAGACATTGAAGAGTTCACCGGCAAGCGCTGCTTCCTCAACCTGCACATCAAGGTGCTGAAAGACTGGCGCAACAGCGACCGCGCCCTCAAAAGTTTCGGCTACAATACCGAAGACTAAAAAAAATCCCTTTTACCTTCTTGCGGCACAAAAGATGTCAGAACTGCGTTGCAGTTTTGCAGGGTCGGTTTGATAGGCACTGTCGCCGTAGTAGCAAGTCACTGTAACCGCATCGCCAAAAACAGCTCCTTTCGCACCACGCGGTAGTGGGGATGATAGGCGGCGTTGTAGCGGCGGCTGTGGTGGGCGGCGGCGTTGGTGCGACTCATTTCAGCAAGACGCGCACTGTCGGCCTCCCCTTCTGCCACAGACAGGTGGTTGTCGTGGATAACCTGCTGTATGGTCTCCCATTCCGTTGCCCAGTCGAAAGGAACAGTGCGTTGCACCTGGGCGCTGCGGAAGAAGGCACTGTTGAGTTGCTGCGGAGTCACCCGTCCATCGACGACAGCCTGCAGATAGATGCGCACATGCTGCGTGTCGGCACCCACAGGATCCCAATAGCGACGCTCGTCGGTAGCGGGGTCCGATACCATCGCCTCCAGTTCCTTATATAGGTAGCGTTCCGTGGCGACGGAATCGGAAATCATGTGTCCTGTCCCGAAGCGGTTCTGATAAAAACTCTTATAGATATCCTGCAGCGTCGACTCGGGATAGTTGCGCAGCTGCCGTTCCACGGCACGGCGGATAGCCGCCGTGTCGAGCGTCTGGGCACATAACGGCAGCGTTAATGCAAAAAAGAATATAGTTAATAGGGATTTCATTACAGAAACTAAAAAGTAAAAAAGCGGTTAGCGGTTAGCAGTTAGCAGTCAGTGGTCAGTGGTCAGTAGTCAGCGCAATTCTCAATTCTCAATTTACAAAAAAGGACATCCAACAGTTGCGCCGGATGTCCCCAGAATTTACAAAACACTTAGAAGCTTTACTCTGCAGCGGGAGATGCCTCACCCTCGGCAGTGGTGGTATCCATGGCGGCAGCACGCGTGCTGTTGACCACGACAACCTCACTGCTCTTGGGGTTGAGAATCTCGTAGTTCTCGGTGGCGATGTCCTGCACCTTGATACGCTGGGCGATGTCGAGCTTGGTGATGTCGAGTAGCACTTCGCTGGGCATATTGGCGGGCAGAGCCTTGACGTTGAGGCGTTTCTGCTTGTATGCCAACTTACCACCCTTCATCACGCCAACCGAAGTACCGGTGGTGTGGACGGGGATGGACATGACGATGGGCTTGTCGTCGCTGAGCTCATAGAAATCAGCGTGGTAGACAATCTCCGTAACAGGATGAAACTGGATGTCCTTCATCATAGCACGACGCTTCTGACCGTTCAGGTCGATCTCGACGAAGCAAGGCGCGGGGTTGAACAGAATACGCTGAAACTCGTTCTGCGGGACAGCAAAAGTAACCTGTTCGCCTTTGCCATACATCACGCAAGGAACCTTGTCCTCACGACGCAGAGCCTTAGCATCTTTTTTCCCTACGTTCTCGCGAAGAGAACCGCTCAATGATACTATTCTCATAGTTTTAAGTTTTTAAAAGTTAATTAAATATGAAATTGAACAAAACTTAGTTCTTACATCGTTAGTTCTTACATCTCACATCATCCATCTTACATCTTATTACATCTTACATCTTATATCTTACATCCTACATCCTATGAATCACCCCTTTGCGATGGATGGTGGTTTCGTAGAGGTTGTCGAGCGATCCGTACTGCACCACACGACGGATAGCCTCGGCCAAGAGCCAGTCGCACGGCAAGACGTGAATCTTCGACGATTCGCGTTTCAGCGGAATGGTATCGGTCACGACCAGTTCCTCCAGACAAGAGTTCTCGATTTTCTCAATGGCGTTGCCACTCAACACGGGGTGGGTAATCATGGCGCGTACACTCTTGGCACCGTTCTCCATGATAATGCCAGCGGCCTTGCAGATGGTGGAACCCGTATCAATGATGTCGTCGAGCAAAATGACATGCTTGCCCGCAACATCACCGATGAGACGCATCTCGCCAATCTCGTTGGGTTTGTTGCGGTGCTTGTAGCACATCACAAAACTGTTGCCCAACGTCTTGGCATAGACACCGGCGCGCTTGCTGCCACCCATATCGGGGCTGGCAAACAGCACATCCTCGCTCTCGAACTTTTCGCGGATATAAGGCATAAACAGCGACGAGCCATACAGGTGGTCAACGGGGATGTTGAAGAAACCCTGAATCTGGTCGGCGTGAAGATCCATGGTAATCACGCGATGAACACCGGCAGCCATCAGCATATCGGCGATCAGCTTCGAAGCAATGGGCACATGCGGCTTGTCCTTGCGATCCTGACGGGCAAAACCATAATAAGGAATGACCGCCACAATCTTCTCAGCGGAAGCACGCTTGGCGCAGTCAATCATCATCAAGAGCTCAAACAGATTGTCGGTCGGGGGTATCGTCGACTGGATAATAAAGACAATACCGCCACGGATGGTCTCCTCGAAAGAGGGCTGAAACTCACCATCAGCATATTGAAACACGGTGGATTTTCCCAGCGGAATACCATAGATGTCAGCCACACGGCGAGCTAAATTTTCCGTGGCACGACCAGCAAAAATAAAGACTTTCTCAGTATTGATGTCGCTCATGATGAAGTAGTTTTTGGGATTGCAAAGATACAACTAATTTCCCGAACAGCAATCGAAATTTTTTCTCTTTTTGACATTCTCACTCTCAAACAATTACAAACCCCATCCATCATCCTTTTACGCATTTACATATTTACACATTTTACACATTAAAAAATAATTCGTACTTTTGCACCCAAATTCACCAAGCCCTGGTGGCGGAATGGTAGACGCGGTAGACTCAAAATCTGCTGTCAGCAATGGCGTGAGGGTTCAAGTCCCTCCCGGGGTACTCGAAGCGACGGTCTTCAACCGTCGCTTTATTTTTTTACCCAGGAGGGCCTTGGAAGCAAGAGTATTTTTAGTTGAAAGAGTATTCTCGGGCAGCCTTTCGGCTTAGCCGAAAACGGGTTACAGTTCCGTCGCTTTTTCTTGGGAGTGGGTACTCCCAAGGCGACGGCTCGTGCCACCACTGGTGGCACTCATCTCCCGGGGTACTCGAAGCGACGGTCTTCAACCGTCGCTTTATTTTTTACCCGGGAGGGCCTTGGAAGCAAGAGTATTTTTAGTTGAAAGAGTATTCTCGGGCAGCCTTTCGGCTTAGCCGAAAACGGGTTACAGTTCCGTCGCTTTTTCTTGTGAGTGGGTACTCCCAAGGCGACGGCTCGTGCCACCACTGGTGGCACTCATCTCCCGGGGCACGAAGATAATTATGCAAATAACTCAAAATGAGTAGAAAAGCAGAATTCTTTTTCTTATATATCCCAAGATTGAAAAGTCGGAGTGTGTTTGGCATCAGCACAGTTAAGAGAATTAAGAAGAAGTTTGTAGATGTAGCATAAAAGAAAGGAGGTAGTTATGGGACGAACAAAAGAAAGAGTTGATTACCTTATGGAGTATGCCGACGATATACGGCTTTTGAGAGACAGTCTCTCGTTAAGAAAAGTACGGAGAAAGACCGGCAGAGCCATCAACACATTAAGAAAATTGAAAAGAATATTCTTGATATGAATACACTTATTGCTGAAAGGTAATGAAAATATTCTTCAAGCCATTGATTTACACAATATAATCGACCTTTTCTCGTTATTACATTGTAATTCCAAGGAAAGGAAGCTATGGCAAAGAAGAAAAAGACTGATATAGAGATTTCTGCTGCGAATAATTCAGAGGTGGTAACAAATTGTGACCACCTCGTGCCCATGGCACAATACTCAAACCTCAATCAACAAGACATTGAGGCACTCATATATGTTGTTCGAGACACACAAGTGATGCTTGACCGTGATTTGGCAATGATATACGGCGTGGAAACGAAAGTGTTGAATCAGGCAGTAAAACGCAACATCAATCGCTTCCCGGCAGATTTTATGTTCCAACTTGCAGAAGATGAAAATGCTAGTTTGAGGTCACAATTTGTGACCTCAAACAACAGTGACGAATCTTTGAGGTCACAAATTGTGACCTCAAACAAACGAGGGGGAATAAGATATTTACCACATGCTTTTACAGAAATGGGTATTGCAATGCTTAGCAGCGTACTCCATTCCCAGACTGCTGTTGATGCCAACACCCGTATAATGCGTGCTTTTGTCGCCACACGACATTTCTTTGCAGCCAATGCACAGATGTTCCAACGAATAGAAGTGATGGAACATAACCAGTTGGCATTAGTTGCACACCAACAGGATACCGACAAGAAAGTGGAACAAATTCTCAAACGTCTGGATAACAAAACCAAGAACCCCACTCAGGGAATCTTTTTCGACGGTCAGATTTTCGACGCCTACACCTTTGTCTCCGACCTCATCCGCTCGGCGAAAAAGAGTATAGTCCTTTTCGACAACTATATCGACGATACTGTGCTGACAATGCTTGACAAGCGTAATTCCAAGGTGGCTACCACCATCTACACCCAAAAGATTAAGCAACAACTATCACTCGACCTTGCGAAACACAATGAACAGTACCAGCCCATAGAGGTGAAACAGTTTGACAAAGTCCACGACCGCTACCTTTGCATCGACAACACCGTCTACCATATCGGGGCTTCATTGAAAGACCTTGGCAAGAAGTGGTTTTCTTTCAACAAGATGGAGATGACAGCGAAAGAATTGCTGGGAAATGTGAAATAATGGGTTGCGAAAAGGTTGGTCATAATTTGGTCATATTTTGGAAGATTTGTTGGATATAGCGGTTGTTTTTAGTGTATCCCAAGAAAGGTTAAAACAAAACAATATCAAGCAATAAGAAACAATGAGGTTTTCTTTTCAGAGTTCCTCCCGGGGTACAAAAGGATTTTGCAAATAACTCAAAATGAGTAGAGAAACAGAATTCTTTTTCTTATATATCCCAAGATTGAAAAGTCGGAGGGTGTTTGGTATCAGCACCGTTCAAAGGATGAAGAAGAAATTTGTAGATAATGTAGCATAAGAAAGGAGGATGAATATGGGACGTAAAAAAAGTAAAAAGATTATCTGAAGGAATACAGTGGAGAAATAGATTTGTTGAGAGGAGGTTGGTCCCTTCGTCGGGTACGGAGCAGGACTGGAAGAGCAATCAACACCCTTCGGAAGTTAAGGAGATTGCCCCCCCCGATTTGACACACTGCTAAATACCTGCAGATTAATAGTATTAGGTGTTGTCTCTGAACTAAACCCCAGTGAATAACTCACTGGGGTTCTTATTTTTATGGCAATAGTATACAATAATTTCAAAATAATGATGTTATATAAGATGTTCTTATATTGAAATTATAAAAAATTTAACTGAAAGTTAAATATGGACGATTTGAATAGAATAAAAGTAGTTCTTGTTGAGAAAAAGAGAACGAGTAAATGGTTATCAGAGCAGTTGGGCAAATCCACTGCAACCGTCAGTAAGTGGTGCCAGAACACGGTGCAACCGGACTTGCAGACACTTGACAAGATATCAAGATTGTTGGATGTGAATATTAAGGATTTGCTCGTCGATAATAAAACATCCAGTAATACGAATTGATGGTTTTATGACGTATGTATTATTATGGCAACTTGGGATAAAGACAATATAACGATAAAGAATGGGCAGCAGGTTTCTGCAATGGCTCCATTAATCGTCTCCGCAAGCAGGAGTACGGATATTCCTGCATTCTATGCCGACTGGTTTTTCCATCGTCTATCAGAGGGTTATTCGGCGTGGAAGAATCCGTTCAACGGGAAATATTCATACGTATCATACCATCACACTAAGTTTATCGTGTTTTGGTCAAAGAACCCACTGCCATTGTTGAATCATTTGGACAAACTCAAGACTCAAAATGGTGGTATAGGATGT
>JAFSYK010000039.1 GCA_017449975.1 Bacteroidales bacterium
CACACCTACACCCAACCCGTCCGCAACGAAAAAATTTACAAAAATTAACACAACATCAGCTACAAACTGAAACATATAACAATATAAGCTGTTAGCGTTTATCAATTTTAGTGTTTAAATTATACTTTTAAGTTTTAATGTACTCTAACGAACATCATATCTCCGACTTGCTCAGCAAGCTCTACCAGCAGAACAACCTCTCCTCGGTGGTGGACGTCTACCAGGTGCGTTCGGCCTACAACGAGGTGGTGGGTGAGCTGATAGCGAAACTCACGCAGTCGTTGCGTTTCGAGTCGGGCATCCTGTATGTTCGTCTGCTCTCTGCTGCATTGCGTCACGAGATGACCCTGCGCAAACAGAACCTGATAGATCGAATCAACCAACACCTGGGTCGCCCCGCCGTCGAAGAAATCGTATTCCAATAAATTACTACATTGCTTTCTCTCTAACTAATAACCGCTAACCCATAACCCTTCAAAATGCCCACCCTCTGGAAAATGCTGATGATGGTTCGCCAGTGCGACCGCCGCGCCTTCTGGCTGCGGTTGGTCTACGAGGTGTTGCAGAGCCTGCTGCCGCTGGGGGGCATTTATGTGTTGAAGTTACTGGTCGACAATCTACACAACTTGCATCTCACCACTATATATGTATGTATTTTTGTGGGTCTTTTCCTGTTGGGTCGTCTGGTGTCGACACTGGCGGCGGTCAACAACGACGTCCTGTCGCAACGCCTGATTGACTATATCAGCGATAGCATCCAGCGTCAGTCGGTGCGCCTCGACATGTCCTACTATGACAACCCGGCCTTTCACGACACCTTCCATCGGGCCCAGCAGGAGTCCTCGTATCGTCCTTTGGAGGTGCTCAACCATTTCATGGCGCTCTTTGGCTCTGTTGTCACCCTTGCCGGTGTGGTGGTGCTGTTGGGTGCCGCCTCTCACTGGGTGCTGGTGCTAATGGTGGCAGCGGTGATACCGTCGTTCTTTGTGCGTCTGGGCAAGGCGCGCCGCATCTATGCGTTCCGTCGCAGCAACACGCAGATATACCGTCGCACCTTCTACTATTCGGCCCTGCTCACCCATCGCGACTTTGCCAAGGAGGTACGTCAGTTTGGTTTGGCCTCGACTTTCCGTCGACTTTTCGTCGACATCCGTCGCGATCTGGTGCGGCGGCTACTCCGTATCTCGCGCCGCTTGGCTGTCTATGACGCCATCTGTGCGGTCATCGAGACGGCAGTGCTGCTGCTGGTGCTGTTGTTGTTTGTCCGTCAGGCCTATACGGGAGCTATCACGGTGGGTGCCTTCGTCATGTTGTTCGAGGCGTTCCGTCGCGGACAGTCCTCGTTGCAGGGCTTGGTCAGCAGTGTGGCGGGACTCTACGACAGCCGTCTGTTTGCTGGCAATCTTTTCGAGTTTCTGACTTTGCAACCTCAAATCACCTCGCCGGCCGATGCTGTGCCGTTCCCCGAACGGGTCGACAGGGTGGAGTTCCGCGATGTGACGTTCCGCTATCCCGACATGGACCACGATGTGCTGTCGCATTACAGCTTGGTGGCCGAGCGTGGCACCGTCTGTCGCATCGAGGGCGAAAATGGCTACGGCAAGACTACCTTGATGAAGCTGCTCATGCGCCTCTACGATCCCGATAGAGGAGCGGTGCTGGTCAACGACATCGACATCCGTCGTTTCGATGTGGCGACACTGCGCAGCCATATCAGTGTACTCTTCCAAGACTTTGTGCGCTATCATTTTACGGCTGCCGAGAATATTGCCTTTGGACGTGCGGAGGAACCTGTCGACCGTCGGCGTATGGTGCAGGCGGCCCGTCAGGCCGGCATCGACCAGATGCTGTCGGCGCTGCCCAATGGCTACGACAATATGCTGGGCCGTGTCTTCGCCGGTGGCGAGGAACTGAGCATGGGACAATGGCAGCGGGTGGCGTTGGCACGACTCTTCTACAGCGACGCGCCCATCATCATCCTCGACGAGCCTACGGCGTGGATGGACCGTCCCACACGCGACCACTTCCGTGCCGAAGTCGGCGCAATGCAACAAGAAAAAATAATCTTCCTTATACAACATGTTTAGTGATTAGACCAATTAGTCTAATTAGACCAATTCAATTCAACGATTAAACAACTCCAACACTTCAACCCTCTAACCCTCATTCCCATGATCATTACGCTGAATCAATCTTTGTCCTCCCCGTCGGTTGTCACCTTCAAGGCATCGAAAGGTGTGGAGGGCTCGTTTTGTATTGTCCCCATGGGCGACGACGCATATCGTTCCTATGTGGTGAGTTATGATAACGCCTTGCCGCAGGGTGAACAACACGAGGCCCTGCGTCGTGCTGCCGCCAAAGTGTGCCGCATGGCTGTCGCCGAGAAGCACACCTGCCTGCAGATAGAAGCCAAGACGATGGAGGCCGCCGCTTTGTTGGCCTTTGTCGACGGACTGCAGCTGGCCGACTACTCGTTTGACCGTTACAAGAGCAAGGCACCCGCGCATCTGACACATTTAAATATAGTATCGAGCAAGTTGAAACAGGCGCAGTTGGACGAACAGCGCTGTGTCTGGAACCGTCTCTTCTGGTGCCGCGAGTGGGTCAACCTGCCGGTCGCTGACCTCAACGCTCCTCGTTTTGCCGACGAGTTGCAGGCTGTCGCCGCCGACCTCCATGTGAAGTGCGAGGTCTTCGACAAGAACGCCATCGAGGCGATGGGCATGGGAGGTTTGTTGGCTGTCAACAAAGGCAGTGTCGACGAACCGCGGTTGGTGGTGTTGGAATACAACGGCACGCCGCGTCGCAAGTCGGCACCCATCGCGCTGGTGGGCAAAGGCATCATGTATGATACCGGTGGTCTCAACATCAAGCCCAACGACTATATGCAGGAGATGAAGAGCGATATGGCCGGTGCCGCCACCATGGCGTCGGTGCTCTTCGCTGCCGCCGACAATGCGCTGCCGCTGCATCTGGTGGCTGTGTTGCCGCTCACCGACAACCGTCCCGGTTTCAACGCCTACGCTGCCGACGATATCCTCACTATGTACGACGGCACCACCGTCGAGGTGGTCAACACTGACGCGGAAGGCCGTCTCATACTGGCCGATGCCTTGGCCTATACCGTCAAACGTTTCAATCCGTCGCTGCTCATCGACGCCGCCACCCTCACGGGTGCAGCCGTGCGCGCCATCGGCACCTACGGCATCGCCGCCATCCAGCAGAACGCCGACGAGGCAATGCTGCGTCTGAAAGAGGTAGGTGAGGGTGTCCACCAGCGCATCGCCGAGCTGCCGTTCTGGAAAGAGTACGACGAACTGATCCAGTCCGACTTTGCCGACATTAAGAACTGCGGCCCCGGAAATGCGGGAACCATCACCGCTGGCAAGTTCTTGGCACACTTTGTCAAGCAGACGCCCTATATCCATCTCGACATCGCCGGCGTGGCCTATTTCACCAAGGCGCAGTCGCCCTACGGCACCGGTGCCTCGGGTTACGGAATCCGTCTGCTATACGATTTCCTGAAAAAGTGAATTGACCAATTAGTCTAATTAGATCAATTAGACCAATTCAACCCTCTAACCCTAAAACCCTTTAACCTTTAAACCCTCTAACCCTCAATCCTATGTCTACTCACAATACAACCCGCGTCGCCATTAGCCACGGCGACATCAACGGTATCGGCTATGAGGTGATTCTCAAAACTTTCAGCGACGCTCGTATGTACGAGTTCTGCACACCACTGCTGTATGGTTCCTCCAATGTGGCCTCGTACCACAAGAAACTGCTGTCCTTGCATCAGGATGTGAACTTCAATCCGATACGTAACGCTGCCGAGGCTGTCGAACGCAAGTTCAATATTGTCAACCTCACCAACGAAGAGGTGAAGATTGACCTGGGCAAGTCTACCGAAATCGCCGGCGCCCTTTCGCGCGAGGCGTTGAACCGTGCCTGCGAAGATCTGCGCAACAACCTCGTGGATGTGCTGGTGACGGCACCCATCAACAAGAAGAATATCCAGGCCCCGGGTTTCGATTTCCCGGGTCATACGGAATATCTCTCCAGCCAGTTTGGCTGCAGTTCGCTGATGATGATGGTGTGCGACCGCATCCGTATCGGCATTGTCACCAACCACATGTCGTTGCGTGAGGTGCCCGACGCGCTCACCCACAACCTGCTCTTCGACAAGATGATGCTGATGAACGAGTCGCTCAAGCGCGACTTCGGTATCACCATGCCCAAGATTGCCGTCCTGGCGCTCGACCCGCATGCGGGCGACAATGGTGTGATTGGCGATTTCGACATGAAGGTTGTCAAGCCCGTCATCGACGAGGTGCAGGGCAAAGGCGTGCTGGCCTACGGTCCATTCCCGTCAGACGGTTTCTTTGGCAGCAGCAGCTTCAACCATTTCGACGGCGTGTTGGCCCTCTACCACGACCAGGGTCTCATCCCCTTCAAGCTGATGTCGTTTACCGAGGGTGTCAACTACACGGCTGGTCTGCCTTATGTGCGCACCTCACCGGCCCACGGCACTGCCTACGACATTGCCGGCCGCGACAAAGCCAGCGAGCAGTCGTTCCGCAGCGCCGTCTACCTGGCCTGCAACATCCTCCGCAACCGCCGCGAATACGACGAACTAACCGCCAATCCGTTGAAATAAGCAGTTAGCAGCTAGCTGCTAGCAGTAAAATGTGAAGATGTGAAGATGTTAATTTCACAACTTCATATCTTCACAACTTCACAATTCACAATTCTCAACTCTCAACTCTCAATTCTTTGAAAACCCTTCTCCTTATCGACGGCATGGCGGTGGTCTACCGTGCCTTCTATGCCCTCAACCGCAACCCGCGCATCAACTCCAAGGGTATGAACACCTCTGCCACCTTGGGGTTTACCACCACGCTGTTCGACCTTATCCGTCAGCAGCAGCCCACCCATGTGGCGGTGGCGTTTGATGTTTCGAAGCCTACCTTTCGGCATGAGATGTTTGCCGAATACAAGGCCAACCGCGAGGCGATGCCCGAGGCCATCCAGGAGTCGTTGCCCTATATTCGTCGCATCATCGACGCCTTCAATATTCCGGTGGTCACCGCCCCGGGCTTTGAGGCCGACGACGTGATTGGCACGCTCTCCCATGCCGCGCAAAAGGCGGGATTCGACCGTGTGTTGATGGTGACACCCGACAAGGATTTCGCGCAGCTGGTCACCGACCACATCTTTGTCTACCACCTGGGGCGTGGCGGACAGGGTGACACCCTCATGGGTATTTCCGAGGTGCAGGAGAAGTTCGGCGTGGAACGCTGCGAGCAGGTCGCCGACCTGCTGGGTCTCTGGGGCGACAGCTCCGACAACATCCCCGGCGTGCCGGGCGTGGGAGAGAAGACCGCCAAGAAGCTCATCGCCCAGTTCGGCAGTGTGGAGAATATGGTGGAGCATCTGGCAGACATCAAGAACGACACCGTCCGTCACAAGGTAGAGGAGCATGCCGAGCAGGCGCTCTTCTCTAAAAAACTGGCGACCATCGTTCTCGATGCCCCTGTGCCATTTGACGAGGAGGAACTAAAGCTGAAGAGTCCTGATTTCGCCACTCTGAAGCAGCTGTTTGCCGAATTGGAGTTTCGCAACCTGGCACAGCGCGTCTTCACAACCTTTTCACTGAACGGACTCCCCGTCGGCGAGATCGCTACCAAGCCTTCAAAACCTCAAAACCTCAAAACCTCAAACTCTTCAACCCTTCAACCCTCACTTTTCGATGCGCCCAGCCAGGATGAGGAGACTTTCCAAGTCAGCAGTCAGGTGTCGTCGTTGGACGAGTTGCTTCCCGATGGCGCCATTGTCGACGTCGCTATTTTTATGGAGGGGGCGAATCTGGCGGTGGCGCTCAACGCCGAACAGGTGGTGTCGACCACCGTCGGTGAGGTGGACATGAACCACCTCCGGCGTCTGCTGGAAGATCCCTCGACCACCAAGGTCTGCTATGACCTGAAGCACCTGCGCTACAATCTTGCCGAGTTGGATATACAGCTCCGTGGCACCCTGTTCGATGTACAGCTGGCGCACTATCTCGTCGACGCCGAAGCACGTCATGCCCTTCCCGCCATTGCGCTGGCCCTGCTCGATGCTGAGCCGCGTACCCCCGCCGAGTGTGCGGTGGCGTTGTGGCTACTCTATCCGCGGCTGTCGTCCGGCCTCTGTGATGCAGACCTCGTCGACCTGTACAACGACATCGAGCTGCCGCTGGTCGACGTGTTGATGGCGATGGAGCAAGAGGGTGTGCGCATCGATGTCGAAGCGCTCAATCATTTCTCGCAGCAGCTCTCGCAGCAACGAGATGCGCTGCAGGAGGGTATTTACCAGATGGCGGGCCATTCGTTTAACATCAGCTCCCCCAAGCAGTTGGGCGAGGTACTGTACAAGGAGATGCACATTGTCGACAAGCCGCCACTCACCGCCTCCAATCAGTTCTCCACTGCCGAGGATGTATTGCATAAGCTTCGCAACAGCCATCCCATCGTGGAGAAGGTGCTGGAATTCCGATCCGTCAGCAAGTTGCTGGGCACCTACGTCAACACTTTCCCACAGCTCATCAGTCCTGTGTCGGGACGACTGCACACGGTCTACAACCAGACCGTTACGGCTACCGGCCGCCTCAGCAGCTCAAACCCCAACCTGCAGAACATCCCCATCCGCACCGAGCAGGGTAGGGAGATCCGCCGTGCCTTTGTGGCACGTGATGCCGACTACCTTGTGCTGGCGGCCGACTATTCACAGATTGAGTTGCGTATCATCGCAGCGCTGTCGGCCGA
Organism: Bacteroidales bacterium; assembly: GCA_017449975.1. Classification (GTDB taxonomy): domain Bacteria; phylum Bacteroidota; class Bacteroidia; order Bacteroidales; family P3; genus Colimorpha. The sequence continues at coordinate 6,807 of JAFSYK010000039.1, forward strand.
CGCGGGCCTCGTCGATGCCTTCAACAACCACCTTGATATTCATGCTGCTACGGCGGCACGCATCTATCATATCCCTCTCGAGGAAGTCTCCTCCACGCAGCGCCGCAATGCCAAGTCGGTGAACTTTGGTATCGTCTACGGTATCTCGGCTTTTGGGCTCTCCGAACAGCTTGACATCCCGCGCAAAGAGGCGGCGGCACTTATCGACGAGTATTTCACGCATTATCCTGCGGTGAAGGATTATATTGATTCCAACATCGCTTTTGCCCGCGAACATGGCTATGCCCAGACCCTGCTGGGACGGCGGCGCTATCTGCCCGACATCAATTCGCGCAACGCCAGTGCCCGCGCTTTTGCCGAGCGCAATGCCGTCAATATGCCCGTGCAGGGTACTTCGGCCGATATGATTAAGAAGGCGATGATTGCCATCCAGCGGCAGATTGTCGAGCGGCAGCTGCGCAGCCGCATGACGTTGCAGGTACACGACGAATTGGTCTTCGATCTCTATAGGCCTGAGGAGGCGCTTATGCGTCAAATTGTTGAAAGTGAGATGATCAACGCCCTCCCGTTACCCGGTCTCGCCATTGAGGTCTCCCTCAACGTCGGCACCAACTGGCTCGAAGCCCACTAATCACTGTTTGTTTTTTCTTGCCGCAATGAATACCACGGCGGCGAGGATGAGGATGATGCCCAGTGCCAGCTGCAGTGAGAAGGCTTCGCCAAAGCAGAAGATGCCAATCAATACAGCCGTCAGCGGCTCCAGGGCCCCGAGGATGGCTGTGGCGGTGGAACCGATATATTTGGCAGCATAGACCATCAGCACCAGCGCCATGATGGCGGGAACGACGGCAAGCCAGCCTACGAAGAACCAAGCGGTGGCACTGTGGGGCAACGACATATTGCTGCCTGTAACCAGTGCGTAGCCCAGCATGACCAACGCACAGCAAGCCAAAACGTAAAAGTTGATTTTGAAAGGCGACATGTTCAGCTCGCTACGGTCTACAACGATGATATACAGTGCATAGCTCAACGCCGAGGCGATGACCAATGCCACGCCCAGCGGCGACAGATGCCCTTCACCGCCAGTCCAGTAGAGCAACGCAACACCCACCATAGAGAGTAGGATGGAAAGCCAGGTGGTGATACCGGCCCGTTCTTTGAAGAAGATGGCCATGATGATGGCGGTAAGCACGGGATAGATGAAGAGAATGGTGGAGGCTACGCCCGCCGCCATCAGATGGAAGCTCAGATAGAGTGTCAGCGACGAGATGGCAAATAGACTGCCCAGGCCCAGCAGGGTGCGCAACTCACGACGGCTGACCTGTATCGACTCACGGCGGAAGCAGAGCACGGCGACGATGATGAGCCATGCCAGCGAGAAACGGTAGAACAGCACGCAAGGGGTGGACATCCCTTCGCCATACAACTTTAACGCTCCCAGTGGATTGGTGCCGTAGCACACGGCGGCGAGGATGCCGCATAGGGTGCCGAAAAAACGTTTGTTTTGGGTCATTTCTTTTTAGCGTTTTTTAAGACCTTTCTTTCTGTCGTTTTTCTCTTCCTTTGATTTGCCCCTACGGGTTGGCGCATCTTCGTTATTATGGTCAAATGGTGATTTGCCTCTGCGGTTGTGGCCGCGTCCGGTATAGTCGCGGACGCGCAGGGGTTCTTCCGTGTCGTCGGCCAGTTCAAAGTCTATCTGCCGTTTCAGCATGTCGACGCCTTTCACACGGATGCGTACCGGGTCGCCCAGTTTGTAGGTGTGGCCGTGACGACGACCAATGACTTGGTAGTTGTCCTCGTCGAGCATGTAGAAGTCGCCGTGCAGGCTGCCAATGGGTATCATGCCTTCGCACTTGTTGCCCTCGATCTCGGCATAGATGCCCCACTTGCTGACACCCGAAATCAGTGCGTCGAACTCCTGTCCCAGCTTGTCGCTCAGGAACTCCGCCTGCTTGTATTTCACACTGGTACGTTCGGCATCGGCGGCACGCTTCTCCATGACGGAACAGTGCTGGCAGCACTCTTCGTAAAAATCGCGGTCGGCGTTGGTGCCGCCACCCAGGTAGCGGTCGAGCAGCCGGTGCACCATCAGGTCGGGGTAGCGTCGGATGGGGGAGGTGAAGTGGGTGTAGTAGCGGAAGGCCAGACCGTAGTGGCCGATGTTGTCGGTGCTGTAGTAAGCCTTGCTCATGGTACGGATGGCGATGCTGTCGATCATGTTCTCCTCGCCGCGTCCGGCAATCTGCTTGAAGAGATTGTTGTAGGAATTGGCCAACGCTTTGCGCGATCCCACCTTCATCTTGAAGCCCAACTTGGCGACAAACTCCACAAAGGTGTTGAGTTTCTCGGGGTTGGGTTCGTCATGGACACGGTAGACGAACGTCTTGTGCTGGGTGCCGATAAGCTCTGCCACTTTCTTGTTGGCCAGCAGCATAAACTCCTCGATGAGCCAGTTGGCTTCTTTCGATTCTTTGATGTAGACTCCAATGGGCTTGGCATTCTCGTCGAGCTGGAATTTCACCTCCTGACTTTCGAAATTGATGGCGCCCTCTTTGTAACGCTCGGCACGCAGGATGGATGCCAGGTTGTGCAGGATGCCAATGGATTCGGCCACCTTGGCGTCGACATTCGGCTGTGCCTGAGGTCCTTTCTCGATGATGTCTTGCGCCTCCTCGTAGCAGAGCCGCTGGTCGCTGTTGATGATGGTGTGACCCACCCACTGCTTTTGTACCTGCGCCTGTTCGTCGAGTTCCATGATGACACTGTAGCAGAGCTTGTCCTCATGGGGCCGCAACGAGCAGAGTTCGTTGCAGAGTCGTTCAGGCAGCATGGGGATGGTGCGGTCCACCAGATAGATGCTGGTGCCGCGCTCGTATGCCTCGCGGTCGATGGCGCTGTTGGGTCGCACATAGTATGATACGTCGGCAATATGGACACCCACCTCGTAGTGGCCGTTCTTCATTTTGCGTAGCGACAGGGCGTCGTCGAAGTCTTTGGCATCGGCGGGGTCGATGGTGAAGGTGGTCAGTTTGCGACAGTCTTTGCGTCCGTTCAACTCCTTGTCGGACGGTGCGTTGAGGTGAGCAGCCTCCTGTTCTGCCTCGGCGGAGAATTCCAGCGGGAAGTCCTGCTCCACCAGGATGGACTGCATCTCCACGTTGTTCTCGCCGGGGCGTCCCAGCCGTTTCAGCACCCGTCCCACGGGATTGTTCATGCGCTCGGGCCAGTCGGTCATCTCCACCACCACCTTCTCGCCGTTGTCGGCGCCGTTGAGGTCGTTGAGAGGGATGAAGATGTCCACCGGCATGGTGCGGCTGTCGCTGACCATGAAAGCGAAACGTTCCTGCTTCTGGATGCAGCCCACAAAGCGGGTGCGCGCCCGTTGCAGGATTTCCACCACCTGGCCTTCGGGTTTGTGCAGGCGCCGTTGCGGGAACATCAGCACCTTCACCTTGTCGCCATGCAGTGCATGACGGGTGTTGTTGGGGGCAATCTGGATGTCGTCGCGGTCCTCGTCGAGCGGCACCACGTAGGCTTTGCCGCTCTGCTTCATGTCGATAGTGCCCACCACGTAGTTCTTGGGCAGCAGGTCGTCGTTGATGCTCTTGGGGTTAATCTTATATTTGCCTTTCTTATTCTCGTCTTCCACGAGGATTTTGTCCTCGGCCATCTCCTGCATGGTGCGTATCACCACCTGTCGAGCGGCCTTGTCGTGGGCGCCGATGCGGGCAGCTATCTGCTTGTGGTTGAAACTTTCAAAGGGATTGTTGGCAAAGATTTTCAGTATCTGTTTTGCGTAAGCTTCGTTCATATTAAACTAATAGGTAAAACTAAAAAACTAAAATATATAACAATATACAGTCAACTTATGCGTTATTTATATAACGTTAAAAATTGACTTTATTGTATTATCAATTTTATCTAATTATGAAACGTTTTTTCATTATTCCGCTGATGGCCGGAGCCATCGTTTCACTGGTGGGCTGTTCCAACAACGAAGAACAGATGCTGGCCGCCCAGCGTACCCAGGATTCCCTGCAGGCTATTATCAACGACAAAGACAGTGAGGTCAACGCTTTGTTCGAGATGCTCAACCAGATTGAGGACAATTTGGCTGCTATCTCTGCCAAATACGGCAATGTGCAGCAGTTGCGTCAGCGCGGTGTCGAAGGCAATAGCAATGTGCGTGGCGAAATCAACGACCAGTTGGCCAACATTGAGAGCCTTTTGGCTGCCAACAAGACCAAGATTGCTGAACTGAACCGCAAGCTGAAAGAGCTGGGTGATAAGAATAACGAGCTGCAGGATTTCGTGGTTCGTCTGGAACAGCGCATAAGTGAGCAGGAGCAGCAGATTGCTTCGTTGACTGCCGAACTGGAGCAGAGCAAAGTCATTATCCGCGACCTCAACCAGAATGTTTCCGACCTCACCGCCGCCAACACCGCCAAGGATCAGACCATTGCGCAGCATATCGCCGAGGCCAACAAGGCTTACTTTATTGTGGGCACCTACGACGAGCTGAAAGAGGCGGGCATCGTCACCAAGTCGGGTGGCTTCATTGGCATTGGCCGTCGCCAGAGCACGGTAGCCAATATGCCGTTGGACCGTTTCGTGCAGATTGACCGTTCCAAGGTTACCACAGTGGCTGTCAACATGCGCAACGCGGTGGTGCTGTCGACTCATCCGGAATCGTCCTACGAATTGGTCAGCGACGAAAACGACGAGAAGACGACGGCCTATCTTCGCATCCTCAACCCGACACAGTTCTGGCAGCAGACCAAGTATCTGGTTATCTCCACGAAATAAGGAGATATACAAACAAAAAAAAGCAGCACCAACCGTGCTGCTTTTTTTTATGTACCTATGAAATTTGTAAGCCTCAATCCGTAGACTGAATTATTTGATCTTCATCAGTTTCTTGGCGGTGTCGATGTCGAGGGTCTGGGCATCGGTGCCTTTCGGGATGCGGTAGTTCTTCTTCTTGTAGGTCAGGTAGGGTCCAAAGCGTCCGATGTTGGCTACCACGTTTTCGCCGTCCAGTTCGCCGATGGTGAGGGGGAAGATCTTCTTCAGGCGTTCCTTCTCGGCATCGGCTTTCTGTTTGGCCGAGACAATCTCCAGGCAGCGCTCCAGTGTCACCTCATAGGGGTCGTCGCCTTTGCCCAGCGAGTAGAACTTGCCGTCGAGGCGCACGTAGGGCCCAAAGCGTCCGATGGAAACCACTACTTCGTGACCGTCGTCGGTGGTGCCCACGGTACGTGGCAGCTCAAAGAGTGCCAACGCCTCTTCCAGCGTGATGTTCTCGATGCTCTGACCCTTCTTCATGCTGGCAAAGCGCGGTTTCTCCTCATTGCCGGTGTCGCCTATCTGGATAAGGGTGCCGTAGCGGCCTATCTTGGCGTAGACGTTCTTGCCCGACACAGGGTCGACGCCCACCAGACGGCTGCCGCTGCTGCGTTTGCTGGTCTGTTGGGTGGTGAGGATGTTCTTGTGGAAAGGCACATAGAAACTGTCGATGACATTGCGCCACTCCTTTTTGCCTTCGGCAATATTGTCGAAGTCTTTCTCCACCGTGGCGGTGAAGTTGTAGTCCATGATGTTGGCAAAGTGTTCCATCAGGAAGGTGTTGACCACCGTTCCAATGTCGGTGGGGAACAGCTTACCCTTTTCGGAACCCACCTTCTCGATGCGGTTGCTGCGCTCCACCTGTCCGTTGGCCAGATGCAGCAGAGTGAGTTCGCGCTCCTGCGGCACACGGTCCTCTTTCATCACATATTCGCGTTTGAGGATGGTGCTGATGGTGGGGGCGTAGGTCGACGGACGGCCGATGCCCAGCTCTTCCAGTTTCTTGACCAGACTGGCCTCCGTGTAGCGCGGCGGGTGCTGGGTGTAGTGCTGCGATGCGTCGGCCTGGCTCAGCGTGAGCACGTCGTTCGGGGCCACACGGGGCAGCAGGGTGCTGTTTTCAGTCTCGTTCTCTTCGTCGTCCGACGACTCGGTATAAACCTTCAAGAATCCGTCGAAGAGAATCTGCTCACCAGTCGACGCGAAGGTCTCGGACATGTTGTCGATGGCGATATTGATGGTGGTCTTCTGCAACTCGGCGTCGGCCATCTGCGAGGCGATGGTGCGTTTCCAAATCAACTCATAGAGTCGACGACTGGTGGCGTCGCCGTTGATGCTGGTCACCGCCAGGTTGGTGGGACGGATGGCTTCGTGCGCCTCCTGAGCACCTTTGGTCTTGGTGTGGTAGCGACGGATATTGACATACTTGGCACCGAACTGCTCTCCGATAACCTCGCGGGCCATGTTCAATGCCACCTCGCTGAGGTTCAACGAGTCGGTACGCATATAGGTGATATATCCACTCTCATAGAGTTGCTGTGCAATCTGCATGGTGCGCGCCACACTGTAGCCCAGTTTGCGGCTGGCTTCCTGCTGCAGGGTCGACGTGGTGAAGGGTGGGGCAGGGGTGCGTTTGGTGGGCTTGGTCTCCACCTGTGCCACCTTGTAGTGGGCTGCGGCCAGCTGTTGCAGTGTTGCGGTGGCCGCCGTTTCGTCGTTCAGTCGCTTCGAAAAGTCGGCATGTAGTGTGCTGCCGTTCGGTGTGGCAAAGGTGCCCACGACACGGAAATACTGCTGCGATTTGAAGTTGCGGATTTCGTTTTCGCGTTCCACAATCAGTCGCACCGCCACCGACTGCACACGGCCGGCGCTGAGGGCGGGTTTGATTTTCGACCACAGGATGGGACTGATTTCGTAGCCCACCAGTCGATCCAGTACACGCCGAGCTTGCTGCGCGTTGACCAAGTTCATGTCGATGGTGCGCGGATGTTCGATGGCGTAGAGTATGGCGTTTTTGGTAATCTCGTTGAATACGATACGACGCGTGTTGTTGGGGTCGAGTTTCAGGGTCTCGAGCAGGTGCCATGCAATGGCCTCTCCCTCGCGGTCTTCATCGGAAGCCAGCCACACGCAGTCGCTGTTCTTAACCGCTTTCTGGAGGTCGGTGACAAGTTTGTGCTTGTCTTCCGGGATTTGGTAGTCGGGCAGATAGCCGTTGGAGATGTCAATGGACATATCATTTTTGGCCAGGTCGCGGATGTGACCGTAGCTCGAAAGTACGCTGTAGTCTTTGCCTAAAAATTTCTCAATGGTTTTCGCTTTGGAGGGCGACTCAACTATGACAAGGTTTTTCATATCTTCTCGAATAAACGCTGCAAAATAACGTATATTTTTTCATTCTTGCAAAAAAAAATAAGAACAATAATTATATTATTGTTGCGTTTTTATAAAGCCATGAAAAGACTCTTCTTTTTGCTCTCTATCGCTTTCTCCATGGGTGTAGTTTCGGCCCAGGAGTCCCCGTCGGCCCTTGTCGAAAAAGGTCGTAACGCACTGGCTAAAGGTCTTTACGACCGTGCCGAGCAGTATTTCCGTCAGGCCTTCCCCGACGATACGGCGGCGGCGTTGTCGTTGGGCGATTTGCTGGTGCGTCGTGAGCAATACGGAGAGGCGGCGGAGGTGTTGACATATTGTCATTCCGCCGAATGCTACTCACTTAGGGCGCAAGCCTTGGCGGCATTGGAGCAGTGGGACAGTGCCGCGGCGGCCGCGGCTACCGCCATCGAATTGGGTGCCACGGGTTCGCCCATGGCTTCCATGGCATTGTGCGAGAGTGCCGCCGGTCATCATACCAATGCCCACACTTGGGCCAAGCGTGCCGTCGATGCCGTCCCCAACGATGCGCGCTGCTGGACTGTGATGGGCTGTGTGGCTTTTGCCAAAGGGGCTGATGCAGAGGCACTGCGCCATTTCCGCAAAGCGTTGCAACTCGACAGCAACAGTGTCGATGCTTGCTACAATCTGGGCACCATGTACATGCTGCGTGGCAACCTCGACAATGCGTCGATGACCTTGCGTGCCGGACTGCGCCGTCACCCCAAATCCATACGACTTTACAAAGCACTGGGTCGGGTTTATCAACTTCGGTCCGACCCGCAGCGTGCCAGCCAGTGCTACGAAGCCATCCTTGCCATCGACAGCGTCAACCTCCATGCCTGGCTGTCGTTGGGCGAGATTTGCCGTGAGCGGGGCGAATATGAGCGCGCACAGTCCTATTGCCAGAAGTGCATCCGCATCGACCCCCGCTATACGCCGGCGCACAAAGCGTTGGGTCTCAACTACACCCAATGGGGCGACTACACCAAAGCCATCCGTGCCTATCAGAAAGCGGTGCAGATCGACGACAAGGATGCCGACACCTACCTCCTCATCGCCCAGCTGTACAGCAAACAGGGCAACAGCCAACGCGAAACCAACGCCTACAAAAAAGCCGCCAAATTAGGAAACCGCCCCGCCCAGCAATGGCTGATAGGCAGAGGATTAACCTGGTAGGATTCCCCCCAACCCCAAAAAAGAATCTTCTAGAATCTCTAGGTAACCACTAATTATTCGTTTTATTTGAACACGAATTGCACGAATAACACGAATAGTAATTCGTTAGATTCGTTAGATTCGTGTTCACAACTAATTATTAGAGGTTATTTCTAGATAATCTAGATTTTCTAGAATTTCTAGAATCTCTAGAATTTCTAGATTTTTCCTAGTTCTCAGCTCCAAATTCCATCAAATAGGCTTTGATGAACTCGTCGATTTTGCCGTCCATGACGCCGGTGACATCGCCGGTCTGGTAGCCGGTGCGGTGGTCTTTGACGCGACGGTCGTCCATGACGTAGCTGCGTATCTGGCTGCCCCATTCAATCTTTTTCTGTCCCGCCTTGATTTTGGCCTGCTCCTCCATGCGATGCTTCATCTCACGGTCGTAGAGTTGTGAACGCAGCAGACGCAGAGCGTTCTCTTTGTTTTTGGGCTGGTCGCGGGTCTCGGTGTTCTCAATGAGAATCTCCTCTTCCTCACCTGTGTAGGGGTCTTTGTACTGGTAGCGCAGACGCACGCCACTCTCCACCTTGTTGACGTTCTGTCCGCCGGCTCCGCCGCTGCGGAAGGTGTCCCAACTGAGACGCGAGTTGTCGACCACCACTTCGATGGTGTCGTCGACGAGGGGGGTGACGCTGACAGAGGTGAAGGAGGTCATACGTTTGCCTTGGGCGTTGAAGGGGCTGACACGTACCAGGCGGTGGACGCCCGTCTCGCTCTTCAAGTAGCCGTAGGCAAATTCACCCTCAATCTGCATGGTGACACTCTTGATGCCGGCGCCTTCGCCATCGAGACTGTTGGAGATGACCACCTTGTAGTTGTGGCGCTCGGCATAGCGGATGTACATGCGCATGAGCATCTCGGCCCAGTCCTGCGCTTCGACACCGCCGGCACCGGCGTTGATGGAGAGCACGGCATCGAGCCGGTCGCTGTCGTTGCGCAGCATGTTCTTGAATTCCAGCTCCTCTACCAGTTTTGTGGTGTCGGCAATCTGCTGTAGCATCTCCTCTTCGGAAGCGTCGCCCGAGTTGAAGAATTCAAACATCACCTGCATGTCGTCACAGCTGTTGCTGACAGTCTGATAGGCAGAGGTCCAGGTTTTCTTGCTTTTGATGCTGAGCATCACTTTCTTGGCCTCCTTAGGGTCGTTCCAGAAATCGGCAGCTTCGGTACGCTGCTCCTCTTCGGCGATGGCGGCCTGGAGACTGTCGATGTCGAGATATTTATGCAGTGCCTCTTTGCGCGAGGTAAGGTCTTTTACGGATTCGGGGATGGTCATGGGGAGTTGAGTTGTTGAATTGTTGAATTGTTGAGTTGTTTAAGGGGTGAAGGGTTGGGGCTAATGGGACTAATGGGGCGAATGAGCATCTGTCAATTCACAATTCACTAATCACTAATCACAATTTTCGCAGGTTTATGAGGATGATGGTGAAGTCTGTGGCTATGCGGTAGTGTTTGGCATATTGGCTGTCGAGTAGTACGACATCGGGATTTTTGACATGGGGCAGCCGGTCGCTGGTGGTCAGTATACCGCTTCGCAGACTCGGCAGAGAGCTCGTCGTCGCTTTCTTGCGACGGAGGGTTGGAGGGTTTGAGGGTTGGCTGTTGGGACGACTGTACGACACCCATGTCTTTTTGCCTATCAACACCTGCCAACAATGGGCAAAGTAGTGTCGCTTGTCGTGTTGCAGCCAGAAGAGAATGGGAAAGAGCAACAGCAGTATTATTGATGCAACGATGTCGAAAAGTCGCTTGTTGCGTCGGCTGGCGGTGGAGTTGATGCGGGCGAAGTTGTCGACGTATAGTTCTTCAGGCGATTCGGTGTAATTGCTGCCCAGCAGTACGTCGTTGGTGGCGGGCACCACGCGGAAGTTGACGTCGCGGTCGTGCCAGGCGATGGTGTCGTCGAGCATTTTGCGCACTGGGACATCCTGAGCGCAGAAGACCACTTCGTCGACCCGTTGGGTGACGTTCTCCAGTGAGCCCTGGGTGGTGATTACAGAACGGGGAACGATGCCGAGATGTCCCAGCAGGGTGTAGACGCGTTGCTGTTCGGCTTCGCCGCCGACGATAAGGTAGCGGCGGTGACGCTGGCTTCGTTTGTTGTAGCCAGGCACGCGCAACACATTGAGTACTGCCCGCAGTGCGAAGATGGCGATGAAGGACCACATGGAGCCCAGCAGGATGATGGCGCGGGAGTAGCGCATCGATTCGTCGAGCAGCGAGTAGAAGGTAAGAAGTGCCAGTGCCCCCACGCCGATGCCCTGCGCAATCTTCATGGGTCGCATGGGTTTGTCGTAGCCGCCACTGAGATAGATAGACAGCAGTAGAATCAGCGAATAGAGTGGTAGGACGGCCCAGGTGTAGACCGCTGGGTAGTAGTCGACATTGCTGGCCCAGTAGGAGGCCCAGAAGTCTTTGATAACGATGAATCCAGCCAGTGAGAGCACCAGGTCTGCGACAGGCAGCGTGAGGTGAACCAAGATACGTTGCATCCACGCCAGTGTTGCCCGCAGCCAGATGCCGACTTGCAGCAGCAGGGCTGCCGACAGGCGCCGTCCGCCGCCGAAGTAACGCCGTGTGAAGATGGCCATGGCGTTGTAGAACGTATAGACGTAGGAGAGGCTTTCCTTTCGGGTGCACTCGCCTTTGTAGTGCAGGATGCGGGCTTCGGGGAAGTAGATATTCTTGTAGCCCGCCTCGTGGATGCGCCACGAGAGGTCGACATCTTCGCCAAACATAAAGTAGCTCTCGTCGAAGAGTCCGACGCGGCGCAGTACCGCAGTGGTGGTCATCAGGAAAGCGCCGGGCAGGATGTCCACCTCGTTGACGGCATCGTCGTCGAGGTGCCCCATATAGTAGGCCGCGTAGCGCGGGTGACGGGGGAAGAGCCGTGCCATTCCGCACATCTTGTAGAACGAGGTGCGCGGCGATGGGAATCCGCGCTTGCTTTCACGCAAGAAGGTACCCTGTGCGTTGACCATCTTCACACCCAGACCACCGCAATCGGGATGCTGCCGCATGTAGGCAACGCAGCGTTGCAGGGTATCGGCCTCGACCAAGGTGTCGGGGTTGAGTATGAGGATATAATCAGCGTTGTTGGATTGTTGAGTTGTTGAGTTGTTGGTTCCCGATGCTAATATTTCCCTGAGCGCCTGGTTGTTGGCGCGGGAGAAGCCCACGTTCTCCGTATTGGCGATAAGGTGTACTTGCGGATATTTGTCGCGCACCATCTCCACCGATCCGTCGTCGGAGTCGTTGTCGACAACCCAGACGTCAAGGTCGATCTCGTCGCGCTCAGAGTCGTAGAGCGAGTAGAGACACTGGTCCAGAAAATGACGAACGTTATAATTGACAATGACAACGGAAAGGTGCACGGAGTGAATTATAGGGAGTTAATATTCAATTTGTAGTTAAGTGGAAAGTAGTTAAGTAGTTAAGACAAATGAATGGTTATTGAGAGTTATATGTGTTGTCTATTCACTAATCACTAATGTACAGGATAAATCTCAGGGCAGCCTGGAGTGTAATAGGCGGCGATGAAGGCGATCAATATCAGCAGGATCTTTTTCCAACTGAACAGATTGTGGTCGTGGTCGAAAAGGATGCTCACCGATACGTGGAGCAAGATGCCGACCACCAAGCCCATCAGCAATGACTGTAGCACCTCGTTGTCGGGCAGCAGGTAGAGGTTGCACAATGAACCCAGTGGCGTCATCACGGCAAATATCAGCAGTAGCAGCAACGAACGACGGAAGCTGTAGCCGTTGTTGATAAAAAGTCCGAGCAGCACCAGTGTGATGGGGATATTGTGCAGCACAATGCCGTAGAGTAGTCCTTGGTGGATGTCGCCGTCGGGGTCGACCAGCGGCATACCCTCCAGAAACGAGTGGATGGAGAGTCCGATAAGCAGTCCGGTCACGGGATGCGTCTTGTGGCGGTGCTCCTCGCATTCGTGACAGTGGTTGTGGCCATGTTCCACGCCGCCGGTGACATGTTCCAGCACCAGCTGGACGAAGTAGCCCAGCAGCACGGCGGCACCTACCTTGATATGCAACCGCGGGGTCTCGAACCCTTCCAGGTAGAGATGTGGCACCAGATTGATGAAGCAGGAGGCAAAAAGAAATGCACCGCCAAAAACTGATATATTGGCAACGGTTTTGTCAGAAAGCAGTCGTTTCCCGGGAAGCAACACTATCCAACCCACGATTCCGACGACGATAAGTGTATAAAAAAGAATGATTGTAGTGTTCACGTTGATGATGTTATAAAAAAACAAAAATACTACTTTTTTTGAAATTGTTTGGCAGTTGTGAAAAAAGTTGTACCTTTGCATTCGGGTAAGTCTTATACGACCAGCTCCCATTGAATCCCCCAGGGTAGGAATACAGCAAGGGTGTTTGGTTGTAGCGGTGCGATATAATCAGCTTACCCTTTTTTTGTGTCATTACGTTATGAAATCATTGATACAGAGATGGGTTATTGTGGCGTTGCTGCTTGTCGTGGCGATGCCTGCCGACGCCCAGCGCCGCCGTTCAGGGTCGGATGGCGTCACCTTTCGCGCCTATCCTGTGGTGGGTATCACCACGTCGCAGATTGAGGGCGACTACTTGAAAGGATTCAAAAAGTGGGGCTTCACCGCCGGTGTGGGTGCCCAAATGTATCTGGGCGACAGCGACCGCTGGTCGCTGTCGGTCGAGGCCGACTTTGCACAGCGTGGAACGTTGGAGTATTCCAGAAGTGCCGAGGTGCCTTACAATATTGAAGGTCTGACACTCAACTATGTCGATGTGCCACTGACGTTCCATTTCACCGACCCGTGGGGTGGCATCATGGTGGGTGTCGGTGTGGTCTACTCCCGCTTGGTCAACCAGCCGCACGGCACCATTTCGTTCAATCCCGCCTACGTGGAACCCGACACCAGCGATATGAGCTTTCTGCGCAACGACTTTTCGGTGGCGGGCGACATCCGCTTCACGTTGTGGCGCAACCTGATGCTCAGTCTCCGAATCCAGTATTCGCTCATCCCCGTCAAGAAAGGCTGGACCTTTGTCGAGCATATCACCGCCAACGACAGCGAGCCGCCCAAGGTGACGGTCAACGACTGCTACAACTTCTCCTTCGGCATCCGCCTCATCTATATGTTCGGCGATGCCCCGTCAAGCTCCTCCAGCCAACGAAAAAGGAGGTAAATGGTGAATAGTGAAGATGTGAAGATGTGAATATGTGAAGATGTGAAGAAGTAAATATGTGAAGATGTGAAGATATTAACCCCTTAACATCTTAACCCTCAATAACCCATAACCAATAACCATTCCCCAGCTCAACTCAAATGCTTGTTCTCTTTCCCGGTTCCTTCGACCCTTTCACCGACGGTCACGCCAATATCGTTAAGCGTGCCTTGCGGCTGTTCGACGGCGTAGTGGTGGCGGTGGGTGAGAACAGCGACAAGCGTTACCTCTTCTCGTCGGAAGAGCGGGTGCAAAAGATAGCGGAACGTTATGCTGACGAACCGCGCGTGCGTGTGGTCTGCTATTCCGACATGACTGTCGACTGCTGCCGTCGCTGTGGCTGTGGCGCCATCGTGCGGGGTGTGCGCAATGCGCAGGATTGGGAATACGAGTCCACCGTGGCTGCCGTCAACCAGCGGCTGGCACCTGACATCGAGACCGTCTTGCTGCCCGCCGACACCGACCTGCGTGACATCAGCAGCACCCTCGAAAGAGAAAAACTGCTGCACGCTTCTAATAAGACTAATTAGACCAATTGGACCCATTAGACCAATAACTCAACTCTCAATTCTCAATTCTCAATTCTCAACCCCCATGTCTGTGGATCTCTCAACGAATATCACCTATCTGAAAGGGGTAGGTCCTTCCCGCGCCGAGACGCTGGGCAAGGAGTTGGATATCCACACCTATCGCGACCTGCTCTACTATTTTCCGTTCCGCTATGTCGACCGTTCGCATCTGTCGACCATCTCCACCATCAATGAGGAGGAACCTTTTGTGGTGCTTCGCGGCAACATCCGCGATATGCACACCATTGCCACGGGCAAGTCGTCGCAGCGCCTCGAGGCGCTTTTCGACGATGGAACGGGACAGATGGTCTTGGTTTGGTTCCAGGGAATCCGTTGGATCAAAGAGTTGCTGAAGCCCAACGTGACCTATCTGCTGATGGGCAAGCCCACCTATTTCAACGGACAGCTGCAGATGTCGCATCCCGACATCGAGCCGATGGGCGCCGCCAGTTCGGGACACCAGTTTCTGCCAGTCTACAGCACCACCGAGAAGGGCAAGGGGAAGGGCATCACGTCGAAGGCCATCACCCACATGGTCGACATGCTGTTTGCCCAAATGTCGGGACAGGTCGAGGAAATTCTGCCCGACGAGGCGGTGCAGCACTACCGGCTCATGCCGCGTCACACCGCCTTGCACGCCATGCATTTCCCGAAAACGGCGACGGAGATGCAGCAGGCCACGATGCGCATGAAATTCGAGGAGCTGTTCCTCATGCAGCTGGACTATCAGTTCAGTCGCAACGAGCGCAAGCGCCACTCCCAGGGCCATCAGTTCAACGTGGTGGGCGACAACCTCAACCGCTTCTTCCACGAGAAGATGCCGTTTGAGATGACGGGTGCGCAGAAACGTGTGGTACACGAGATATGGAACGATATGCGCAGCGGCCGACAGATGAACCGGCTGCTGCAGGGCGACGTGGGCAGCGGCAAGACGCTGGTGGCTTTGCTCACTATGCTGCTGGCCGTCGACAACGGCTTCCAGGCCTGCCTGATGGCACCGACGGAGATTTTGGCTACGCAGCACTATAACAATTTCCTACGCATGCTCGACGGGTTGGGATTGCGTGTGGCGTTGCTCACCGGCAGTCTGAAAGCCGCGGAGAAACGCACGTTGAAGCAGCGGCTGAAGAAAGGGGAGGTCGACATCCTGGTGGGCACCCATGCGTTGATAGAGCGCGATGTGGAGTTTGCCCGTCTGGGCTATGTCGTCATCGACGAGCAGCACCGCTTCGGCGTGGAACAGCGTGCGAAGCTGTGGGCCAAGAGCGAGGTGGCGCCGCACATCCTTGTGATGACGGCTACGCCCATCCCGCGCACGTTGGCGATGACGCTCTACGGCGACCTCGAAAGTTCGGTTATCGACGAGCTGCCGCCGGGACGTGAGCCGGTGCGCACCATCCACGGCACCGATGCCAAGCGGCTGCAGCTGTTTGACTTCATGCGACGCCAGATAGCGGCGGGCCGACAGGTCTATGTAGTCTATCCGCTCATCAACGAGTCGGAGAAGAGCGACCTCAAAGACCTGATGGACGGCTATGAGAGTATCTCGCGGGCCTTCCCGCTGCCACACTACCAGCTCAGCATCGTCCACGGACAAATGAGTGCTGAGGACAAATCTTTCGAGATGGATCGCTTCAAGCGGGGCGTCACCCATATCATGGTGGCGACGACGGTCATCGAGGTGGGGGTCGATGTGCCCAATGCCACGGTGATGGTCATCGAGAATGCCGAGCGTTTCGGTCTCTCGCAGCTGCACCAGCTGCGAGGACGTGTGGGTAGGGGAGGCGGCGCCTCCTATTGTGTGCTGATGACCCGCGACGACCTGTCGAAGTCGGCGCGTGAGCGCATCCGCACGATGTGTCAGACCACCGACGGCTTCAAGATTGCCGAAGCCGACCTCAAGTTGCGCGGCCCCGGCGACCTGCAGGGACTGCGACAGAGTGGACTGCTGGAGCTGAAACTCACCGATCTCGTCGACGACGAGCCCATCGTGCGTGCCGCCCGCGACATGGTGGGTGATATTTTGCAACGCGACCCCGACCTGACCAACTACCCCAAGTTGCGCCGCTACCTTGCACAGCACAGCACCCACCAGCAATGGGGAAAAATCAGCTAACCCACATTCAACAATTAAACAATTCAACAGTTCAACAATTAAACAATTCAACAACAATATCATCTCCCTTCGTGCCGCAGGCAAAGGCATCTTTGTCGATGGCAGCATGCAGCTGGCGGCGTTGGTCGATGGTGAGCTGGTGGGCTGCATCGACCTCTACAACTACGACCCCATCCATCGTCGTGCCGAAGTGGGTATCGGCGTGGAAAGGAGCTGTCGTCGGAAAGGTTATGCCACGGCCATGCTGCTGGAATTGGACAAGCTGTGTGCCCGTCAGCTGCACCTGCATCAGCTCTACTGTGATGTTGTGACTTCCAATACCGTGAGTTGCCATCTTTTCGAGCGTTGTGGCTACCGTCAGATCGGTGTCATGCAAGAATGGGTTGTGGTCAACGACGAATACCGCGACGTCCTCCGCTTCCAAAAAATTCTTAATAATGATTAGTGGTTAGACAATACATATAACTCTCAATAACCCATAACCATTCATTTGTCTTAACTCCTGTCTTCTTAACTACTAAAGAAAAGAGTCTCCTATGAAGCGTTTCCTAATAATCCTCGCCGTTCTGCTTCTTCTTGCCGGCTTTGGCTTTTTCGCCCTTTGGCGACCGGCCCCCATCGACGAGCCAGTACGTATCAACATCCCCGCTGGCAGCACCTTTGATGCGGTGATGGACAGCGTCGAGACGCACAATGCCACGTCGAGTATTGCGCTGCTTCGCTCGGTGTTGCGCTGCGTTAGCTATCCGGAGCATGTCAAATCGGGCAGCTATGTGGTGACGCCTGAAATGGGCGTGTTGCGGTTGGCTTTCAAACTTCACCGTGGCAACCAAGACCCTGTGCGTCTTGTCATCGGTCAGGCGCGCACCGTGGAGCAGCTTTCATCGCTCGTTGCGTCGCAGGTCGACATCCCGTGCGACACTCTGTTGCGGATGCTGCGGGACGACAGCATCTGTGCGCAGTATGGCATGTCGCCCGCCACCATCATTGCGCTGTTCCCCAAAAACAGCTACGAGGTCTATTGGAACATCTCGCCGTCGGCCTTGCTGAAACGCATGCAGAAAGAATACAATGCCTTCTGGAACAGCCGTCGACAGCGGCAGTGTGAGGCGCTCCAGCTGACACCTGTCGAGGTGACGACGCTGGCTTCCATCGTCGAGGAGGAGACCAACCAGGACGACGAAAAGGAGAATGTGGCGAGTGTCTATCTCAACCGCTTGCGCATCGGTATGCCGCTCCAGGCCGACCCCACGGTCAAGTATGCCTCCGGCAACTTCGCCCTGCGACGCATCACCGCTGCCACGCTGCGCATCGAGAGCCCCTACAACACCTATCTAAACAAGGGATTGCCTCCCGGACCCATCTGTATCCCAGGCCGTGCCAGCATCGACGCGGTGCTTGCCAACCGCAAGACCAACTTTATCTACTTCTGTGCCAGTGAAGACTTCTCCGGCCACCACCGCTTCGCTGCCACGCTGGCCGAACACAACGCCAACGCCGCCCGCTACCACAAAGCCCTCAACGCCAGAGGTATTAAGTAAAACCACCTAGCCCCATCTCAATAACCCATAACCAATAACCACTAACCATTCATTCGCCTTAACTACTATTAATTAGAGCGAGTCCAAAATCACAGCTTCGCCAGAATTTTGTTCCGTGTGTGGCGGACGCCGGAACCGAGCTCTGAATGCCCGTTCGGCTGGAATTGTAATCCAGCCGTTGAGACTATAAGGATTTGTAATCCTCTTCATAGTTGGCGGATTGAAAATCCGCCCGAACACCTTTATCCCTGCAACTTCTCCAAAATCTTCTTGCGGGTGTGGCGGATGCCGGGTGGGTGACGAAGAGTGTGGGGTGATGGTTTGCCTATTTATAGGCGTACTCTAGATCGGAGAGTACTCTGTCAAACGATGCTGTGATGGGTTGCACTTCAGGGGGGTCTTTCCGAACGATGAGCGAGATGTATTGCAGCTCCCCCTCATAGGGTACTTCACGCTGAAGCAGTAGATATTTGTCCTTGTCGGCGTAGGCGTTAAACCAACGGTTGAAAAGACGGTTGCGTGCCGCCTGTCGTCCATCCATCGAATCGCAGATATAAAGTAGACCCTTGGCCCTCGACTTGAAAAACTCCTCCATCAAGGCGACCACGACCTCATACACATGACCATCGGCTTCAGCATGTACTTCGGTATCGAGACAGTACTGGTAGATGCCGTACTCATAAAAAAGATGGTCTTCGATGAAAGCAACATGGTAGGATCGCTGCTTGCTAGTGACAAAGAAAAAAGATCCTGACTGGTCAGAATCTATCTTGTAGGGGGATTTTGCATTGACAGCGGATAACGAAATCAAATCCATTATTTGACAATGGCAATTTGTTTAATACCCATCTTCTCCATCTCCTCGCGGGTGGCGTTCTGACGCACGGCAGCCGTCCAACGCTTACGCATCGACATGGTATTGTCGAACATTTTGCGGATGTCCTTCGGGGTGCTGATTATCGTTTCCATTTGTCTATCAGTTTGATGTAAATATATTGGCATCTATATTCACTCTGCAAAAATACAACTAATTTTGAAACAGTTAATTTATTTTCTCCAAAATTTTCTTGCGGGTGTGGCGGATGCCGGAGCCGAGTTCTGAGGGTTCAATGAGGAGTAGGCTTTGGCGTAGCTCGGCGAGTAGTTCGGGGTAGGGGAGGCTGAGCGTGTAGGCCAGCTTCATGCAGAGTGTTCGCACGCCGTAGGGTTCTTCGGGCATCATCAGGTGTTCCAGGCTGAAATTGAGCAACTGAACGTAGGGGCATACCCCTGTGTATGCCCTTGATTCCGAATCGGCTCCATCATCTGTTTCGTTATCGGGTGCCGTCCATTCCAACCTTTCGAGCAGTGCCAACGTGAGTCTTCGCAGCGAGGTGTTGGGGGTTGTGACGGCTAGACTCACCAGCGCATCGCGGTGGGCATCAAAGGTGTCGTTGTCGCTCTTGGGCAGGTGCGTCAACGCCCATGCTGAATGCACGGCATCTTCGCAGTTGTCGCCCCACAAGGCCTCGAAAAGTGCGTCGCACACCGCCGCATCGCTGTGCGCATGCTGCGCCAGCGCCTTGATTTCGTCAACATGCATCGTCGCCATGGTTATCGCAAGGCTGCTTCGATACGCTGCAAGGCATCCAGAAGGACAGATCGGGGGCAGCCAAGGTTCATGCGAAAACAGCAGGCGTAGGCATCGCCGCCGAAGGTGGTGCCGTCGTTGAGTGCCACCTTGGCTCTGTTGATGAGGCGGTCGGACAATTCTTTGTGGGATAGTCCGTAATCGCTGAAATCGAGCCAGGCGAGGTAGGATGCTTCGGGCAGTACGACTTTCACTCGTGGCATCTGTTCTTTCAGGAAGGTCGCCAGCGTCTCTGCATTGGTTTTCAGGTATTCCAGCATTTGCTGCAGCCACTCTTCGCCGTGGGCAAAGGCGGCTTCGGCGGCGGTGAAGGCGAAGATGTTGCCACCCGCCACACCGAGTGCGTCGAGCCAGCCGAAAAAGCGTTTTCGCAGTTCGGGATTGGCGATGTGACAGACGGAGCTGCCGAGTCCGGCGATATTGAATGTCTTGCTGGGTGCCATAAAGGTGAGGCTGTGGCGCGCTGCCGCCTCGCTGACGGTGCTGTAGCTCACATGCCGGTGGGGTGACAGGGTGAGGTCGGCGTGTATCTCGTCGCTGACGACCAGCAGACCTTTGTTTTCACAGATATCGGCGATTCGCCGCAGCACCGCTTCGCCCCAAACCGTTCCGGCGGGGTTATGCGGATTGCTGAGGATAAACAGCTTGCATCCTTCTGCCTTGCGTGCGAAGTCGTCGAAGTCGATGGCGAAGCGTCCGTTTTCGATTTTCAGCGGGCTGCATACCAGCGTGCGACCGCTCTCGCGTGGCAGGTTGAGGAAGGGTGGATAGACCGGCGTGGTCACCAGCACACGGTCGCCAGGCTGCGTGAGGCAGAGCAGGGTGTAGGCGATGCCCGCCACAATTCCGGGAATGAAATGCAGTGTTTCCTTGGTTGTCTGTATGTAGTAGTGTTTATCAAGCCATGCTGTCGTCGCCTGCCAGTAGGCTTTTGACGGCATGGTGTAGCCCAGCACCTCGTGTTCGCAGCGACGGCGTAGGGCCTCCATCACGAAATCCGGCGAGCGGAAATCCATGTCCGCCACCCACATAGGGGTGAGGTCGTCGTGTCCGTACATTGCCGGCAGCGCATCCCATTTGAAGCAGTCGGTTCCCCGCCGCTCGATGATTTCGTCGAAGTTATAGTGTGTCATTTCTGTGTCTGTGGTTAGATGACTTATTGAATGGGACAGCTCAGCGGACTGGTGAGTTCGCAGCCGCGGTTGCGGGCAAGCCAGAGTTGGGCATAGCTGCAGGTGGCCTTGTATTGTCCGCCACGATGTTCAATCTCTTCCACCGCACGGCGCACCAACTCCGCGGCAATACCTTGACCCCGAAGTTGGTCGTCGACGTAGGTGTGATTGATAACATAGACGCCGTCGCGCTCGGGGAAGGTCACCTCGGCGACCTCCTTGCCGTCCTTGACGAGGTAAATTCTGTTTTTCTCAGTAATGTATTCCATGGTCTTATTCTCCTTGCCACGCTACGCTTGGCAGCAATCTAGTAAATCTTGTAAATTCGTTCAGCGGATGTATTGCCTTAACTACTTAACTACTGTTTACTTAACTACTATTCCTCATTCCGTGACACCTCCTGATACAAAGACATTCCTTTGATTGTCAATAAATATTTTTGACGGGGATGTCGTGGGGAATTGGGGTATAGAAGCCGTAGCCAGCCTTCTTTGAGGGCAGGGGTCAGGTATAGATTTAGAAAGTTGTCCCGACCTTTTAAGGCAAGTCCTTCCATCATCTCTTTTAAGGACATCTGGCGATTGCCTACAGTCTTTACTAGTCGTTTAATATTTTCATCATCTGTGAGGAACTTGTCCTGTACTTGCCGTGAACTTGTCCCGTACTTGTCCTGTACTTGTCCTGTGCTTGTCGTCAACTCGCTGTCTGGCATTTTCCACTCTTCAGGTGGATTGATCATCATATATCTGTTTCTAAGCGTGTTGTTTTCTCCTAATAAGAGGTTGCGGAAAAATCGTATCAAGAATACAGGTTCATACTCGATGCCTTTGGCAATGTTACGATAGTTGGCGCGTACCAATGCATTGCGGAAATACCAGGAGTGGTTTGCAAATAGGTCGTTGTTGATGCTGAAGCCCAGCATCCGGAGATATTTGATGGTAAATAGGGCTGTTGTTCTTGTGTTGCCTTCTCTGAATGGATGTATCTGCCATAGGCCTGAAATAAAGCGGGCTATGTGCTCTATTATTTGATCTTTGTTTAGTGAGGCGTAATCAAATCGGCGTTCTTGGTCGAGGTCATATTCTATGGCCAGTCGTAGGTCTTGCCAGCGACCATACATGACGGAGTCGCCACGTAACACCCATTCCTTCTTCGAGATATCATAATCACGGAAGCTGTCTGCATGTTTGAAAACGCCTTCAAATATGGATCGGTGAATGGATGCAAAACCAGTTACACTGTATGTGAAAGAATCCGTCTGGAGTAGCTTGGAGATATTACCCGAAACTTTGTCGGCTTCCTCTTTGTTTGCATCATCCTCGTCGTGCGTGGTTTTGGTGATGTAGTATTGTTTCACCATCTCACGAGCTTCGTCGACAGAGATGTCTCCTTCAATATTTTTCTTTGCCGTTTCTCGTAGATAGTCGGAGACATTCAGCCCATCCACTGCTTGCAGGCCGATGGCCATACGCCAGGCTTCGGCTTTTTCCCGTTGGGCTGGTTCGCCTTGGCGAATGTACTCGTCGAAATTAAGATATCCGTCCTTCATGGGTGCGTGGTGAGTAGACAATGCTGAAAAATAAGCAGATGAATGGATTGGCGAATGAACAAATACGATACGCTCGATTTTCTATCGCAAAGTTACGAAAATTTTGCGACAAAAGGCTGTCTTTTAAATAGAAAAAGGCGGGATTTTCCCGCCTTTTTTGTTTGGTATTTGTCGGAACAAGTTATTGTCTCCGTTGCCGTACCAGCAGAAGCAGGGCGACGGTCTCGAAGACGAGGTAGACAATGTAACCGATGCAGAATGCAATGAGGAAATGTTTGGCGGTCAGCGCATCGCCAAGGTGTGTGAACAGATAGACTGTCAGTACGATAAGGTGCAGGAAGAGCGTTCCCACCGTCAGTCCCAGAAAGACTTTGATGAATGTGCGTGCGTCTTTCTTGGCTGCTTGCAACGAAAAGTAATGCTGCAGACCGGTAACCACGGTGAAATAAAGCACCAGCAGCGGCATGAAGATATGGAACACGGCAGGTGCAATCCACATCACCATAAACGACGCCACCGTCAGCACCAACGCCACGATAATCAGTGAAAGAAAGAAACGACGCATGGGGGAAACTTAGAATTGAGAGTTGTGATTGAGAATGGTTATTGGTTATTGGTTATTGACGGTTTAATGTAATGTCTAATCACTAATCACCAATTACCAATCACTATTTATCAATAATCACCATCGTGTCTTTGGTGGTGAACTTCTCGCAGTAGTGACATTTCATCTTGAGGTTGGACTTGTCGACGATGTCAAACTTGGTGGGTATCTGCTCGAAGTTGGTGATGCATTTGGGATTGGCACATTTCACAAAGTTCTCGATATGGTCGGGAATCTCAGTGGCGAACTTCTCGGTGACGGCAAAGTCTTTGATGTCGATGATGGTGGCATAGGGCGCCACGAGGGCGATCTTGCTGATTTCCTCTTTGGTGAAGTGCTTGTTGTTGATTTTGATGATACCTTTCTTGCCCAGCTTGTCACTGTTGAGGAAGTTGCCGATGAGCACCTGATCCTGGTATTTCTCCAGACCCAGGATGCGGATGACTTTGTAGACTGCCGTGGTAGGGATATGGTCGATAACGGTGCCGTTTTCAATACGGGGAACCACTAATTCTTTCTTTGAGTCCATTGTTATAAGGTAAAAAGTAAAAACTAAAATCTAAAAACTAAAATCCTTTTAATCAACTGTGACGAATGACCCGTGATTGGTGAAACGAGTGCTCACATTATATTGTATCACGGTTCACCGTTCACGATTTACTTTACGCCGAGGATGGCCGACATGAGGGCTTGACGGACATAGACACCGTTCTGGGCCTGCTGGAAGTAGTAGGCGTAAGGCGTTTTGTCGACATCCACGGTGATTTCGTTGACGCGGGGCAGCGGGTGCAGCACTTTCATGTTGGACTTGCAGCCCTCAAGCATGGAGGCGGTGAGGATGCAGCTGTCCTTGACACGCTCGTACTCCAGCGGATCGGGGAAGCGCTCGCGCTGTACGCGGGTCATATAGATGATGTCGGCGGTGGGGATGATGTCGCGCAGGTCGGTGTATTGATAGTATTTCAGACCGGCATTCTTGATGCTCATTTTCACCGAGCTGGGCAGTTTCAACTCTTCAGGCGACACCAGATGGAAGGTGGCGTTGAAGTTGCACATGGCCTGCACCAGCGAGTGGACGGTGCGACCGTATTTCAAGTCGCCCACACAGGCTATCTGCAGGTTCTCGAGCGTGCCCTGCGTTTTGCGGATGGAGTAGAGGTCGAGCATACACTGCGTGGGGTGCTGGTTGGCACCGTCGCCGGCGTTGATAACGGGCACCGTCGACACCTCACTGGCGTAGCGCGAGCTACCCTCCTTGGGGTTGCGCATCACAATGAGGTCGGCATAGCTGCTCACCATCACGATGGTGTCGTGCAACGACTCGCCCTTCTGCACGCTGGTGCCACCCGGGTCGCTGAAACCGATAATACGAGCCCCCAGCTGGTTGGCGGCACTCTCAAAACTGAGACGTGTGCGCGTGGAGGGTTCAAAAAAAAGCGTAGCCACCACTTTGTCGGTAAGGATACGCTGTTTAGGATTTTGCTCGAAGCCTTCGGCAATGTCCAGCACCTCAAGGTATTCTTCTTTGTTGAAGTCGGTGATGGAGATAAGGTTGCGACCTTTCAGTGTACTCATGGTATTATATAAAGTAAAGTCTATAAAATCAGTAAAAGGTTGTTGGCTGTTGAATGTTAAAACGTTAAGATGTTAAAGTGCTAAGTTGTATCACATCTTCACTCTTCGCTCTGTTTGCAAAAGTAATTTTTTTTTACCGAATCTCCGTAAGGAGTTATTAACAATTCCCCCACACGAACACATTCCCACACTAACGCATTCACTTAACTCTCCCCATTCCATCGATGGCAGGTTGAAATTTGGGATCGATACTTAGCGCGTGTTGGTAGTCCTCGCGGGCTTTCTGTTTGTCGTTGAGCAGTTCGTAGGCGACGCCACGGTTGACCATCGACGCCACATGGGTGCTGTCGCACGCCAGCGCCTGGGTGAAGTAGTCCACCGCCAGTTCATAGTCGCCATAGTGGAACAGCTGTATATAGCCGCGGTTGTGCCAGGCGTCGGGCATGTTCTCGTCGCGGTCGAGCATCTCTTTGTAGTAGTGCTCCGCCTGCTCGAAGTCCCCCAAAGACTGGTAGTACATGGCCACACCGTAGAGCACATTGGTGTTGTCGGGTTCGATGCGCAGCGCAGTGTTGTAGTATTCCAGCGCCATTGGCGATTTGCGGGTGGCATAGATGCTGCCCAGGTGCTCGAAGGCAGGCACAAAGTCGGGATAGAGTCCGCAGATTTTGTCGAGCAGCACCACGGCACTGGCGGTGTCGCCCTGCTCCAGATAGATGAAACTCTTCATAAAGAGTGCCGTGCGGTTGTTGGGCTCTTTTTCCGTGACCTGCGTCAGGTGAACCAGCGCACGTTCGTTGTCATGGTGATAGTAGGCGGCTTCGCCCAACTTGAGCAGGATGCCCGTGTCGTTGGGTTTCAGCTCGTTGGCCTTCTGCAGCACCTCATAGCAGCGGTCGATATTGCCGATGTGCATATAGGCGTCGGCCATCTGCATATAGTAGGTGGGATTGTCGTCGTCGAGGGTGGTGGCACGTCCCAGGTCGACCAAGGCTTCGCTGTAACGTCCCAACTCGACAAACACTTCGGCACGCTGGGCATAGAGCTTGGCGTCGTTTTGTTTGTGGTGGATTTTATTGTCCAGGATAGCCAGCTTCTCTTCCGCTGTCTTGCCTTTCAAATCGTCACCGCGGTGGCAGGCGGAAGCACCCAATATCAGAGAAAAAAGAAGAGTAAGTCTAAATAAGTATTTCATATAGGATGGAAATAAGATGTCACTAATCGCGTATCACTTGCAAAGATACTAAAATTTGTTCGATGGCTGCGAGCGTTTCAGCGAGGGTGGTGGTGTGCAGCACAGTGCGCGATGCTGTCTCGCTGATGCCGGTGATACGCCACATCAGGCACCAGTACTCTTTTATCTTCCGTATCTTCGCCTGTTCGGTGGGCAGTGTCGCCAGTATGTCGTCGACCAGCGCGCGCAGAAACAGCACTGCCTGTTCCGGTTCTCCCGATGCTCCTTTTATCCGCAGGGGCAGCAGGGGGTCGTAGAGCACGCCACGACCTATCATCACGTCCGATACCGAAGGGAAGCGACGGAGTATCTGTTCGTAATCTGCAGCAGTGCGTATGTCGCCGTTGTAGATCACGGGGTGGCGTAGTTGTGCGGCGGCCTGACCGAAACGTTCCAAATCACACTGTCCGCCATACTGCTGTCGCCCCGTGCGGGGATGTATGGTGACGCTGGCCAGCGGGTAGTCGTTCAATATCGGTATCAGCTTGAAGATGTCATCGGGATCGTGGTAGCCGAGTCGCATCTTGACCGACAGTGTCATGCCGTTGAGTTGCGGAACCACCTGATCCAGCACCTCGCGTACCAGGTCGGGGTAGGGGAGTATGCCGCTGCCACGTCGTTTGCCGGCGATGCGGCGCATCGGGCAGCCTATGTTCCAGTTCACCTCGCGATAACCCAGTTCCGCCAGCCGGTGTGCCAGCTGGACAAAGAGGTCGGGCTCGCGTCCCAGAATCTGCGGCACCACGGGGATGGACCCGACATTATTCTCGGGCAGCACATCGTCCACCTTATCCCTCGCCTCGGTCAGGTTGCCGTGGGTCAGCGACAGGAAAGGGGAGACCGCCAGATCGATGACGTGGGGAAAGCATCGTTCATAGCAGTGTCGGAACAGAACTTCCGTCAGCCCTTGCATGGGTGCGAGAATCATGGAAGAATGTGTTAGTGCGTTAATGTGTTAGTGCGTTAGTGGGGGGGCTTTCTGTCGGTATGTTATTCTTCTGCTGTTTTTCGTTCTGCAATCACCTGTTTCAGGTGTGCCGTGAGTCGGTTGCCGACAGTGTGGGTGGGTTTGAACAGCAGGCTCCCCTCGCGGGTCTTCTGAGTGATAATCTTCGACGTGGGGTCGACCATCAGCAGCAGGTTGATCAGTACGCTCACTACAACAAGACTTTTCAGCATGCCGAGGGCGGCACCCAGCACATTGTTGGCTTTGCCCACCTTTACCAGCTTGACAAAGCCTTCTACCGCTTTGCCCAGCACCACGGCCAGTACCACCACGCCGACGAAGGTGATGAAGAAGGCTATCAGTATGGCCCCTTCACCGTCCAGTTTCAGCACATCGGCGACCCAGGCCGAGAAATGCGTGGCGGCATAGCAGCCCGCAATGATGCCGACAAGGGTGGCCAGTTCAAAAATCAATCCGCGCTTCCATCCTTTGTAGATGAAGTAGAGCAGCGGTATGGCGATAAGTATGTCGAGGAAGTTCATAGTCCTAAAAAAAACAAAACGTCTCTACAAAGAGAGACGTTCTGTCAAATACATCTTGAAATAAGTAAGCACATCATATATAACGGAGGATGGGTGCAAAATGTTACACCGTTTGTTGTTTTTTTTCTTCAGCGCGTTTGTCGAGCCATGCTTCCAGCTTGCTGATAAGGAAGTAGGCGAGAGCACCCAGGCCGAGTCCCAGCAACGCTCCACACACCACGTCGCCCGGGTAGTGCTTGCCCAGATAGGGGCGCGAATAGCCCACTATAATGGCCCACGCAAAGAGAGCAATGGCAAAGGCGTTCTTGCGCCACCATCCCCGTTGCAGTCCCCGTCTCCAGACAGCCTGGTTGTGACGCAGACTGAGGAAGATGGCCAAGGAGAATACATTGGCGGCGTGGGACGATACAAAGCCGTAGAGGCCACCGCAGGTGGTTTGATACATGCGCACGTTGTCCAACGCATGACAGGGACGCAGGCGGCATACAACCTCTTTGAAACAGAGCACTGAGATGCGGTCGCTCAGCAAAAAGCAGAGACCGATGCCCGCCAGCACCAGCCACCATTTCCGTGGCTCGTGGCGCAGCGTGCCGATACAGAATGCCAGAATGATGACGATAATCCACGACCATCCCTGGCTGGCCACCCACAATACGTGGTCCAATAGCGCACAATGGTGCCCGTTAATCCAGTAAAACAGCCGTGTGTCAAATTCAATCATTATGCAATCTCCGTTATTGCAGGCGCTCCCAAATTTTGTCCTTCAGTTCCATAATGCCCAAACCCGACACGGCACTGATGAAGATGGCCTCCACGCCGTCGGGCAGGTGCTGCCGCAGCTGCTCCATCATGGTGTCGTCGAGCATATCGCATTTGGTCACAGCCAGCAGCCGCTGTTTGTCGAGCAGTTCGGGGTTGTATTTCCGCAGCTCGTTGAGTAGGATGTCGTATTCCCGAGCGATGTCCAGCTGTTCACAGCTGACCATAAACAGCAGTAGCGAGTTGCGCTCGATATGACGCAGGAAACGCAGTCCCAGTCCTTTGCCCTCGCTGGCACCCTCGATGATGCCGGGGATGTCGGCAATGCAGAACGACTGGTCGTCTCTGTAGGGTACGATGCCCAGGTTGGGCACCATCGTGGTAAACGGATAGTCGGCTATCTCGGGATGTGCGGCGCTGACCACGCTGAGCAGTGTCGACTTGCCCGCATTGGGGAAGCCCACCAGTCCCACGTCGGCCAGCATCTTCAACTCGATGATGACCCAGCGTTCTATCGCCGGCTCGCCAGGCTGGGCGTAGCGCGGTGTTTGGTTGGTGGGCGACTTGAAGTGGTCGTTGCCCAGGCCGCCGCGACCGCCTTTGGCCACGATGACCTCCTGGCCGTCCTCGGTCACTTCGCCCAGTATCTCGCCACTCTCCGCATCGCGGCACACCGAACCTAGCGGCACGTCGAGAATCTGGTCGGCACCCTGACGACCGGTGCGCAGGTTGTCGCCGCCATTCTGTCCGTTCTCGGCAAAGACATGCTTGGTGTACTTCAGGTGGATGAGCGTCCACCGCTGGCTGTTGCCACGCAGGATAACGTGGCCGCCACGACCGCCGTCGCCGCCGTCGGGACCCGCTTTGGCGTTGTATTTTACTCGCAAAAGGTGGGCCGAACCGGCACCACCTTTTCCCGAGCGTATCATTATTTTTACGTAGTCAACGAAATTAGAAGTCATAATTTCACGTTGAGAATTGTGACTTGTGACCGTATGGCGGGTCACCGAGCCACTGGTCACGCGGCATCAATCGCCTCGGCGATCGATGCGGAAATCTTATCAATGGCTCCGAGGCCGTTGATGAGCAGACGTTTGCCCTGCGCGGCGTAGTAGTCGGCCACGGGCAGCGTCTTGTTCTCATACTCCACCAAGCGGTTCTTGATGGTCTCCTCGTTGTCGTCGCTGCGACCGCTCACCTTGGCGCGTTCGAGCATACGACGGATGAGCTCCTCGCGCGGCACGTCGAGCTGCACCATGCAGGTGATGCTGCGTCCGTGCTTGGCCAACAGCTTGTCCAGCGTTTCGGCCTGCGCCACATTGCGCGGAAAACCGTCGAAGAGGATGCCTGTGGTGTTGGCGGCGATGGCTTTGTCAATCATCTCCACCACGATGTCGTCGCTCACCAGCTGACCAGCATCCATAATCGATTTGATGCGCTGTCCCAGCGGTGTCTGGTCGGCAATCTCTTTGCGCAGCAGGTCACCCGTCGAGATATGTGTCAATCCGTAGCGGGCCACGATAAACTCGCTCTGTGTGCCTTTTCCGGCACCCGGCGCTCCAAAAATGACAATGTTTTTCATGAAACTCAAATTCTTCTTGTCACTTGTTACTTACTTCACACTCACGATTTCGATGTCGAAGCGGAGCGGCGAGTAGGGGAGGATGGTCTGGCCAGCGCCCTGAGCACCATAGCCCAGCGACGAGGGCATGATCAGCGTCACCTGGGTGCCCTGCGGCAGACCCATGATGCCGTTCTCCCAACCACGAATCAAGCTCATCTTGCCCACCACGTAGGTCAGAGGCTCGTAGGTCTTGTTGCTCGTGTAGATGCCGCCCTCTTTGGCGTCGGCCTCGATGCTGCTGTCGAACATCTTGCCGTCGAGCAGACGACCGGTGTAGTTGATGGCGACTTCTTTACCCATGGCCACCTTCGGGCCGTTGCCACGCTTGTTGACGATGATATACAAGCCGTCGCTGTTGGGTTTGGTGGTGATGTTGTTGTCGGCGATGTACTTGGCCAGGGTCTCAGGCTCCTCTTTCTCGCGCTGCTGCATTTCCTCCATGAAGTTCTCCTGCTCTTCCTGCAGCTCATCCTTCGTCACGACGTCCGAAACGGTAACCTCGTAGTAGAACAGCATGTTGGTGCCCGGTTTGTATGAGGGGGGCAGCTGTTGCGGGTTGAAGTAGCGAGCCACCGAGTCGGCGAAGATGGCGAAAACAGCCTTCTCGCCCACATGCATCAGCAGCAGACCTTCGTCGATGTCATAACCGTTGAACACGCTGTCGCGCACCATCATCAGACGCTGCGGATCGCCGGCGTTGCTGTAGAGGGTGGTGGTGTCCAGACGGAAGACCAGTTCGCCCACAATGACGTCACCCACATGGATGCTCTCGCCACTGCTGTTCTTGGTCTCGAATTTGTAGTGCAGACCGCCTTTGGTTTTCTTGAAGCCTTTGATGTCCGATTTGCTGCAAGCCGTAGCCAAAATGGCGGCTGCCAAAACCATGACGACAATTTTAATTGTGTTTTTCATTGTAATATAAGTGTTTTGAATTTTGATTATCAATATATTGTAGAATATCGTTCCATTACTGGAGTATGCAAAAATACAAAAAAATCATTATTGCCGTGCATAGAAAATGCTACTCCACCTTCAACTGGTATACCAGCACGGTGCGCGAGGGGATGCGATCGCCGTCGCCCGCTACGCCGTAGCCGGCTTCGGAGGGACTGATAATCTGTGCTTCACCACCGTGTCGCAGTCGCAGGAGTGCTTCGTCGAGGGCGACGGTGGCGTTGTGGCGACCCACGACGAGGGTGTCGGTGCGGTCGGCATAGAGCGTCTTGTCGTTCAGCGTGGAGAGGGTGTATCGTACCACCACATGGTCGTCGTTTTTGATGAGTGCACCCGTGCCAGTCTTCTGTACCAAGAGGCGTGCGCCACAGGGTAGCGTTGCGCAATTCCAACCGCGACGCGACACATAGCCGTCAATCTGTGTCTGCTCCGATGAAGCGATGTATTTGTTGGCGGTTATCAGTCGTTCGCTCAGTCCTTTGTCGCTCTTGTCTTCAACCTCCACTACAGGTGTGTGATGGCAACCGACAAGGGAAAACAGAAGAGCAATAATTAAAGGTGTGATTGCGCGATTGTGTGATTGAGAAGTCCCTGTCATATCTATCGAATCTATCCAGTCTGTTGCGTCTATTTTCCCTTCTTTAGGAACAGTTTCTCTAACAACTCGATGGTCTCTTGCAGCGAGGTGGTGCTCTGTCCGCCGGAGGCTTTGATGTGGCCGCCGCCGTTGAAGTAGGTTCGGGCAATCTCGTTGACGTCGACATCGTATTTCGAGCGCAGCGAGATACGGTTGCGGGTGGGCTCTTCGCGCACGAGGGCGCCCACATGTGTCTCCTTGAGTATCATGGCGTAGGAGACCAGCCCCTCCATGTCTGCAGCGGTAATGCCAAACTGCTTCTGATCGTCGAGGGTGACGTAGATATAGGCAAAATGGCTCTCGGGGAAGACGCGCAGCCTATTGGTGAGCACATAGCCGTAGAAACGCAGCCGGTTCTCGGTGTAGATGTCGTTGATTTGGTTGTGGATGCCGGCGGCGTTGATGTCTTTGGCTACCAGATTTGCTGCCGCCTCATAGACGGAGGGCTGCTCGCTGCTGTAGCTGAACGAGCCCGTGTCGGTGCAGATGCCGGTGTAGAGGCATCGTGCCGTGTCGCGGGGGATGGCCTCGTCGCCCCACAGGTGGTTCATGGTCCAGTAGACCACCTCGCAGGCACTGGAGAGGTGCGACAGCGAGACCACCAGGTCGAAGGCTTCG
Source organism: Bacteroidales bacterium (assembly GCA_017449975.1). GTDB lineage: Bacteria > Bacteroidota > Bacteroidia > Bacteroidales > P3 > Colimorpha. The sequence continues at coordinate 38,550 of JAFSYK010000039.1, forward strand.
ATTTCGGGATTGTGGTGGTGGTCCAGCAGCACCTTGCGGGCTTTGGATTCTCGCAGTGCGGGTGCCAGGAAGTCGATGCGTGACAGCGCGTTGAAGTCGACGCCGACAATGAGGTCGGCCTCTGTCAACATCCGTTCGCAACGTTCGCGTTCCGCGTCGCCGCTGACGATACGGTCGGCGCCGGGCATCCAGCTGAAGGCAGGCGGACAGCCGTTGGGCAGGATGACGCCGGGACGGCCGCCCAGCATGTGATACCATGACAAAAGAGAGCCGACGGCGTCGCCGTCAGCATTCATGTGGGATATGACCACTACTTTCTCACTCGATTCGAGCCACTCGCGCAACGGCGTGTCGGCAATCGGCTGCTCGATGAGGGTTAACGGGTGTAACTTTCGCTCCAACTGGGATCGGTTATTGAGGATGAGGTGCAAGGCACAACCATGCTGTGCTCGGGATCATTGCTGATGATATTCATTTCTTCGGTTGTGGCCGTGTGGAAATTGTAGTAGTTGGCCGGGTAGCCTGTGACGGTTACCGTGATGGTTTTCAGGTCGTCGGAGGTGGTAATAGAGTAGGAGGGAGCCACGATGACGTCGGCGTCGTATTTTTGTGCAGCCTGGTTCAGTGCCAGCTTCTGGAGATAGACCATCTTGGGCGAGTCGCCAAAGTTGTAGATGTCTTTCAGTGAGTAGGTGTTTTTCACGGAGAGCTGATGCGAAATCTTCGAGGAGCTTACCCGCAGTTCGGCAACGGTGGGCAGGGTGTGTGCCGTGGAGTTGACGGGCATCAGGCGGGTGTTGTTTTCGGTGATGCCATATTCCGAACTGCATGAAACGGAAAGAATTCCGATGGCGGCAACGGCAATGATGTAAAGTATTCTTTTCATATTACGATAGGTTGGTAATGTTAAATTCTGTGCAAAAATACGAAGAAAAAGTATTTTAAAAAAAGATTGGAAGGATTTGTTTTCTGCTGAAATTCGTATCTTTGCATTTTAATAGAAAGTCAAATTATATTTATAGAATTATGAAGAATATTTCCCTGTTTGCTATGGCTGCCGTGGCGCTCCTGTTTGGCGCGTGCAGCAACAATGCCGAGAAAGATGTGATCGGCAAGCAAGAAGTTACAGTTGAAAATGGCCGCTTCACGCCCGAAGTGATGTGGAAACTGGGCGTGCTGACGGAGTATGCCGTCAGTCCCGACGGTAGCCAGGTGCTCTATGCGGTGCGCTACACTGATATGGAGCAGAACAAGAACAATATCGACCTCTATCTGATGCCCACCGTCGGTGGCGAGGCGCAGCGTATGACGGTCACCCCCGAGAGCGAGTTCAGCCCGACCTGGGTCGACGACCAGACCATTGCTTTCTGCCGTGGAAGTCAGATTATTTCGATGAAAGTCAGCTCAAAGCGTGAGACTGTGATGGCCGAGTGTGAGCGCGGTTTCGAGGGCTTCAAGCTGGCCCCCGACGGCAACTCGATGGTTTATATCAGCACCATCCCCGTGGAGCGTCCCGAGCACCTGAACAAGCTGTATGCCGGCCTCGACAAGACCACGGGCCGCATCAATGAGGATCTGATGTATCGCCACTGGGACAACTGGGTGGACGAGATTCCGCAGATTTTCTATGCGCCTCTTGAGAACGGCAGAGCAAAGATGGACAAGGTGGTCAACATCATCGACAGCACCTTCGAGTGCCCCATGCGCCCTTGGGGTGGTACGGAGCAGTATAACTACAGCCCCGATAGCAAGTTGATTGCCTATACCTGCCGCAAGAAGACCGGCTACGACTACGCTCACAGCACCAACAGCGACATCTTTATCTATAACTTGGAGACCGGCGAGACCCGCAACATCAGCGAGGGCATTATGGGCTACGACCAGAACCCTGTGTTCAGCCACGACGGCAAGATGATTGCTTGGGAGAGTATGGAGCGTGACGGCTACGAGAGCGACAAGCTGCGCCTGATGGTGATGGACCTCGAGAGTGGCAACAGGACCGACCTCACCGAGGATTTCGACTATGGTGTCAGCGGCATCAGCTGGAGCAGCGACGACAAAGAGTTGGCCGCTGTGGTGATGTACCGCGGTACGTTGGAAATCTTCGCCTTCAACCGCGAGACCAAGGTTATCCGTCAGGTTTCCGCCGGTATGCACGATGTCAACGGCTTCCAGATGAACGGTGACAAGATTATCGCCACGCAGGTCAGCATGCAGTACCCGGCCACCCTCTATGCCTACAACCTCATCGACGAGAAGTCCGAAGGTACGAAGGTCTCCACTTTCAATGACGACATCCTCTCGCAGGTGCGTATGGGCAAGACCGAGCCCTACTGGATCAAGACCGTCGACGGCAAAGAGATGCTCACCTGGCTCATCTACCCCTACGACTACGATAGCACCAAGACCTATCCCGCTCTGCTCTTCTGCGAGGGTGGTCCGCAGAATATCGTCAGCCAGTTCTGGAGCACCCGTTGGAACTTCGAGGTCATGAGCGGTGCCGGCTACTTCGTCATCGCCCCCAACCGTCGCGGCTGCCCGGGATTCGGTATGGAGTGGCTCGAGGAAATCAGCGGCGACTACGGCGGACTCTGCATGAAGGACTATATGAGCGCCACCGACTATTTTGCCGACAACTTCAAACAGATCGACCGTGAGCGTATTGGTGCCTGCGGTGCCAGCTTCGGCGGCTACAGCATCTATTGGCTGGCCGGTCACAACTACGACGTGAAGGGCTACGACGAGGGTCGTCGTTTCAAAGCCTTCCTGGCTCACAACGGTATGTTCAACTTCGAACAGCAGTACCTCGAGACCGAGGAGATGTGGTTCGACAACTGGGATCTCGGCGGTCCTTACTGGGATTGGAACAACCCGCAGATTAAGAAGAGCTATGCCAACTCGCCGCACCTGTTTGTCGACAAGTGGAACACCCCCATCTGTGTCATCCATTCCGAGTTCGACTTCCGCATTGTGGCCTCCGAGGGTATGGCTGCCTACAACGCTGCCCAGATGCGTCATATCCCCAGTCGCTATCTCTACTTCCCCGACGAGACTCACTGGGTGATGAAACCGCAGAACAGCATCCTCTGGCATCGCAACTTCATCGACTGGTTCGACACATACCTGAAGAAGTGAATGATGGAAGGTGTTAATTTTAACAACTTAACATCTTAACGACTTCACATCAAAAAAAATTATTATATTTGCACCATAATCTATATTATCAACATCTAGCATGAAACGTTTCCTAGTGGTATTGATGGCTTTCCTGTTGTGTGCCGGTGTCGTCGACGCGCAGGCGCAGAACCGTTCGGGCCGCGGCAAGACAACCAAGAGTAAGACTACCACGAGCAAGAGCAAGAAGAAGAAAGGCAAGCAGTCCAAGAAGACGGAGGAGGCTCCTGTTGATTTGGGTATCGACCTGCCCTACAACAGCAACGACGCCCTTTTCGCCATCGAGCTGCAGCCCGATGTGCCCTTTGGACCTACCAAGGCGCCCATCGGCGGTGGCCGTGTGATGGAGATTATGTCCGACAAGTCCAACCCCAACGTCTTCGAGTACGAGCACAACTCGGTGTGGTACAAGTTCAAAGTACCCTACAACGGCTTGCTCGAGATTGAGGTGACCCCCAACAATGTGGGCGACGACTACGACTTCCTGCTGTACAAGTATACCGACAGTTATTTCAGCAACCATGTGCTGCAGAACAAGATACTGCCTGTGGCTGTCAACATGTCCGCTCCCGACACGGCAGCTGCCAAACCGCAGACGGTGACGGTGGGTGGCAAGACGGTGACGCGCAAAGCCACGACGGGTCCTGCTATCGGCATGAAGTACGACGCCACCGACAAGATACTGACCAAGCAGTCGACAGGACGTTACTTGAAGTCGATTCCCGTGTCTAAGGACGAGGTTTACTATCTGGTGCTGGACAATGTGACGCGCGGGGGCGGTCATACGGTGAAGGTGTCGGTGCATGTCGACGCGTTCGAGCCGCTGATTGTGTTCTACGATCCCATTGCCCGCAAGAGTGTCGACGTGGAGCTGCTGATTCTGGAGAAGAACACGCAGAACCGCGAGATTGTCAAGAATCCCCGCTTCAAGAACGGCCGTGTGAAGTTTGTGCCCAAGTTCAATTACACGCTCTATGCCAAGAAGCCTGGTTACTTCTCCATCTACAAGGATTTCAACTCCGATATCTTTATGACCGACACGATGATGCGTTTCGTGATGAACCGCACGGAGAAGGGTACGGTGTTCCCCATCGATGACATCTATTTCGAAGAGGGCGAATCTAAGCTGCTGCCCGAAAGCGACACAGTGCTGCTGAACTACATCGCCATGTTCCGCAACCATCCCGACGTCACCTTCCTCATCAAGGGTTATGTCACCACCTACGGTGTCGATGTGGAACACGACCAGCAGGTATCGCTGGCCCGTGCCCAGTCGGTGAAGGATTTCTTCTCGCGCAACGGTATAGAGGCCGAGCGCATCGAGGTTGTGGGTATGACACCCAACGAAATCAAGCGTGCCGCCAACGACCTTATCGACAAGAAGAAGGGTGCCGCCCGCAAATCGAAAGTGGAGCTGATTATCACCGGTATCAAGAAGTAAGGCTGACGACACGGTTCGTCAGACACCCTAGCAAGGCAGCCACGGATTTCGTGGCTGCCTTTTTGTTTTTATCTTGCTGCTTATATATTATAATGTATACTATTTGTATATTTCGTAAAAAATCATTAACTTTGCATCTTCCTTTCGGACAAGGTCCATCCATCTAACTTATTACAAGTTACCTTAAACATCTTAAATCCCATTACGCGAATCACTAATAAAAAAATAATACTATGACGAAGTACGTTTACACGTTTGGCGGAAAGACCGCCGAGGGAAAAGCCGACATGAAGAACCTCCTTGGCGGCAAAGGTGCCAACCTGGCCGAGATGTGCCTGCTGAGCTTGCCGGTTCCTGCCGGTCTGACCATCACCACCGAGTGCTGCACCGCCTATTATGCCAACAACTGCCAGCTGCCCCAGGGGCTGATGGAGGAGGTGTGGAAAGGTGTGGAGAATATCGAGAAAATCATGGGTATGAAGTATGACGATGCCGAGAACCCCCTGCTGGTCTCCTGCCGCTCGGGTGCGCGCTCGTCGATGCCCGGTATGATGGACACCGTCCTCAATATCGGTCTCAGCAGCAAGACCATCCCCGGTATGCTGAAGAAGACCAACAACCCCCGCTTTGTGTACGACAGCTACCGTCGTCTCATCATGATGTATGCCGACGTGGTTATGGAGAAGAGTGAGGGTATCGAGCCCGCCGACGGCAAGGGCATCCGCAAACAGCTGGATGACATGCTGGACGCCTACAAAGAGGCCAAGGGCTACAAGAGCGACACTGACCTGACCGCCGACGACCTGAAGAAGCTGGCCGAGGATTTCAAGGCCAAGGTGAAAGAGGTGCTCGGCACCGAGTTCCCCGATGACGCCCGCGCCCAGATGGAAGGCGGCATCAAGGCTGTGTTCAAGAGCTGGAACGGCAAGAAGGCTGTCAGCTATCGCAAGATTGAGGGCATCCCCGACGATTGGGGTACCGCCGTCAACGTGCAGGCTATGGTGTTCGGCAACATGGGCGACACCTCGGCTACCGGTGTGGCTTTCACCCGTAACCCCGCCACCGGCGACAACCAGTTCTACGGTGAGTGGCTCATCAATGCCCAGGGCGAGGATGTGGTGGCCGGTATCCGTACCCCCAACCCCCTCAACGACGACACCAAGAACGAGCAGAACAAGCACATGCACTCGATGCAGGAGCTGATGCCCGACACCTATAAGGAGCTCTGCGACATCCGCAACATTCTCGAGAAGAACTACCACGACATGCTCGACATCGAGTTCACCATCCAGGATGGCAAGCTCTATATGCTGCAGTGCCGCGTGGGTAAGCGCACCGGCGTTGCCGCCCTCACCATGGCTATGGACATGCTGAAAGAGGGTCTCATCGACGAGAGCGAGGTGGTGATGCGCATCAGCCCCGCCCAGTTGGACGAGTTGCTGCACC
>JAFSYK010000040.1 GCA_017449975.1 Bacteroidales bacterium
CAACGGCTCGCCGAGCAGCAGGAACGACAGGGCGGCGCCGATGAAGGGGGACGAGGCGTAGTAGGTGCTGGTGCGGGCGGCGTCATTGAGCGCTTTTCGTGTGGCTGGGGCTAGTGCTACGTGTGGCACCTCGACACCGACCCGCGCAACGAGTTCCACTTTGAGTGCACCGAATGCCTCTACCGCCATATCTTTGAGAAGCGCGGCGTGCTGGAACGCTTCGGCCCGATGTTCTGCCATGCCGACATCATCAACTACGGCTCGTTGCCCTACACCGACTTCATCCGCACCCAGACCCTCTGCCAGGGCGGCGATCGGTGCAACTTCCGCTTTGTCCGCCACCGCAAGGGCGAGCAATGGCAGCGCAGCCGGAGCATCTGAGTATTTGTTGTGCCAATTCTTAATGGTATCATGTGTCTGTATGCTAGTCACGCATTGACACATGATCGCAATCATTCCTTGTTGCCCGTATGGCAGGGATGCGGTTATAGCAAACAGTAGTCGGCGGCGACAACAAGGGCTTCGGTGATGTTTCGCACATTGAGTTTCTCGAAGACCTGACGGCGATAGTATTTCACGCTTTCAGTGCTTTTATACATCAGTCGGCCTATTGCTTCGAGCGAATGTCCCTGCAAGGTGAGGCGAAGCATAGTGAGCTCGTTGCCGGTAAGATGTGGTAACGGCTGGCGTACCCATTGTCTTGTTTCGTGTTGGTATTGGTACAAGGCATCCTCGTCGGCAAAACGGAACATAATGCCATCTGTGCGCTCGCGGACAGATGGCGAGACAAGTCCCATCACCAGTAGTGGGTTGCCTTGCTCATCGGTGTATATGATTGTCAGTTTGTGGGAGGCCATCGTGTTTTGATTTTGCCAAGGGGTATTGATATGGAGCATGAATCCTTTTCGCCTCTCAGGTGTGGCAGCTTTGTATTGGACGGTGGCGGCTGCGATGGCGTCCAGTTCCCGTTGGCCAAGCGAAATCAACGTCTCGGCAGAAACAGTGTCGCCGGGCGACCGCTGGAGCAGCGTGTCGGAGGCATAGACAACCTGCTTTTCAACGGGATTGATAAGGTATATTCCTTGAAAAGTGATGTTGGCTATCGATTGCGCCATTGCTATGTAGGGTTCGTATGCTGTCATTCTGTCTTTTTATGTAACGCAGAAAGCCTCTTATTATTACATAAAAGTGTAAAAAGTGGTTAAAACTCCTCAGGTTTACACTTTAGTATAAACCGAGTATGGGGATTTAGATGTAATTTTGTAGAATAATTCATAACAATGTAGATTACATCTATGACAATGAAGGAAAGACTGGCTCAATCGCAAGCCAAAATGGACGAAATGAAAGCACGCGTGGCAAAAGCCAGCGAAAAAGCAAAAAATGCACGCCAGATGAGACGTGAAGAAATCGAGGCCGAGATGGTTGAGATTGACCGCGCTATCGAGGAACTTGACCACCAAATTGACGCTCAGATTGCCGACGACATAGCTACCTTTGAGGGCGACATTGCTGCCGAAGAAACCAACCGCGCCATTGCCAGGGAGCGTCGTGAAAGCAAGAAGAACACCGCCCTGCTCAAAGCCCAGATGCGCGTCAACGCCGCCAAGGAGCGCGTGGCCGAGAAGAAGGCCGCCAAGGAGCGCGACGCCCAGGAGAAACGCATTGCCGACCTGCTCGACTATGCCGACCGCTGCCAGAAGACCGCTATCGCTTATGCATTGGAGGCCGAGGCCAACATCTTCGCTGCCGCCAGAGAAACGGCTGAATATATCGAGAAATACGGTGAATAACGAAAGCACGAACGGTAACGAATAGAAAGACAATATGAACTTTGTGGAATTTCCAGACCGGCAACCTGATAACACCCGGCAGCAGAAGAAGAAACCCGAACAGAAGATTGGCGGCAACGGTCCCCAGATATGGGGCTTTATCGCTGTGGCACTGTTCCTGTTGCTGATAAACGCTGTGCTGCAGCCAGCCATCAACCGACGCAGCATCGTTCAAACCGACTACGGCTCGTTCATAGCCAAGGTGGAAGAAGGCGAAGTGGAGCAGGTGGTCATCACCGACGAACAGATACTCTATATCGCCGGCAAACAGACCTACAGCACCGGCAGCGTCGACGACCCCAACCTGGTGGACCGTCTGCTGCAGGCTACAAGCCCCAACGAAAGCGGCAAGATTGAATTTGTCAAAAAAATCCAAGGTCAGCGGTCGCCCATCATTGATTTCATCACGTGGTGGATACTGCCTGGCTTGCTTTTCTGGCTCTTCTACCGAGCTATGTTCAAACGTATGAGCAAGGGAGCCGGTGCCGCTGGCGGTATGGGTATGGGCAACTTTATGTCGCTGGGCAAAAGCGGCGCAAAGGTATATGCCGACACGCAGGTGAAGACTCGCTTTGCCGACGTGGCGGGACAGGACGAGGCCAAAGCGTCATTGCAGGAGATGGTGGACTTCCTCCACAACCCCAAGCGCTACACCGCCCTTGGTGCCAAGCTGCCCAAGGGTGCCCTGCTGGTGGGCCCTCCGGGTACCGGCAAGACCCTCATCGCACGCGCCGTGGCAGGCGAGGCGGGAGTGCCGTTCTTCTCGATGTCGGGTTCGGAGTTCGTACAGATGTTCGTGGGTATGGGTGCCGCCAAGGTGCGCGACCTTTTCAGCGAGGCCTCGAAGAAGGCTCCCTGTATTGTCTTCATCGATGAAATTGACGCCATCGGCAAAAGCCGCGAAGGCAGCTATGGACACAACGACGAACGCGAGCAGACCCTCAACCAGCTGCTTACCGAGATGGACGGTTTCGACGGAGACAAGGGCGTCGTCATCCTTGCCGCCACCAACCGTCCCGACAGCCTCGACAAGGCCCTGCTGCGGCCCGGTCGTTTCGACCGCCGCATACAGATGGAACTGCCCGACCTCGAAGGCCGCAAGGCCATCATCCAGGTACACCTCAACCACGTGAAGCACGACGCGATAGACCTCGACGTGGTGGCACGTGCCACAGCCGGCTCGTCGGGTGCCGACCTGGCCAACATCGTCAACGAAGCCGCGCTGCGTGCCGTGCGACAGGGCAAGAGTGCCGTCACCACCGCCGACATCGAGGAGAGCGTGGAGACCGTTATGGCTGGCGAACAACGCAAAAATGCCGTCATCTCGCCCGAAGAGAAACGTATCATTGCCTACCACGAGGTGGGACACGCTATGGTGGCCGCCGCACAGACCGACTCGGCTCCCGTACACAAGATTACCATCATTCCGCGCACCTCGGGGGCGCTGGGCTACACGATGCAGGTCGACGAGGGCGAGAAGTTCCTCTACAGCCGCGACTACCTGCTCAACAAGATTGCTACCCTTACCGGCGGTCGCGTGGCCGAAGAGCTTATCTGCCACACCTGCACCACCGGTGCCAGCAACGACATCGAGCAAGCCACCAACCTGGCCCGCTCGATGGTGACACGCTATGGTATGAGCGACCGCTATGGTATGATGGCCCTCGAAACCCGCGGCAACGCCTACCTTGGCGGGGCTTCGCAGCTGGCCTGCAGCGACCAGACGGCTGCCGACATCGACGCCGAGGTGCAGCGCATCATTGCCGACGCCAAGGACAAGGCCTCGCGCATCATCGCCCAGCGGATGGACAAGATGCACGCCGTTGCCGACTACCTGCTGGAGAAGGAAACCATCACCGGCGAAGAATTTATGAAGATTCTGAATTCGTAATTGCGTATGTCAGTCGTTAGATGGATAGTATAATAAATACATATACTACATTTGGACCATTCTACGACAAGATGCTGGCCGATGTCAATGCGGCACGGCAACGGGTGTATGTGCAGTTCTTCAAGTATGAGCCCGATGCCTTGGGACAGCAGTTGGGTGTGGCTCTGACGCGGCGTGCCAAAGAGGGTGTCGATGTTCGCTTCCTCTACGACGACTTTGTATGTCACCGCTGGCGTTGGTACTATCGACACCTTCGGTCTCAAGGAGTGTCGGTGGCTGGCTATGCACCGATCCACAAGCCCCTGCCCCGTTTATGCGACTACTACCGCAACCACCGCAAGATTGTCTCCATCGACGACACCATCGCTTATACTGGCGGAATGAACATCGCTGAACGCTACCACCACGGTCTTGAGTGGGGATGCTGGTGCGACACGATGATACGCATCGAAGGGCCGTCGGCGTTGCTGCTAAGGGACTGTTTCCTCCACGACTGGGATACCAGTACACATCCTCGCCGACCCAACGAAAGGGCACATCCATCACAAAACGCCACCAAAGCGGATGCCTCCATTCAAGTCATCACCTCCGACCCCAACCTTCACGACCGTTCCATAATGCTGCACACCGTCGCTCTGCTCGACGAGGCGGATCGGTACGTGTGGTTCGAGTCGCCTTATTTTATTCCCACACGTGAAGTGATGGGGGCTATGTGCCGAGCTGCACGGCGAGGGGTGGATGTACGTGTGTTGCAGCCACCGCGTGGCGACCGTGGCGAGGCAACGCAATGGGCTTCGAAGCACCACTATGGACAGGCTCTCGACGCAGGTGTCAAAATAGGAGTATACCATCCGGGATTTCTACATTCAAAGATTATTGTAAGCGACGACCGCATAGGCGTGGTCTCGTCGTGCAACATCGATCCACGCAGCTACTGCCTATGCCAAGAGGTGGCCACCGTTGTCGACGATGCCGCCTTCGCCGCAAGCCTGCGCGACGTGTTTCTTACCGACGAGAGGCAATCTACCTATATTGACCCTGATCAGTGGCATCACCGACCCATATGGCAACGACTGAAAGAGAATATCTGCAACATCATCTCATCACAACTGTAATGACAAATATGGAGAACGTAAAGCAAGCAGAACGCATACAGAAATCTATCATCAACAAACTAGAGCACAGGAGTCTCGTATGGCTCGCACGACGGCAACCGGTTTGGGTTACCTCCGATATGTTGACTATCGTCGGAGTGGTTGGCGCATTCCTGACTGGTTTGGGGTTCTATCTTACCCGCTACAGCATAGACTGGTTGTGGCTTAGTTCTGCTGGCCTTGTCATCAACTGGTACGGCGACTCACTCGACGGCACATTGGCACGTGTTCGAAACTGCCAACGGCCCATCTACGGATACTACCTCGACCATACAGTCGACTGTGTTAACGAGGCCTTTATGTTTGTCGGGGCTGGTCTTTCGCCGCTCGTCCACCTCGATTTGGCTCTTATGGCGTTTATCCTCTACCTTTTTCTGACTATCAACGTCTGCATCAACGCCCATCTTAAGAGCGAATTTCGTCTCACTTACGCTAAGTTGGGTCCCACCGAGTTCCGCCTGCTCATCATCATCGCCAACAGCTTGCTCATACTCTTCCCGACGCTGGCTACACGCACCTGGACGCTGAATGTCATCGAAGGCGAGCTGGCACCACTCGACCCGTTGGCTGTTGTCGTTGTCGCAGCGCTTGCTGTCATCTATCTCTGTACTGTAATATCCGATGCACGCAAATATGCAAAAATAGATCCCCCAAAAAGATATAACAAGTGATGAAGCCATCAAAACCGTCAACAACCGCTGTCTGCGCTCTCCACTATGCAAAGCTGTTGATCAGGCTGGCTATCTTCATAACCCTGCTGGTGCTCTATGTGTTGCACCACGTGCGCGGCGGCGACAGCCTGGAGACCGTCATCGAAAGCCGCCCTCTGCTGCTGGTGGCTATCTGGGCTGTCTTTGTGGTCGAGATGGTGCTGCGCTTCTTCCCCTCACGGTTTGAGAGCCCCGGCTCACAGAAGCAGTTTGCACGCAACTACGTGAAGACCGGCCGCACCGACATCCGCATCGAGGACAACAACGCCGTCTTCCTTGTGGCGCTGGTGTGGATTTCGTTCAACCTCGTCTTCGGTGCGCTCCACCAGGTCGGCATACTCGACGACGGATTTATGCTGCTGCTGTGTATGGCTTACGCCGTGTGCGATATGATATGCATACTCTTTTTCTGTCCCTTCCAGACGTGGTTTCTCAAGAACAAATGCTGCAGCACCTGCCGCATCTACAACTGGGACTACGCGATGATGTTCACGCCGCTCTTCTTCGTCCAGAAGCCCTACACCTGGAGCCTGCTGGCACTCTCGATAGCGCTGCTGGCCCGTTGGGAGATAACCTTTTTTCGGCATCCCGAGCGCTTCTCGGTGAACACCAACGGCTATCTGTCTTGCGCGAATTGCTCCGAGAAGCTTTGTCGTGAAAAGAAGCAGCTGGCCACGCTGTGGAAAGACTTGGCCTCTGCCAGCGCCCGCCGCCATCGTCGCCTGTCGTCGTAGTGCGGCGGCCGGTGCGGCTTCCGCTTCGTCCGCCACCGCAAAAGCGAATTGTAGCCGCGGAAAACGAGTGCCGGAGAAAGCAGTCGAGGCCCGCGACGTTCCGTCGCGGGCCTCGACCCGTTTTGCCTCTGCTATGTCCTGTGCGCGGACACTTGCATCCGCCACCGTGGCGCTATGCCTCAGCGGGCTCCGGCTCGTCCTTGCCGCCCTTGCTCACTTCATTTAATATTATGCAGCGGTGTTCGCAGCCTTCAGCTCTTGCGGCTCTGCTGGTATTGCAGGTCTATTTTCACCAGGTCGGCGTTGTAGTACTGCGCCGCCTTCGACAGGCTCTCCTCGGGCTGCAGCTCCTGCACCGCGTTGAGGTCGGCGAAAACGGCCAGCTCTTCGGCGCCATCAATAACATCCAGGTCGCTGATGCCCTGAAGGCACAGTACAACTACGATGTCGATCGCAAGAAAAATCTGCCGAACTTAAAAGACTTCCTTATCCCATCTTTCCCGTCAGATAAGCCTTTGTCCGTTCGTCAATAGGGTTTGTAAACATCGTTTCGGTATCTCCGTACTCAACAAGTTCCCCCAAATACATAAACATCGA
>JAFSYK010000041.1 GCA_017449975.1 Bacteroidales bacterium
GGGGATGATGGAGACGGCGGCGGCGCGGGCACGACGGAGGTCGCTGTGCGGCTGGTCGAGGATCTTCTGGTCGTTGGTGTAGCTGTGGATGGTGTTCATCAGACCACGCTTGATGCCGAATTTGTCGTTGAGGACCTTGGCAACGGGAGCGAGGCAGTTGGTGGTGCAGCTGGCGTTGGAGACGAGCTGCATCTCTTTGGTCAGCGTATTGTCGTTGACACCCATCACGATGGTGGCGTCGACGTCGTCGGCTTTGCCGGCGGGCACGGTGAGGATGACCTTCTTGGCACCGGCGTTGATGTGCTTCATCAGCTGCTCGCGTTTCTTGAACAGACCGGTGGACTCGACCACGATGTCGATGCCGAGGTCTTTCCAAGGCAGCGCCTGCGGGTCGCGCTCGGCATAGATGCGGACCTTCTTGCCGTTGACCACCAGGTATTCGCCTTCGGCGTGGACTTCACCGTCGAAATTGTCGTGGACGGAGTCGTATTTGAACAGATAGGCCAGGGTGTCAGCACTCGTCAGGTCGTTGATGGCGACGATGTCGAGCTCGGGGTGCGCCAACATGGCGCGGAAAGACATGCGTCCGATGCGGCCGAAGCCGTTGATTGCTACTTTTGCCATAATTCTTTGGGATTTTAATTGGGGTGTTTAATAATGTGATTTTTTTATTCCGATTTTTGCAAAGATACTAAAAATGTTTGATAAGGGGTCGCTTTTTACATCGGAAAAATGGTGTGGTGGGTATCGTTTCTTTTTTGTAACTTTGCATATTTTAATAATGAATTATTATGGCAAAGACATACGCTATATTTCGGGAGAGTGTGCGAGCGGTGACGGACTACTATCTGCTGCTGGTTGAGGAGACGCGGCGCGAGCGATTGGTGGGCAGCACGAACGAGTGGGTGCTGGACAACTACTATATGATCAGCGAGCAGGAGAAGGTGTTGCGCGTGGAGCTGAAGGGACGCGAGTTCCGTCGCATCCCCGCCGAGCGGCGCGACAAGCTGGTGGCCCTGCTGGGCGATTACCTGAAATCCTGCCACCACCAGATTGACAAGACCCTGTTCTTCGCCCATCTGACCCGCGAGCAGGAGCGTCGTAACGACTACCTGAGCTATCCCGAAGTCTGTGCCGTGCTGCCGTTGGTGAAGCTGCTGCTGTTGCGCGAGTTGGCCGACCTGTGTCGGACCCTGCGCCGCGAAGGGGCCTACCGTTACACCCCCACCGACAAGTCGCTGTCCGACATGGAGCATCTGGACCATGTGTCGCAGCAGAACCTGCTGATGATGAATATTTTCAACTCGATGAAGAAGATGACGCGGGTGACCATGTCGGAGCTGCTGGACGCGGTGAGCTTCTCCGAGCGCATGCTGAAAAGCGAGCGCGCCGGCATGTACGACCAGATGTACGACAAGACGAAGGACGACTACCGTGCGCGGATCGTGCGGATGTGCAAACGCAGCGGCCAGCGGGAGTACGAGCTGGTGAAGGAGCTGGTGGCGCAGGCGGACGAGAAAGGCGAGCATGTGGGCTGGCTGCTGTTCCCGCCCAAGAAGTGGGAGGCGCGGGCACGCTGGTATGTCTGGATTGTGGTGCTGTCGACCCTGCTGTTGGCATTGGGCACCGCTTTTGCCGGCTCGAATTTCGAAATTCGGATTTCCAATCTTGTGGTGGCGTTGCTGTTGACGGTGCCGATTAGCCAGTTGGTGATAGACCTGTTCAACCAGGTGCTCTATCGCATCCACAAGCCGAGGGGGACTTTCCGCTTGCGTTTCAAGGACGGACTGATTCCCGAGGAGTACGCCACGATGGTCATCATGCCCACCCTGCTGAAGAGTGCCGACAAGACGGTGGCGCTGCTGGAGCAGCTGGAGCTATACTACCTCTCCAACATCAACCGCGCCAGCGAGGGTCAGCGTCTCGAACGGCGTCCGCAGAACCTGTTCTACACCCTGGTCGGCGACGCCGCGTCGGGCGACAGTCCTGATATGCCGTGGGACGACGAGGTGGTGGAGGCCGGTCTGGCCAAGGTGCGTGAGCTCAACGAGCGCTACGGCGCGCCCATCTTCAATTTTGTCTATCGTCGCCGTGCCTGGAGCGATGGCGAGAACTGCTGGCTGGGCTACGAACGCAAGCGTGGCGCCATTCTGCATTTCAACGACCTGCTGCTGGGACAGACCGACGAGGCGGAGCTGCAACGTCGTTTCCGCTGCGAGACCATCAGCCGCTGGCGTGAGGGCACGGTGCCCGACATCCAGTTCGTCATCACCCTCGACACCGACACGGAGTTGGTGCTCTACTCGGCACAGAAGCTTATCGGCGCAATGGCGCATCCGCTCAACCGCGCACAGCTGTCGGCCGACGGCCGACGGGTGAATGCGGGCTACGGCATCATGCAGCCGCGTGTGAATGTCGACGTGGAGGTGACCAACAAGAGTCGCTACGCCCAACTGTTTGCCGGTCTGGGTGGATTGGATGTCTATACCACGGCGTCCTTCGAGCTCTATCAGGATATCTTCAACGAGGGTTCGTTCTGCGGCAAAGGTATTTACGATCTGAAAGTGTTCCAGCGTGTGCTGAAGGGTGCCTTCCCCGAGAACCTGATTCTCAGTCACGACTTGATAGAGGGCTGTCATATCCGTTGCGGCCTCATCAACGATGTGGAGCTCTTTGACGACAACCCCTCCAACTACCTCGACGACGCCAAGCGGCACCACCGCTGGACACGTGGCGACTGGCAGATTATAGGTTGGCTGCGCCGCCGTGTGCGCAACGAGCAGGGCGACCGTGTGCCCAACCAGGTCAACACCATCGGCCGCTGGAAGATTTTCGACAACCTGCGTCGGTCGGTGCTCAGCCTGTCGCTGCTGTTGCTGCTGTTCATGGGCTTCACGTTGCCCGTCATACTGGATGGTGCGTGTACCTTGTCGCCCGCCTGGATTGTGTTGTTCTCCTGGCTGGTGGTGGCCACGCCGGTGCTTTTCTTTATCTGGGGACAGGTGACCAAGGTGCCGTCGTTTAGCCGTCGCTATAAATACTACATGACGCTGATGCACGGTCTGGCGGTGGTGTTCTACCGCTCGGTGGTGCAGTTTGCCATCCTGCCGCGCGAGGCGTGGATGTATACCGACGCCGCGGTGCGCAGCTGCTACCGTATGCTCTTCAGTCACAAGAACCTGCTGAACTGGGTGCCCAGCGACGAGGCCGCCAAGAGTACGAAGGGTACGCTGGGCGACTATATCAGCAAGTTCTGGTTCAACGATGTCTGTGCGCTGCTGTTGATTGCCTTGGTGTGGATAGGGCAGGGAACGCCGCTCACCTGGATAGCGGCGGTGTTCTGTGCCGTGGTGTGGGTGGGTGCTCCGCTGCTGATGCACTGGCTGGGCCGCAAGTTCCCGCAGGAGAAACGCAACCTCTCGCAGCGTGAGCGGGACGAGGTGCGGCAGCTGGCCGGTGACACCTGGCGGTTCTTCGACGAGTTGCTCACCGAGGAGAACCACTGGCTGATTCCCGACAACTACCAGGTGAACCGCGAGAAATGTACCGACTACAAGACCTCGCCCACCAATATCGGCTATTCGCTCACCGCACTGGTCAGCGCTGCCGAGTTGGGCTTCATCGACAGCCGCGAGGCGGTGGACCGCATCGGTCGCACGATTGACACGGTGCTGCAGCTCGAGAAATGGAACGGACACCTGTTCAACTGGTATTCGGTGCAGACGCTCAAAGCGCTGCCCAACTTCTTCATCTCGACCTGCGACAGCGGCAACTTCGTGGCCTGTCTCTATGTGGTCAAGGGTTATCTGACCCATCTGGACGAACAACGACAGGCGGCGCCGGCCGACAGCTTGCCGCAGGAGTCGGCCGTGGCGGAACTGATGGCCAAGGTGTGCCGTCTGATTGACAATACCGATTTCAGCAAGCTCTACAACCCCGAGCTGGATGTCTTCAGCATCGGCTACGACTACGGTGCACAGACGCTGCTGCCATATCACTACAACAATTTTGCGTCGGAGGCGCGACTCACCAGTTTCCTCACCATCGCCCAGGGCGATGCGCCCTACAAGCACTGGTTCTGTCTCGACAAGACGCTGGTGCAGTACAAGGGCTACAAGGGTGTGGCTTCGTGGTATGGCACGCTGTTCGAGTACTTCATGCCTCTGATTTTCCTGCCCACCTACCGTCACACGCTGATGGACGAGACCTACAGCTTTGCCATCCGTGCCCAGCGTGCTTTTATTCATAATTCAAAATTCGAAATCCAAAATTCAAGGAAACTGCCGTGGGGCATCTCCGAAACAGCTTACAACGAGCTGGACGATGCGCAGAACTACAAATACCGCGCCTTTGGTGTGCCCTATCTGAAGTTCCAGAACACGACGCCCGACCGCATTGTGCTGTCGCCCTACAGCTCACTGATGGCCATCGGCATCGATGACCGTGCGGTCTACGACAACATACAGCGTTTCAAATCGCTGGGTATGTATGCCAACGAGATTCCCGATGTGGCTGGCGCTCCGGATCGCCACTCCTTCGGTTTCTTCGAGAGCTACGACGAGGAGGATCATGTGGCGGTGCGTGCCTACTATGCACACCACCAGGGTATGATTCTGGCCAGCCTGGCCAACTACTTGGCCGACAACTGCCTGCAGCGCTGCTTCATGCACGAGCCGGTGATGCGGTCGATGGATACGTTGCTTAAAGAGAAGGCACAGGTAAAGCCCTATATTGATTTGAAAATCACACAGTATAAACGTTACCGTTATTCCAAGGTGCAGACCGAGAGCGACGCTCGCGACTACGACAGCATTGCCGTGGTGCCGGAGCTGGGTGTGGTCAGCAACGGACAGTATACGGTGATGCTCAACGACCGTGGTTCGGGTTTCTCGCGCTACCGCAACATCCTGCTGAACCGCTACCGTAAGATTAGTTCGGACCACTACGGCCAGTACCTCTTTGTGCGCAACCTGCGCAACGACCACCTCTGGTCGGCGACCTATGCGCCGCTGGATGTGCTGCCCGAGCGTTACCATGTGAGTTTTGCCAGCGACAAGATTACCTTCTCGCGTGTCGACGACGAGGTGGAGACGCAGACTGAGGTGACGGTGCTGAAGGACCGCTCGGCCGAGTTGCGACGCTACACCTTCACCAACCGTTCCGCTATGGATGTGGAGTTGGAGCTGACCACCTACGGCGAGGTGGTGTTGGCGCCGTCGGCCGAGGACGAGAACCATCGTGTGTTCAACGGCATGAAGATTGCATCGGAATACGACGCCGAACACGAGTCGCTGCTCTTCAGCCGTCCCGGCGCTGCCGACAGCCGCCATTTCCTGATTCACCACCTCTGGGTGGAGACGCTGCAGGGTCGCCAGAAAGACACCGCTTTCAACGAGCAGCTGGTGGAATACGAGACATCGCGACTGAAATTCCTCGGACGTGGCAACAGCCTGCGCCACGCCGATGTGATGGAGAGTCGACGCACCTTGTCGGGAACAGTGGGCACCACCCTCGACCCTGTGATGAGTATGCGCCGCCGCATCCGTGTGCCGTCCGGCAAGAGCGTGGAGGCTTATGTGCTGACAGGTTTTGCCAAAGCCCGCGAACAGTTGCTGCAGCTGGTGGAGCAGTACCGTACACCGGTCGACGTGGACCACGCCTTCAAGACAGCGTCGGTCTTCAACAATATGCGCACCAGCATGTCGCTGCTCAAAGGGTCGCAGATGCGTCTCTATAACGACATTGCCAAGTATATGGGCCAGACGGCCACCTTGGGCACACACCGTGAGTCGTGGCTCAAGGACAATAAGCTGTCGCAGAGCGGCCTGTGGCGCTTTGGCATCAGCGGCGACCTCGACATCCTGCTGGTGGAGATCGATAGCGCCGAGCGTTCGGGCTTTGCCAAGGAGATGCTGCGCGCTTTCGAATACTTCAAGATACATGGTCTGTTGCTCGACTTGGTTTTCATCGTCGACGCTGCCGACAAGGAGCGTGAGGGTTTGTCCCATTTCATCCGCAACATGGCCAACACGGAGCACCTCTGGACATCGCACAGCGACGCGGGTCGCGTCTATGTGTTGGACGGTGCTGATGTGAGTGTCGACGAGCGCACATTGCTGCGTATGGTGGCGCGACTGGTGTTCAGCACCCGCGACGGGCAGTCGCTCGCTGAGCAGTTGCGTGCCTTTGAGTCGGCCAGCCAGCACTACCAGGATATGGAAGAATACCCGGCGTTGCGTCCCCGCAAGGAGTTCCGCGTGTGGAGCGACCTGGAATATTACAACCAGTATGGCGGCTTCGACAACGACGGCCGCGACTATGTGGTGACCAATACCAATACGCCGATGCCGTGGGTCAACGTCATCGCCAATCCGCACTTCGGCTGTGTGGTGAGTTCAACCATGGCGGGCTTCAGCTTCGCCTACAACGCACAGCAGTTCAAACTGACTAGCTGGAGCAACGACATCGTGCGCGACAGGGCCAGCGAGATGCTGCTCATCAACCGTCACCAGTTTGTGCCGGCCACGGCGCGCCACGGTCAGGGCTGGTCGGCGTTCGATGCCGAATACGACGATATGCGTGTCGGGGTGCGCCTGTTTGTGGCGGTCGACCGCATGGAGAAATACTATCAGATACGCATAGAGAACAAGACGGCGCAGCCGCTGGAGGTGCGGATGGATATGGTGTATAAGTTGGTGATGGGTATGTGCGAGGAGCAGACGGCACGCTATCTCTATTCCGAGTGGGACGAGGCGACGAACTCGCTCTATGTGCGCAATGTCTATCATGCCATCTATGGCGACAAGGTGCTGCGACTCACCGCTACGGAGCCGCTGACGGATGTGGCCATCGAGGCTCCCAACCGCAAACGGCTGGGCTTCTCGCTCGAGCTGCCTGCACAGGGCAAGAAAGAGGTGGCCTTTGTGATGTCAGTGTCCAGTTTGTCTGACAAGTCCAGTCAGTCTGACATGCCCGATCTCTCAACCATCAACAAGGAGTTCGACCGTGTGGAGGCTTTCTGGAACGAGAAACTGGGACATATCCAGGTGGAGACCCCCGATGCGGCGTTCAACTATATGCTGAACCGTTGGTACCTCTATCAGGTTTATGCGTCGCGTCTGTTTGCCCGCGCCGGCTTCTACCAGGTGGGCGGTGCCACGGGTTTCCGCGACCAGCTGCAGGATGTGATGAGTGTGCTTTACAGCGACCCCGCCTATGCACGTCGACAGATTCTCGACCATGCGGCACACCAGTTCGCCGAAGGCGACGTGCTGCATTGGTGGCACGCCAGCATGCGGATGGGTGCCCGCACCACGTTCAGCGACGACTACCTATGGCTGGTGTTCGTGACGCACCAGTATGTGAAGGTGACGGGCGATACCTCCATCCTCAACGAGCCGGTGCCTTTCTGTCAGGCCGAACCGCTCGCCCCCGGCGAGGCGGAACGCGGCATGAACTATGCCACCGATGAACTCGGCGGCAGGTCGAGGTTTGAGGTTCAGGATTCGAAATTCGAATACGCCTCTCTCTACGAACACCTGCGCCGCTCGGTGAACCGCGCCATGTCGCGCATGGGTGTCCACGGGCTGCCGCTGATGGGCTGTGGCGACTGGAACGACGGCATGAGCCGTGTGGGTGTCGAGGGCAAGGGCGAAAGCGTATGGGTGGCCTTCTTCTTGGCCGACCTGTTGCCCAAGATGGAAGAGCTGACGCAGCTGATGGCCGATGCCGACCTGAGCTGGTGCGGCGAGCTGGCACAGTGCCGCAGCCGACTGGTGCGTGCCATCCAGGACAACGCCTGGGACGGCGACAGTCGACCCGACGCTTCGGGCGAGCTGAAGGGCTGGTTCCTGCGCGCCTACTACGACAATGGCGAGTTGATGGGCAGCCGTAACAATGTGGAATGTCAGATTGACCTGATTTCGCAGGCCTGGAGCATACTGACCGATGTGGCGACACCCGAACAGAAGGTGTCGGTGATGCGCGAGACAGACCGTCGTCTGGTGGACCGCGAGCATGAGATTATCCGTCTGCTGACGCCGCCGTTCCACCACTCGAAGCCGTCGCCGGGCTATATTATGAATTATCCGGAAGGCGTGCGCGAGAATGGTGGACAGTATACGCATGGTGCCATGTGGTATATCATGGCGCAGCTGAAGGAGGGCCGTCGGGATATGGGCTACTTCCTGTATTCGTTGATCAACCCCATCCACCGTACACAGACGCTGGCCGATGTGCTGAAATACAAGGTGGAGCCCTACTGTATGGCTGCCGATATCTACAGCAACCGTCAGCATCCGGGACGCGGCGGATGGACCTGGTACACGGGTTCTGCGTCGTGGGCCTACAAGACCGGTGTGGAGAACATCCTCGGTCTGCACCAGGAGGGCGACCGGCTGACGGTGCGACCCTGTGTGCCGTCGGAGTGGGCCGGTTTCACGGTGCGCTACCGCTATGGCAACAGCCTGTATATCATCCGCTACAGAAGTGGCGGCAATGCAGAAACCACCGTTCAACTGGTCGACGACGGCGAAGAACACGTGGTGGAATTGTGAATCAAGAACCAATTAGACCAATCAGACCAATTGGACCAATAGGACCAATTAGACCAATTAGACCAATAAGACTAATAAGACCAATAAGACCAATTAGACCAATTAGACCAATCAGACTAACAAGACTAATAAAAACCCTTGAAAAAGAACAAAACAAATAAGAAGAAAGGTTCGTCGAGGCGGTGGCTGCGTCGGTGGCGTGAGTTGCGATTCTTCGGCAAGGTATGGCGTGTGGTGTGGATAACGCTGGTGTCGCTGTTTCTGCTGTCGTGGCTGCTGGTGCTGCTTTACCGTTTTGTCTATCCTCCGCTGACGCCGCTGATGGTGCAACGTTATGTGCAACAGCTGACCGACAGCGAGCGCAAGGTCCGTTTCGAACGCGACTATGTGCGGATCGACGATATTTCTCCCTATCTGGTGACGGCAGTGGTGTGCAGTGAGGATGGTATGTTTATGTACCACAATGGTTTCGATGTGAAACAGCTGAAGCAGAGCTACCGTGAGAACCAGCGCGGCCACCGTGTGCGTGGCGGCAGCACCATCAGCATGCAGACGGCCAAGAATGTGTTTCTGCCCCACAGCAGGACGATGTGGCGCAAGGCCGTGGAGGCCTACTTCACACAGCTGATAGAGTGGGTGTGGGGCAAAAAGCGCATCATGGAGGTCTATCTGAATGTCATCGAGTACGGCGACGGTATCTATGGCTGTGAGGCGGCCAGTCAGCATTATTTCGGTCACTCGGCCAAGGAGCTGACGCGGAAGGAGGCGGCGCAACTGGCTGTGTCGCTGCCCAACCCGATGAAAATCAACGCGGAGAAAAACGGTCCCTATTTCCGTCGACAGACGGGCGTAATCCAGGATCGGATGGGTAAGCAGGGAAAGGTGAACCTGGATATGACCCGTGAGGAACGACTGAAACGGCACGGAAAGCAAGAAGGACTGTGGGATTTTTTGAAATGGATGATGTTGTTGAGTTGTTGAGTTGTTGAGTTGTTGAGTTGTTGAATTGACAACAAATAAACAACTAAACAAATCAACGCATAAACAAATAAACAGTTAAACAATTAAATAATGAAGACAGTCGAACGGCAATGGCAGCAGATGCGGCGAGAGTTTCGCAAGTATCTGATGTTGGAAAAACGACTGGCGAAGAACTCGGTGGAGGCCTATCTGCGTGATATGGACCACTTGGTTCGCTTCGCCGAGGAACGTAATGTTGCCCCCGAAGCGGTCTGTCTGGATGATTTGCAGGCGTTGATTGCGGAGCTGAACGAGACGGGTATTGCCATCACGACGCAGTGCAGGCTGATTTCGGGCTGGCGCTCTTTCTTCCACATGATGGTCATCGAGGACAGCATCAAGGACAACCCCGCCAGTCTGCTGATGATGCCCGCCAAACCGAAGCACCTGCCCGATGTGCTGAGCGATGCCGACGTGACGGCGCTGCAAGGAACTTTCGACTTGAGTGTTCCCGAACAGTATCGCAACTATGTGATGATAGAAGTCCTGTATGGCTGTGGCCTGCGGGTGTCGGAGCTGGTGAACCTGAAGTTTAACAATATCTACGCCGAGGAAGAGTATCTGCAGATTTTCGGCAAGGGTAGCAAAGAGCGGTGGGTGCCCATCAACCAGCGCGCGTTGCAATTGTTAGACACCTATATCCATCAGATACGTTGTCACCTCGAGATAGCGGAAGGGGAGGAGCATTATGTTTTCCTGAACCGAAGGGGACGCCACCTGACGCGGGTGCGTGTGTTCCAGATTATCAAAGATGCGGTGGAGCGTGCGGGCATACGCAAGAATGTAAGCCCCCACAGCCTGCGCCACAGCTTTGCCACCGAGCTGGTGGAGAATGGCGCCGACCTGCGCGCTGTGCAGGAGATGTTGGGACACAGCTCCATCGGTACCACCGAGATATATACCCATATCTCGCGCCAGATGCTCCGCGACACCATCAAAAGCTACCACCCACACTATAAGAAGAATTGAAAATTGAAAATAAAGCGGTTAGCAGCTAGCAGTTAGCAGTTAGCATTGCCCATTAAACCCATTAGACCCATTAGACCCATTGGACCCATATAACCCCTCAACCCCTAACCAATAATCAATAACCAATAATCAATAACCAATAACCTATAACCAATAACCTATAACCTATAACCTATTACCTATAACCTATAACCCCTAACCCCTAACCCATATATGAACAATCAAGTTATCAATGAAATAACCAATGAGGAGTACAAGTGGGGCTTTGTTACCGACATTGCCACCGACACCATTGGCAAGGGCCTCAACGAGGATGTGATCCGTCTCATTTCGCAGAAGAAAGGTGAACCCGAGTGGCTGCTGGAGTTCCGTCTGCAAGCGTTCCGTCGCTGGCAGCAGATGAAGGAACCCGACTGGGCGCATCTCGACTATGAGAAGGTGGACTATCAGGACATTATCTATTATGCCGCTCCCAAGCAGGAGAAGAAGAAAAGCATGGACGATGTCGATCCCGAGCTGCTGGCAACTTTCGACAAACTGGGCATCCCGCTGCGTGAGCGGGCTGCGCTGGCCGGCGTCGACTTGGGTGAATCCAAGTCTAAAGAAACCGGTGAGTCGGACGGACAGGTCAAAGTGGCCTACGACGCCATCATGGATTCCGTCAGTGTGAAAACCACCAGTCAGAAGGCCCTCGAAGAGAAAGGCATTATCTTCATGTCCATCAGTGAGGCTGTGCAGAAGCATCCCGACCTGGTGAAGCAATATCTGGGTAGCGTGGTGCCGGCCAGCGACAATTTCTTTGCCGCCCTCAACTCGGCGGTCTTCAGCGACGGCTCCTTCTGCTACATCCCCAAAGGGGTGCGCTGTCCGATGGAGCTGAGCTCCTATTTTCGTATCAACGCCAAAGGCACGGGCCAGTTTGAGCGCACGCTGATTGTGGCCGACGAAGGGGCCTATGTCAGCTATATGGAGGGTTGCACGGCTCCCCAGCGCGATGAGAACCAGCTGCATGCCGCCATCGTCGAGATTGTGGCCATGAAGGATGCCGAGGTGAAATACAGCACCGTGCAGAACTGGTACCCGGGCGACAAGGAGGGCAAAGGTGGTATCTACAACTTTGTCACCAAGCGAGGCATCTGCAAAGGCTCGCACTCGAAAATCTCATGGACGCAGGTGGAGACGGGCAGTGCCGTCACGTGGAAATACCCCAGCTGCATACTGCAGGGCGACGACTCCACGGCGGAGTTCTACAGTGTGGCTGTCACCAACAACTACCAGCAGGCCGATACCGGCACCAAGATGATTCATGTGGGCAAGAACACACGCAGCACCATCATCTCCAAGGGCATCAGTGCCGGTCACAGCCAGAACAGTTATCGTGGACTGGTGCAGGTGGGGCGCGGGGCGGAGAACGCCCGCAACTACTCGCAGTGCGACTCGCTGTTGCTGGGCGACCAGTGCGGCGCCCACACCTGGCCCTACGCCAAAGCCGACAACTCGACGGCGACGCTGGAGCACGAGGCCACCACGTCGAAGATTTCCGAGGATCAGCTCTTCTACTGCCAGCAGCGCGGCATCAGTCCCGAGAGCGCCGTGGGTCTCATCGTCAACGGCTACGCCAAAGATGTGCTCAAAAAGCTCCCCATGGAATTCGCCGTCGAAGCGCAAAAACTGCTGAGCATCTCCCTGGAAGGAAGCGTCGGATAAAACCACTTAGTCCAATTAGTCCCATTCCCCCCCC
>JAFSYK010000042.1 GCA_017449975.1 Bacteroidales bacterium
CAGTTTCCCTGCCGCATAGACGCCTCCGATGAGTGCCCCCATCGAACAGCCAGCAATAGAGGTGATGCGATAGCCCTGCGCCTCCAGTTCCTCAATGGCCCCGATATGCGCAAGACCTCTCGCACCACCACTCGACAATACCAATGCTACGTTCTTTTCCATATTATCTCATCACCACATCAAGTACCATCATTAAAATGAAACCGATAGCGAAACCAATGGTGCTGAGGTTGGTATGCTCGCCCTCGTTGGCTTCTGGAATCAGTTCTTCGACTACCACATAGAACATGGCACCAGCGGCGAATGCCAGCATATATGGCAGGACAGGCATCAATAGCGAGGCCAACAGCAAAACGGCAACAGCTCCGACGGGTTCAACGGCACCGCTCAATGAGCCGATGATGAACGACTTCCATTTGGAATTGCCAGCCGCCCGCATAGGCATGGAAATGATAGCTCCTTCCGGCACATTTTGAATGGCGATACCCAAAGAAACGGCAACGGCACTGGTCAGCGAGATATTCGACATGCCGCTCTCGGCTCCTGCAAACACCACTCCCACAGCCATACCTTCAGGCAGATTGTGGATAGTGACAGCTAAAGCCAGCATAGCAGTTCGCGACAAACGGGAACGAGGGCCCTCTGGTTTGTCTGTGCCGATATGCAGGTGAGGTGTCAGTTCGTCAATCATCAGCAGGAATCCCATACCCAACAGGAATCCCACAGCAGCAGGCGCAACCGACCACCGTCCACTGTCTTCTACCATTTCCATTGAAGGAATCAGTAGCGACCACACCGATGCCGCCACCATTACACCTGACGCAAAGCCGAGCAGCGTCTTTTGAAGACGGAGCGGCATTTCGTCCTTCATCAGAAAGACGAATGCTGCTCCGATCATCGTTCCAAACAAAGGAATCAAAAGAACAATAGTGCTACCCATTTTTTTATACTTTATTATATGAAATCATTATACTAAATATCCAATTTGTAACACACACAATCCTCATTGTGGTAAAACTCTTTTGCACCCCAACGTTGCCAGTATTGATGAGTTTTGAGGCGATACAGCACAGGAATGAAGATGAAATCGAATTTGGTTTTCAACTCGGGCATAATTGACATCAGCATGTCGTAGTTCAATCGTGTACCACGATATTTTTCTGCTACAATGAACGAAAAGACAGCGATATAACGCTGAGCGTTCAGGCTTTTTATCAGCTCCGGCTTGTCTTTTAGAATCTGCGGCGTTTCTTCCTCAATTCGATAATCACTCATATTGAGCAGCCCCATTACATGGCCGTTTTCATCTAAGGCCTTGACACTCAACGGCCAGTTGAAATGCAGATCTTGCACCCACGACTCCACCTCAGCGCGGTTAAAACCGTATTGTCGCACCATCCAGTCAACGGTCAGCGATACGTCTTGTTCAGTCATTCTTTGTAATATGCACGACATTGTAGGTCAATAGTATTTCTGGGTGATACGACAATTTCGCTTGGCGAAGACCCGGAATTCCCATATCTTCTTCGCGGTTAAGATAGATATATTGCTCAGATAAATGCTCGGCGAACTGCTGGTTGATGATGGCAAAAGCACCTTCCACGTGACGATCGGCTTTCTCTACACAGACGTCCAATGTGTCGGTTGTAACAGCGGAGCCGTATGTGAAAGCCACCATACGACCGTCCACTATGATGCTTCCACCTGTCATGCCGAGAGCATCCCAATTCGAAAATATGGTCTCCATCACCTGTTTTTCAACATCTATAGTATCGCTGGCATCCTTCTCTTCTTGCCATATTTCCGTAAGTCTGCGACATTCGTTAAAGAATTCCGGCGTAAGAGGACGATATTCAAAATCGGGATGCTCTGCACAGAAACGATGGATGTGATTACGTTTAGCGTCCAAATGTCTGCCATGAAGTGTTGCGAGATCAGTGCGACGATAGATGTAATCGTATTGGTCACGATCTGGCTCAACGGAAATTGAGAATTTAGAGTTGAAAGATAGTAATTGTGCTACTTGCGAGTCTTCAAGCCCAATCAATGTCAAATCTCCATTGCTATTATCAAATAATATCTCAATTAGTTCCAGTGACAACGCTTCTGACGTACAAACCATATACGCTCGTTGGCCATTGAAGGTATAGCGCAGCACTACGGCGTTTTCAAGCACGCATACCTTGGTGAAATACCAAAACTGCCATCCCACAAGGTTGGCAAAGGTGTAGTTGCAGTTACGCCGCCCAGAGGGAAGCGTAACTGCAAGCATTGCTTCGCGATCGAATAACGTCAAAGGATGAAATGTCATTATGCCTTGTTAAATTTCTCCTTGGGCTGTTTGCAACGGGGACAGCGCCAGTCGTCGGGCAGGTCTTCGAAGGCCACACCGTCATGCTCGGCAGGGTCAAAGACGTAGCCGCAGACGGAGCAGACGTATTTGCCGGAGGCTTCTTGCTTTTCAAAAACCACTTCGGGCCAAATGGTGGGAACAGGATTGTCGAGGTCCATCACGCGCTTGGTTTCCAGATTCTCATAGCCCTGCGGGGTGTGGGTGCCCATATAGACGGTAGGGTTGTTGCGGACGAATTCACGCACCCGGTCCAGAGTCTCACGAGCTGCGGGCAGGTCGTCATAGAGCATCGACAGTTTGTTCTCATACAAGGCCTCGTCCACGTATGTGATGTCGGCCTGGAACATATAATAAAGTCCGTCGCTCTCGGCAATCACGAGGCTGTTGCCGTTGGTGTGTCCCTTGGCCTTGACGAACCACACGCCATCACAAATCTTCTGCGTCTCGGGAAAGTTATGATACGGGCCGTCGGTGTAGGTTACGGGCACAACGTTCGCGAGTCCCTTCAGCTCTTCTGCCTGCGTCTCGTCGGCCCCTACATAAATCTTCGCATTGGGGAACGAGCGCAGTTCGCCCGAGTGGTCGGCATGGCGGTGGGTCAGCAGAATCTTCGTCACCTGCTCGGGCTTGTAGCCGAGGGCTGCGAATGCCTCCATGTAGGGGCAGATGTCCTTTCCAGTGAAGACTTTTGAATTCTCGTCGGGTACTTCTTCTGGTGTACCTGCCGGAATGCCCGTATCTACCAATATTACCTCAGAACCGGTGTCGATGAGGTAGTTCTGCAGGCTGCCGCGATAGCGGATGTTTTTGTCGAATTTCTCCGGGCCCTCCTCGCCACCAAAGACGA
>JAFSYK010000043.1 GCA_017449975.1 Bacteroidales bacterium
CGGCCAAGGGCGAGATTGCCGTCATCGAGGGCGACAACAGCATCACCATGACCAACTGCACCATGACCAGCGGCTCCTCAGAGCGTGGTCTGCTGATGATGCAGAGCGGCAGCGGCGATGCCTCGGGCGTGAACCCCGTGATGACCATCACCGGCACCTCGCTGACGATGACCGACACCTCGGCACCGCTGCTTGAAGTAGCCACCTGCGTCACCGCCACCTGTACGCTCAGCGGCTGCACCGTCACCGTCCCCAGCGGCATTCTGATGTACGTGATGGCCGACTCGCAGTGGTCAACGAGCGGAGCCGTGGGCAATCTCATTCTCGACGACGGCACCTACAGCGGCATCGTGAAGTACGACACGGGCTACACCGCCAACGTCACCGTGAACAGCGGCGCCACTTGGAACCTCACCGCCGACACCAGCATCGGTACGCTGGTCAACAACGGCACCATCAACCGCAACGGCTACACGCTGACCACCACCTCGACCAGCGGCAGCGGCACCATCAACGAGACGACGGGAATTGAAAAAGTTCAAAGTTCAAAGTTGAAAGTTCAAAGTGAATGTTACACGCTCGACGGTCGCCATGCAACTAACTCGATGAAGGGCATCATGATTCAGGATGGCAAGAAGGTTATTAGATAATAAATCCACTAAATAATCACAAAAAAGTCCTCCATGTCACCCAGATATGGAGGATTTTTCGTAACTTTGGCTTCGCCGAAAGCACTTTCGTTCGGAAAAATCCAAATGAATTTGGTTTTTCGCTCACTTATTCGTAACTTTGCCACTAAAACTACTAAATATAGCTGATGATATGAAGAAAGTGATTATACTGTGGATGGCTGTGCTGGCGGGAATGACCACTCTGGCTCAGTCGAAGTCGGAAGAGCGTCCTCGGGTGCTTATCTCGACCGACATCGGCGGCACTGACCCTGACGACAACCAGTCGATGGCGCACCTGCTAATGTACTCGAATGAGTTCGACCTCGAAGGGCTGGTGTCTTCGCCGTCGTTCGGTAGTGGCAGTGCGAGTGAGATTTATCGTATGATTGATGTTTACGAGAAGGACCTGCCCCAGCTGAGCCAGCATGTAAAGGGTCTGATGAAGCCGAAGGCACTGCGACGGCTGGTGAAGCAGGGACGTACCGACGAGCTGCCGCCCTGCGGCTATGGTGAGCCGACGGAGGGTTCGGAGTGGATTGTGAAGCAGGCTCGCAAGGATGACCCTCGACCGCTTTATGTGTTGGTGTGGGGCTGTCTGGAGGACGTGGCGCAGGCGTTGCACGACGCTCCCGATATCGCATCGAAAATTCGCGTCTATTGGATTGGCGGGCCTAACAAGAAGTGGGGCGTCAACGGCTACTGTTACATCGTGGAGCACTTTCCCGACCTGTGGATGATAGAGAACAACACCACCTACCGCGCCTTTATCTACGACTCGAAGAACAAGGACCAGTGGAACATGGGCTATTTTGACACGTTCATCAAGGACGCCGGCCATTTGGGTCGCGACTTCGCCGCCTACTACAAGGGCAATCCCAAGTTGGGCGACACACCATCTTTGTTGTATATGATGGACGGTGACCCGAGGAACCCTGAACAGCAGTCGTGGGGAGGGCGCTTCGTTCCCTGTCGGCGTACGCCGCGCGTCGTTTTCCACGGTGCCACTACTGCCCGCGACACCGCTCAGGTCTGCGGCATCATCGAGTGGCAGCTGAAAGGCCCTGTACGCCCTGACATTGCCGTCGATTCCGCCTGCGTCACCCTCGACATCCGCAAGCAGCAGTGGAAAGGCTATTACAAAGGCGACGGTCTATACGTTGTGCGCCACTCTACTTACTACACGGGCGTACTCTCCTATACCATCACCTCGACCGTCGACGGCTTCCAGCCCATCGCGGGCGAAATCACCGTCGAGAATACCTGGGACGCTGCCGTGGGAGGCACCGCGCAAACCCACGACACCGACTATCGTGTTGGCTCGCAGTGGTGGACGGACAGTTATGCCCCTGCCGACTACTGGCACAACTGCGCCGGAGCCCGCAACCAGTACATTGTCCGCGAGGAAATCATGGCCGACTGGGCCAAGCGTTGGGCATGGCTGAAAGAATAACATAAACGACAAAGATATGAGAAAAGCAAGCAGAGCAATGGATGCAGCCTTCGCACTGGAGGTATTGGACAAGGCGCCGTATGTCACTGTAAGTTTCACACGACCGGACTGCAGACCTTACGGAGTGCCCTTGTCGTTGGCTCGCACAGATGATAAGACGTTTTACTTTCATTGTGCCTTGGAGGGTGAGAAACTGGACTGCATAGCCAGCAATCCGAATGTGGCTTTGTCGGCAGTCACCCGATGCACACCGACTGTCGGGCCGAAAGATGGC
>JAFSYK010000005.1 GCA_017449975.1 Bacteroidales bacterium
ACTCTAGTTTCCTGCCATGTCCATAGGTGTGGCCAGGCCGGTAACCATTCCCTTTATCCCACTGGCTTTCAGCAAGAAATTCACCTCGCTCGGCCACCATCATACTTTCCAACATTATCTCCATCAGGTCTTGGAGACCATATTCTTTCTGTGCATGCTTGCACATTAGCTCAGAAATTTGTTCCTTTGTAAACTTCATTTTAGTCTGTTTTTAGAGTTTGTATGCCCTAAAGATACAGACTTTCTGGGATTGACGGAATCCGTCAGTCCCTTTTTTTACACGTTAACGTGTAGACACACTTTTGGGGACAGTATCCCATTTTAAATTCGGCACTATTGTTGAAGAGGACTATTTCACAGACAAATCAATAATAGTTGATAGATACAGAAAAACGGGGATGCTTCGTATGAAACATCCCCGTTTTGTTATTGGAGGGTTCTATGACCTTACTCAGCTTTGGGAGCTTCCTCAGCGGGAGCTTCGGCGGCGGGAGCCTCAGCCACAGGAGCGGTCTCGGCAGGAGCCTCGACCTTCTTGGCGCGGCTACGACGGGTGGTCTTAGCCTTCTTGCCGGTGGTCTCCTTCAACATGTTCTCATTGTAGTCGACCAGCTCGATGATAGCCATCTCGGAGTTGTCACCGTGACGGATACCGGTCTTCAGGATGCGGGTGTAGCCACCAGGACGGTTGGCGACCTTCTGCGAAACCTCGCGGAACAGCTCGTTGACAGCCTCTTTGCTGTGCAGGTAGCTGAAAACCATACGACGGTTGTGCATGGTGTCTTCCTTGGAGCGATTGATGAGAGGCTCGACATACACTCTGAGCGCCTTGGCCTTGGCAAGCGTCGTTTCAACTCTCTTGTGCATAATCAGAGAGGTGGCCATATTGGAGAGCATTGCCACGCGATGGGCATGCGTTCTCGAAAGATGATTAATTTTGCAACCGTGTCTCATATCTTTATTTATTCTTTATCAAGTTTGTACTTAGAAATATTCATACCAAACTCAAGGTTCTTGGAAGCAACCAAGTTCTCGAGTTCGGTCAACGACTTCTTACCAAAATTGCGGAACTTCAGCAGGTCGGCCTTGTTGTAGGAGACCAGTTCGCCAAGTGTCTCGACCTCGGCAGCCTTGAGGCAGTTGAGGGCGCGCACCGAGAGGTCCATGTCGACCAAACGGGTCTTCAACAACTGGCGCAGGTGCAACGTCGACTCGTCGAACTCCTCGGTCTGGTGCTGCGGCTCCTCTTCCAGCGATATGCGCTCGTCAGAGAAGAGCATAAAGTGCTGAATCAGGATGGTGGCAGCCTCCTTCAAGGCCTCTTTGGGATGGATGGAGCCGTCGGTCTCGATGTCGAAGACCAACTTCTCGTAGTCCGTCTTCTGCTCCACACGATAGTTCTCGACAACGTATTTCACGTTCTTGATAGGCGTATGGATAGAGTCGATAGCGATTACACCGATGTTGTCGGTTGCCTTCTTGTTCTCATCGCTGGGGATATAGCCACGGCCCTTCTCGATAGTGAGCTCGATCTTGAGCGTGGTGGTGGGCTCCATGTGGCAGATTTCCAGGTCAGGATTCAGCACCTGGAAACCGTTGAGGTAATTGTTCAGATAGCCCGCTTTGAAAGCTGTCTGACCGACCACCTCGAAGCTCACCTTCTCGTTCTCAGCATCCTCAATCTGACGGCGGAAACGCACCTTCTTGAGATTAAGAATAATATCGGTCATATCCTCAACCACACCGGCCAACGACGAAAACTCGTGCTCCACACCCTCGACCTTCACCGAAGTGATGGCGTAGCCCTCGAGCGACGAGAGCAAGATGCGACGCAGCGCGTTGCCGATAGTGATGCCGTACCCTGGCTCCAACGGACGGAATTCGAAAACTCCACGGAAATCGTCAGCCTCGAGCATGACAACCTTGTCGGGTTTTTGGAAAGATAATATTGCCATTTTGTTCCTTTCTTTGGGTTATTATTGGTTTTTGTCGCTTCAGGCACTGCCACGTCTTTCGACAGAGCCAAAGACAAGAGGCGACAATTAAGTGCCACTACTTCGAGTAGAGCTCGACGATCAACTGCTCGTTGATGTTCTCGGGGATGTCGGCACGCTGCGGGTAGTTCATGAACTTACCGCTCATCATGTTGCCATCCCACTCGAGCCACGGGTAGTTGGTGCCACGGGAAGCCAGCGAGTCGGTGATGATCTCGAGCGACTTGGAACGCTCGCGCACGGAGACGATGTCGCCTTCCTTCAGCAGGTAAGAAGGAATGTTCACCACGGCGCCATTGACCGTGATGTGGCGATGCGACACCAGCTGACGGGCCTGAGCGCGGCTGCGGGCGATGCCGAGACGATAGACGACATTGTCCAGACGCGACTCGATGATCTTCATCAACTCGTCACCCGTAACACCACCGCGACGCGAAGCCTCGGCATAAAGTTTACGGAACTGACGTTCGAGGATGCCATAAATATATTTGGCTTTCTGCTTCTCCTGAAGCTGAGTGCCATACTCCGAGGTCTTGCCGCGACGACGGCTCTGACCATGCATACCCGGAGCATAAGGTTTTCTTTCGTAGTTTTTATCGGGACCGTAGATAGGTTCGTGGAACTTACGAGCTATTTTGGTTTTAGGACCAGTGTATCTTGCCATTTGTATCAGTTTTGATTGTTGGGTTGTTGAATTGTTGAATTGTTGAGTTGTTGAATTGTTGGTTTGTTGCGGTAACAGTTAAACAATTGAACAGTTCAACAGTTTAATTACACACGACGGCGTTTGGGAGGACGGCAGCCGTTGTGGGGAAGCGGCGTAATGTCGACAATTTCCATCACCTCGATACCGCAGCCATTGATTGCACGAATTGCAGATTCACGTCCCGATCCAGGTCCTTTCACAAAGACCTTTACTTTTCTTAGGCCCAAATCATAAGCAACTTTGCCGCAATCTTCCGCAGCCATCTGAGCGGCGTACGGAGTGTTTTTCTTCGATCCGCGGAAGCCCATTTTTCCAGCAGACGACCAAGAAATCACTTGACCGGCGTTATTCGTCAACGAAATAATCACGTTGTTGAAAGAAGCAAAGATACATGCTCTTCCGATAGGTTCAACTTTTACGACTCTTCTTTTGGTCGGTTTTGAAGTTTTTGCCATAGTTTTTGCTTGATTTTACATTGTTTCTCCAGCTGCTCCGTAATCAACATTCTAATCCGCAACTGGGTGCCACACTACTACGTTTTACTTGGTGGCTTTCTTCTTGTTAGCGATTGTTTTCTTTTTACCCTTACGCGTACGGGCGTTGTTCTTGGTGCTTTGACCACGCAGAGGCAGACCCAAACGGTGACGGATGCCGCGGTAGCAACCGATATCCATCAGTCGTTTGATGTTCATCTGCACCTCGGAACGAAGTGCGCCTTCCACCTTGTACTCATCATTGATGATGTTACGCAAGGTATTCTGCTCGTCATCGGTCCAATCCTGAACTTTCTTGTTCTCGTCGATACCGGCCTTGGCCAGGATCTCAGAGGCAAGACTACGGCCAATACCGTAGATGTAGGTCAAGCCAATAACACCTCTTTTGTTTCTGGGTAAATCAATACCTGCAATACGTGCCATAAACTGATTTTATTCTATTGGTTTGTTCGTTAATAATTATCCTTGTCTTTGTTTGAATTTAGGATTTTTCTTGTTGATTACATAGACGACCCCTTTGCGGCGTACCACCTTGCAATCGGGCGTTCTTTTCTTTACAGAAACTCTGACTTTCATAGTGTATAATTTTTATCTATTTGTTTCTTCTTACTTGTGTCGATAAGTGATACGGCCCTTGGTCAAGTCGTAGGGAGACATCTCGATTTGCACCTTGTCGCCAGGGAGAATCTTGATGTAGTGCATACGCATCTTGCCCGAGATGTGGGCGGTGATCTGGTGTCCGTTTTCCAACTCGACGCGGAACATCGCGTTGCCCAAAGCTTCCACCACGGTGCCGTCCAACTGTATTGACGATTGTTTTGCCATATACTTATCTGTTTTTCTTATTGTTGTTCGATGAAATCAAAGGTTGTGAGGATTTCAGGACCGTTATTGCCTACCGCCACGGTGTGCTCGTAATGCGCCGCCGGCTTGCCGTCTTTGGTGCGGCAGGTCCAACCGTCGGTACGGGAGAATTTGACATTCTTGGAGCCCATGCAAACCATCGGCTCAATGCAAATCACCATACCCTCTTTGAGCAGCGGACCGGTGCCTTTGACACCGAAATTCGGCACACTGGGCGACTCGTGCATTTTGAAGCCCACACCGTGACCACACAACTCACGCACCACCGAGTAGCCATTCTTCTCGCAATGCTGCTGCACCGCATGGCTGATGTCACCAATACGGTTGCCGGCCTTGCACTGGTTGATGCCAATGTAAAGGGCCTCCTTGGTGGTCTTCATCAGCCGCTGCACCTCGGGCGAGATTTCTCCCACCGCGAAGGTGTAGGCGGAATCGCTCACATAGCCATTGAGCTTGATCACACAATCCAGCGTCACGTTGTCGCCCTCGTTCAAGAAGAGGTTGCCAGGGATGCCGTGCACCACCACATCGTTGACCGAGACGCAGAATGCCGCGGGGAATCCCTCATAGCCTTTGCAAAGAGGCTCGGCACCGTTGTCGCGTATATACTGCTCGCCGATCTGATTGAGATAGGCCGTAGTCACACCCGGACGGATATGACGACCCACTTCTGCCAGCGTCTTGCTCAGCAGCGTAGCGCTCTCACGGATGAGCTCTATTTCTTCGCGTGTCTTGAGGAGAATCATTGGTGGTGATGCGTGTGATTAGTGACGAGTGAATCGTGATTGGTAGTTTGTATTAGGCCTGGACAGCCATGCTGGTACGACCTTTGATACGGCCAGTCTTGGTGAGACCGTCATAGTGACGCATCAACAGGTAGCTCTCGATCTGCTGGAGGGTGTCGAGGATGACGCCGACCATAATCAGCAGCGAGGTGCCACCGTAGAACTGCGCGAACTGGGTGTTGACACCAAACAAACGGATAATAGCAGGCAGGATGGCCACGATAGCCAGGAAGAACGAGCCCGGGAGGGTAATCTTGGAGAGGATGCTCTCCAGGTACTCAGCCGTCTTCTTGCCGGGTTTCACACCGGGGATAAAGCCGCCATTCTTCTTCATATCCTCAGCCATCTGGTTCGGGTTGATAGCGATAGCCGTATAGAAATAGGTGAAAACAATGACCAGGAAAGCGAAGACAAAGTTATACCAGAATCCATTGAAATCGGCGAACGCCATAGCGAACTTGGAGTCGGTGTTGCCCGAGAAGCCCATGAAAGTGATGGGCAGGAACATGATGGCCTGGGCAAAGATGATGGGCATAACGCCAGCGGCATTCACCTTGAGGGGGATGTACTGACGGACGCCACCATACTGCTTGTTGCCCACGATGCGCTTGGCATACTGCACGGGGATGCGGCGGGTGCCCTGCACCAGCAGAATCACCAACAGGATAACTGCCAGCAAGACCACCAGCTCGAAGAGGAACATCACCAAGCCACCACCCTCGGTCAGACGCGAAGCGAACTCGGCGGAGACGGCAAAGGGCAGACGAGCGATGATACCAATCATAATCAGCAACGAGATACCGTTACCGACACCCTTGTCGGTGATGCGCTCACCCAGCCACATGACGAAGAGGGTACCGCAGATGAGGATGATGATACTGGACACCCAGAAGAAGAGTCCCGGAGCGCTGCCGTCGAACGGATAGATAGCCGTTGAGGAAGCACCCAGCTGATACATCATGTTGGTGATGTAAGCGGGAGCCTGGCAAGCCGTGATGATAACGGTGAGCCAACGGGTGATTTGGTTCATCTTTCTGCGTCCACTCTCACCGTCACGCTGCATCTTCTGGAAATAGGGAACCACCATCACAAACAGCTGGATAACGATGGAAGCCGTGATGTACGGCATGATACCCAGAGCGAAGATGGAGGCATTGGAGAATGCACCGCCGGAGAACATGTTCAACAATCCCATCAGACCCTCGGAACCCTGACTCTGCAGAGCACCAAGCTGAGAGGGATCGACACCGGGTAGGACCACATACGAACCAATTCGATAGATGAGCACCAAACCCAAGGTATAGAGAATACGCTTGCGCAAGTCCTCAATCGACCAAATATTTTTCAGTGTCTGAATTAATCTCTTCATTGTTTATTTCTTTTAATTGTTGATGGTTGATTGGTTTAATTGTTGATGGTAAACGCTCAACGGTCAACAATTATTCGATAACTGTGGCAACGCCACCCTTGTCCTCGATAGCCTTCTTGGCTGTGGCGGAGAAAGCGTGGGCAGTCACATTGATAGCCTTGTTCAACTCACCGCGACCCAAGATCTTGATAAGATCCCGACCCGACATCAAGCCATTCTGCTTGAACGTGTCGAGGGTGAACTCGGTGATATTCTTTGTCTCGGCCAGGTTGTTGAGCATGTCGAGGTTGATGCCGACATATTCAACGCGGTTACGGTTCTTGAAACCGAACTTCGGCAGACGACGATAGATAGGCATCTGACCACCTTCGAAACCAATCTTCTGGTGGTAGCCCGAACGAGCCTTGGCACCCTTGTTACCACGGGTGGCGGTACCGCCTTTACCGGAACCAGCACCGCGACCGATGCGTTTGGAATGCTTGACAGAACCTTCAGCCGGTTTGAGATTGCTTAAATTCATTATATTGTTCCTTTCTTTGTTGCTAATTAGATTGCCTCAACGGTAATCAAGTGTTTAACCTTCTCGATCATGCCCAGAATCTGAGGAGTGGCAACCACCTCACGGGTATGATTGATTTTTCTCAGTCCCAGCGCACGCATGGTTCTTTTCTGACGCTCAGGATGACCGATAATGCTTCTGACCTGTTTAATTCTCAGTTTTTCCATTGTTATTATCTCCTATCCTTTAACCGTTAAACACTTTATCCAACGTGATGCCACGCAACTGGGCGACCATGTAAGGATCCTTCATCTGCAGCAGAGCGTTGATGGTAGCCTTGACCACACTGTGGGGGTTCGACGAACCTTTGCACTTGGCCAACACGTCCTTCACACCGACACTCTCGAGGACAGCACGCATAGCACCGCCGGCGATAACACCGGTACCGGGGGCAGCGGGTTTCAGGAACACGCGGGCGCCGCTGTACTTGCCACTCTGCTCGTGCGGGAGGGTACCCTTCAGAACGGGGACACGCACCAAGTTCTTCTTGGCGTCGTCGACACCCTTCTGGATGGCAGCCTGGACTTCCTTGGCTTTG
Source organism: Bacteroidales bacterium (assembly GCA_017449975.1). Lineage (GTDB taxonomy): Bacteria > Bacteroidota > Bacteroidia > Bacteroidales > P3 > Colimorpha. Next base: position 7,310 of record JAFSYK010000005.1, read on the forward strand.
CCGAGGCCGTAGCCCACCACGCCGTCTTCGTTGCCGATGACCACGATAGCGGAGAAACTGAACGTTCTACCACCCTTGGTGACTTTGGTTACGCGATTGATCGCAACAAGGCGCTCTTTGAATTCGATATCGCTTGATTTTACTCTTTTAACGTTTACTTCTGCCATGACTTATTTAGAATTTAAGACCACCTTCTCTGGCTGCGTCAGCCAACGATTTAACACGACCGTGGTAGAGATAACCGTTGCGGTCAAACACCACGCTATTGATACCGGCTGCCATCGTACGCTCGGCAATCATCTTGCCAACCTTGGCGGCCACTTCGCTCTTGGTGCCAGTCTTCTCGAAGCTCTTCTCCTTGGAGGAGGCTGCGGCCAGGGTCACGCCCTTGACATCGTCAATCACCTGAGCATAAATCTCCTTGTTGCTTCTGAACACAGAGAGACGAGGTTTCTCAGCAGTACCGCTAACCTTGTGACGGATGCGGAATTTAATCTTTGTTCTTCTTATATCTTTTTTTGTTGCCATAATACTTTTCTTTGGCTTAGCGGGTCACGGGAACAATCCTTTTTGACATTCTTGTCAAGCTACTGCCTCCAGACGCCGCTTAATGGTTAATACTATTTGGCCGCGGCCTTGCCAGCCTTCTTGCGGATTTCCTCGCCGGCGAAACGGATACCCTTGCCCTTGTAAGGCTCAGGTTTGCGGAGCGAGCGGATTTTAGCAGCGGCGAGACCCAGGATCTGCTTGTCGCAGCAGGTCATCGTGATAATGGGGTTCTTACCTTTCTCCGTAACGGTCTCGACCTTGATTTCGGGAGCCAGCTGGAAGAAAATCTTGTGGGAATAACCCAGATCCATTTCCATCACGTTGCCGTTGGCCTGCACTTTGTAGCCGACGCCGATGACTTCCTGGACGGTCTTGAAACCTTCGGAAACACCCTTCACCATATTGGCGGCCAGCGCGCGGTAGAGACCGTGCTGAGCTTTGTGCTCCTTCGAGTCGGACGGACGCTCAAAAGTCAGCGTATTGTCCTCCAGGTGCATCTTGATAATAGGATTGACGGGCTGGGTAAGCTCTCCGAGAGGGCCTTTCACGGTCAGCACATTGTCGTCAGAAATCTTCACTTCCACGCCCTTGGGCAGGTGGATGGGCATTTTACCAATTCTTGACATAATACGAATCTCCTCTCTTTAACTTAACTGATGTAACAAATAACTTCACCACCCACATTCAAGGAACGAGCCTCCTTGTCGGTCATCAGACCCTTGGAGGTGGAAACGATGGCGATACCGAGGCCATTGAGCACGCGGGGCATGTCCTCGACGGACACGTAGCGGCGCAGACCGGGGCTACTGACACGCTTGAGGTCGGAGATGGCCGAGATCTTGGTGACAGGATGATACTTGAGAGCGATTTTGATACTCTGGTTGTGAGAATCTTCGTTCTGGAACTTGTAGTTCAGGATATAACCTTTCTCGAAGAGAATCTTGGTGATCTCCTTTTTGATTTTCGAAGCAGGGATTTCGACAACACGATGCTTTGCCGCAATGGCGTTGCGCATACGGGTCAAGTAATCTGCGATAGGATCAGTTACCATATTGTTTTCTTGATTTAAAGCTTTGTAGTTTTGGGTTTACCAACTTGCAAAACTACCAGACTGATTAATTTTACCAACTAGATTTTTTCACGCCGGGGATAAGACCTGCCAGAGCCATTTCGCGGAAGTTGATACGCGAGATGCCGAACTGACGCATGTAACCCTTGGGACGACCGGTGAGCTGGCAACGGTTGTGCATACGGATGGGGCAAGCGTTCTTGGGCAGCTTCTGCAGTGCGATGACCGCTTTCTCGACCTCTTCGGGTTCACCCTTGCGGACGATTTCTTTCAGAGCGGCGCGCTTGGCAGCGTACTTGGCCACCATTTTCGCTCTTTTGCGCTCTCTAGCCTTGATTGATTCTTTTGCCATCTATTTATTGTTTTTGTTGATTCTTAAAGGGGATACCGAACTGTTTGAGCAGCGACATGGCCTCCTTGTCGGTCTTGGCCGAAGTGACGAAGGTGATGTCCATACCCTGGATCTTGTCGATCTTGTCGATGTCGATTTCGGGGAAGATAATCTGCTCGGCGATACCGAAGGTATAGTTGCCCATACCGTCGAAGCCCTTGTCGTTGATACCGCGGAAGTCGCGGATACGAGGAATCGAGGCGGTAATCAGACGCTCGAGGAACTCGTACATGCGGTCGCCGCGCAGCGTGACGCGGACGCCGATGGGCATACCGCGACGCAGTTTGAAGTTGGAGATATCTTTGCGAGACTTGGTGGCGACAGCCTTCTGGCCGGCGATCAGCGTCATCTCCTCGATACCCTTGTCAATCACCTTCTTGTCGGCGATAGCGGTCTTACCGAGTCCTTGGTTCAACGTAATCTTCTTCAAGCGAGGACACTGCATGACAGTCTTATATCCATACTCCGCTTTCAGCGCAGGAAGGATTTCCTCCTTATACTTTGTCTTTAAAGTGGGAATGTAAGTCATTATTTAATCTCCTCTCCAGATTTTTTAGAATAGCGAACTAATTTACCGGTTTTCTCGTTGATTCTGCGACCAATACGTGTCGGGGTCTTACCCTCAACCAGCATAAGGTTGGAGATGTGGATAGAGGCCTCCTGCTCGACAATGCCACCCTGGGGGTGCTTGGCATTGGGTTTGGTGTGCTTCTTGTTCACGTTGACACCTTCGACAATGGCGCGGTTCTTTTCGGGGATAACTTGGAGCACCTTGGCAATCTTACCTTTGTCGTCGCCGGCGATTACCTGGACCATGTCCCCTTTCTTGACGTGCAATTTCATTTCTTCTTCTTTTTTACTTTAATTACAATACTTCAGGAGCCAGAGAGACAATTTTCATGAATTGTTTCTCGCGGAGTTCGCGGGCGACAGGTCCGAAGATACGGGTACCGCGCAACTCATCGGCGGCGGTAAGCAGCACGCAGGCATTGTCGTCGAAGCGGATGTACGAGCCATCATTGCGACGGATCTCCTTCTTGGTGCGGACCACCACAGCTTTGGAGACTGCTCCTTTTTTAATGTTGCCGGAAGGGAGGGCATCCTTAATAGCGACAACCACTGTATCGCCGACGGTGGCATAACGTTTCTTGGTGCCACCCAGCACGCGGATACAGAGGGCGCTCTTGGCACCACTGTTATCGGCAACGGTCATTCTAGTTTCTTGTTGTATCATTTTGTTTCTTGTTTTACGGTTTGAGAGTCTTCATCCTAACTTGCCGGGGCATTACTTGGCCTTCTCGACAATTTCGACGAGGCGCCAGCATTTGTTCTTGCTAAGCGGACGGGTTTCCATGATGCGAACGGTGTCACCGATGCCGCATTCATTCTTCTCGTCGTGGGCCATCAGCTTGGTAGACTTTTTCACGAACTTGCCGTACATCGGGTGTTTCACTTTACGCTCCACCAACACGACGATAGACTTGTCCATCTTGTTGCTGACCACGACACCGATTCTTTCTTTTCTTAGATTTCTTTCCATGTCTGAATAAATTTACCGATTGCCATTCACTATTTCTGTTCGGCTATTTCACGAGCACGAAGTTCGGTGAGGTAGCGGGCAATATTTTTTCTACTTTCTTTTATTTTGTTCGGGTTCTCGAGCGGAGAGACGGCGTGGTTCAGCAGCATCTTCTGATACATGTCACGTTCGGCATCGAGTTTCTCTCTCAATTCGGCAGTCGAAATCTCTTTTAAGACTAATTGATTTTTCATAGCTGTTTCTCCTTTTTATTCTTCGATATAGTCTCTACGGACAATGAACTTGGTGGAAATGGGGAGCTTCTGGGCGGCGAGACGGAGAGCCTCCTTGGCGATGTCCATCGGCACACCTTCGCATTCGAAGAGGATGGTTCCCGGCATCACACGAGCCACGAAGTACTCGGGGGCACCCTTACCTTTACCCATACGGACCTCATTCGGCTTCTTAGTGATGGGCTTGTCGGGGAAGATGCGAATCCAGATCTGACCTTCACGTTTCATGTGACGTGTTACAGCTTGACGAGCAGCCTCTATTTGGCGTCCTGTGATGAAACAGGTTTCAAGGGATTTAATGCCGAATGTTCCAAAAGCCAACTCGTGACCGCGGAAAGCATTGCCTTTAATTTTACCCTTCTGCTGCTTTCTGTATCTTGTTTTCTTAGGTTGTAACATTGCTTATATTCTTTTTGTGTGACCGTGTTACTGAGGGCACGGGCACTGCATTCACTTTACTTGTTGAAATTTCTGTTGCCATTGGAGCGACGGCGACGATCACCGCTGGCGGGGCGACGCTCGCCACCCATTGCCGGACGGTAGTCCTTCTGCTGACCGCCCACCGTGGTGGAGACCAGTTCGCGCTTGCCATAGATGACACCGCGGCAGATCCAAACCTTCACGCCGATACGGCCGTAGGTGGTGTGAGCCTCAGCCAGAGCGTAGTCGATATCAGCACGCAGGGTGTGGAGCGGGGTACGACCCTCTTTGTAATGTTCCGTACGCGACATTTCAGCGCCACCGATACGGCCCGAGATGGAGACCTTGATACCCTCGGCGCCGATGCGCATAGTCGAGGAGATGGCGTTCTTGATGGCGCGGCGATACTGCACGCGGCCTTCGATCTGCTTGGCGATATTCTGAGCCACCAGCACGGCGTCCATCTCGGGGCGTTTCACCTCGGAGATGTTGATCTGCACCTCTTTGCCAGTGATCTTCTTCAGCTCTTCCTTCAGTTTTTCCACTTCCGAGCCGGCCTTGCCGATGATGAGACCCGGACGCGCCGTGTTGATGGTCACGGTGAGGAGCTTCAGCGTTCTTTCAATGTAAATTTTGGAAATACCGGCTTTGGCGAGACGAGCGTTGAGATACTTGCGGATTTTGTCGTCCTCGACAAGTTTCTGCTCGAACTTTCTTCCGCCATACCAATTAGAGTCCCATCCGCGGATGATACCCAATCTGTTACCAATAGGGTTAGTTTTTTGTCCCATTGTTCGATTCTTCTTATTGATTATTTAGTTTCTTCTTTTTCAGTCGACTGCTGAGGGGCATCGTCGACGCGGCTACCCAGAATCATCGTGATGTGGTTGCTGCGTTTGCGGATGCGGTAGCCACGGCCCTGGGGAGCGGTGCGCATACGTTTCATGGTACGACCCTCGTCAACCATAATCTGTTTCACATAGAGCTGGCTCTCTTCCATGCGACGACCCTCGTTCTTGGCCTGCCAGTTGGCGACGGCGCTGAGGAGGAGTTTACGCAGTTTGGGAGCCGACTCGCGGGGGCTATATTGGAGAATACCCAGCGCTTTGTCCACGTCAACGCCACGGATCTGGTCGGCGACGAGGCGCGTTTTGCGAGGCGAAGTGGGATTATTCATCAATTTGGCCACAAAGAGTGTCTTGTTGGCTTCTTTACGTGCTTCGGCACTATTATGTTTTCTACGTCCCATTTTACTAATCTTTTAATGTTGCGGCAACTGCTTATTTCTTGCCTTTGTCCTTCGAGCCAGCGTGACCGCGGAAGATGCGGGTCGGGGCGAACTCGCCGAGTTTATGTCCTACCATGTTCTCCGTCACATAGACCGGGATGAACTTGTTGCCGTTGTGCACGGCGATGGTCTGGCCTACGAAGTCGGGGGAAATCATGGACGCTCTCGACCAAGTCTTGATGGTGACCTTCTTGTTCGACTGCTGCGCCTCGATAACTCTCTTCTCCAATTTATGGAAGATGTACGGACCTTTCTTTAATGAACGACTCATTGTTGCTTCTTTTTAATTATTTCTTTCTTCTTTCGACAATGTACTTGCTCGACTGTTTCTTCGGAGCACGTGTCTTGTAACCCTTGGCGGGGATACCCTTACGCGAACGCGGATGTCCGCCGGACTGACGGCCTTCGCCACCACCCATCGGGTGGTCGACAGGGTTCATCACAACACCGCGGTTGCGCGGACGGCGACCGAGCCAACGGCTGCGACCGGCCTTACCACCCACCTCGAGGTTGTGCTCAGGATTCGACACGATGCCGACGGTGGCGCGGCAAGCCTGGAGGATCATGCGCATTTCGCCACTGGGCATTTTAATGATAGCGTACTTGTCGTCGCGCGACATCAGCTGTGCATAGGCACCTGCCGAGCGGACCATCTTGGCGCCCTGACCGGGACGCAGCTCGATGTTGTGAATGAGCGTACCGAAAGGAATCTCGGCGAGGGTAAGCGTGTTGCCCACCTCGGGAGCGGCACCGGTGCCCGACATCACAGTCTGACCGACCTTCAATCCTTGGGGAGCGAGGATGTAGCGTTTCTCACCGTCGGCATAGCAAACCAGCGCGATGCGCGAGGAACGGTTGGGGTCATACTCGATAGTCTTGACAACTGCGGGGATACCATCCTTGGTACGTTTGAAGTCGATCAAACGATACAGTTGTTTGTGACCACCGCCGATGTAGCGCATGGTCATCTTACCCTGGTTGTTGCGACCGCCAGACTTGCGGAGGCCGTACACCAAACTTTTTTCGGGCTTTGTTGCGGTGATGTCGTCGTTGGTCACAACGATTTTGCGGCGCTGGCCCGGGGTTGTCGGTTTAATTCTTTTTAAAGCCATTTTAATTCTTTTTAGTCACTTATCAGTGGACTTAGACTATTAGTTTGTTGAATTGTTGACTGTTGAATTGTTGATTGTTGAATTGTTGAATTGTAGGCGAAGCACTAAGCACTTAAACAGTTAAACAAATCAACAATTAAACAATAAACATTAAATGTTGCTGTAGAAATCGATGCTGTCGCCCTCGGCCAACGTGACGATGGCTTTCTTGAAGGCGTTGGTTCTACCGGAGATGAAGCCAGCCTTGGTGTAACGAGACTTGCTCTTGCCCGAGTAGTTCATGGTGTTGACATCGAGAACCTTCACATTGTAGAAGGCCTCAACAGCTTTCTTGATCTCGATTTTATTCGCACTCTTGACGACGATGAAGCCGTAGCGGTTGTGGACGGGAGCCAACTCTTTGCCCTTCTTGCGCTGGATGCGGGTGAGGACAGGATTGGCGGCGGCCTCGGTGATACGGGTCATCTTCTCGCTAATCAGAGGTTTTACTAAGATATTCATGGTTAAAATTTCTTAATCAATGTTACGCACTCGGTTACTTGTTGGCCAAAACGCGGTTAATTTCGGTCAAACCACCCTCACAAACAACAATATTGGCAGCGTCAACAATGTCGTAAGTGTTTAAGCTTGAAACCGTTACTACCTTCACGTTCGGAATGTTCCGAGCAGACAAAGATACGAAATTATTCTGGTTTTCAAGCACAAAGAGTGTTTTTTTCTCGTTCAATTTGAGATTGCTGAGCACCTCGACCATCTGTTTGGTCTTGGGGGCGTCGAACGAGAAGTTCTCGACGATGGTGAGCGCGCTGTCCTGAGCCTTGTAGGTCAGAGCCGAGCGGCGGGCCAAGCGTTTCAGTTTGATATTGAGTTTGAAGCGGTAGTCGCGGGGCTTGGGTCCGAAGATACGGCCGCCACCGACGAAAACGGGGCTCTTCAAATCGCCCGAGCGGGCACCGCCGGTGCCTTTCTGGCGTTTCAGTTTGCGGGTGCTGTGGGCGTTCTCCGAACGCTCCTTGGCTTTGTGAGTGCCCTGACGGTTGTCAGCCAAGTACTGCTTGCAGTCGAGGTAGATGGCGTGGTCGTTGGGCTCAATGGCGAAGATAGAATCCTCGAGGTTGACGGTTCTACCGGTCTCGCTACCTTTGATGTTATATACTTTAATCTCCATGTCTAATTAACTCCATCTTTCAAGTTTGACAATAGAACCTTTGGGACCGGGAACGGAACCCTTGACCAGCATGAGGTTCTTCTCAGCGATAATCTTGACGACTTCCAAGTTCTGAATCTTGACGCGGTGGTTGCCAGTCTGGCCAGCCATACGCAGACCCTTGAACAGACGCGAAGGATAGGACGATGCGCCCACCGAACCCGGGGCACGCAGACGGTCGTGCTGACCGTGTGTCTTGTCGCCGACACCGTTGAAGCCGTGACGCTTCACGACGCCCTGGAAACCTTTACCTTTGGAGGTTCCGACCACGTCGACGAACTCGCCTTCCTGGAACACCTCGACCGTCAACACCTCACCATATTTCTTCTTGTGACCCTCCTCGAAACGGGAGAACTCAGCCAAGTAGCGTTTGGGAGTGGTGTTGGCCTTGGCAAAGTGGCCGCGCATAGGCTTGCTGACGCGGCTCTCCTTCTGCTCGCCGAAAGCGAGCTGGATGGCCTCGTAGCCGTCCTTCTCGATTGTTCTCACTTGTGTAACAACACAAGGACCAGCCTCTATCACAGTGCACGGAATCTGCTTTCCGTCGGCATTAAAAAGGCTAGTCATACCAATTTTCTTACCAATTAATCCTGACATTTTAGTTTGGATCTATAAATTGTTAGACATTTCAGCTTGCGTTTGCGACCATCGGGACGCACAACCATTGGCTGATTTTAGTTTCAGACCTTGATTTCGACCTCCACACCGCTGGGGAGTTCCAGTTTCATCAGCGCGTCAATCGTCTTGGCACGGTCGTTAATCTCGATGTCCATCAAGCGTTTGTACGAACTGAGTTCGAACTGCTCGCGCGACTTCTTGTTAACGAAAGTGGAGCGGTTGACGGTGAAGATTTTCTTGTTGGTCGGCAGCGGAATGGGTCCATTCACCACTGCGCCCGTCATTTTGACGGTCTTAACGATCTTCTCGGCGGATTTGTCCACCAAGTTGTGGTCGTAAGATTTGAGTTTGATGCGAATTCTTTGACTCACGGTTAAAATGTTTTTTATTATTAATAATTATACTTATTCTTTAAAATAGACTCCTGCTGCTCACGTGTCACCTCAGCGTAGTGCGAGAACTCCATCGTGGAGTTGGCGCGGCCGGAGGTGATGGTGCGCAGCGCGGTGACATAGCCAAACATCTGCTCCAGGGGCACCTTGGCATGGATAGCCTGTACACCGACCTTGGCAGAGATATTCTCCAGCAGGCCGCGGCGACGGTTCAGGTCGCCGGTGACGTCGCCCACATAGGCGTCGGGCGTCAGCACCTCGAGCTTCATGATAGGCTCCAGCAACACCGGATTGGCTTTGCGGCAGGCAGTCTTGAAACCGATTTTGGCACAGACCTCGAACGACAGCTGGTCGGAATCGACCGGATGGAAGGAGCCGTCGATGACGCGCACCTTCATGCTGTCCATCGGGTAGCCAGCCAGAACACCGTTCATCATAGCCTCCTTGAAACCTTTCTCGATGGCGGGGATATACTCTTTGGGGATGTTGCCACCCTTGACCTCGTTGACAAACTGCAGACCCACGAAGCCTTCGTCGGCGGGACCGATCTCGAAGAGGATGTCGGCAAACTTACCCTTGCCGCCAGTCTGCTTCTTGTAGATCTCGTGATGCTGCACCGTCGTGGTGATGGCCTCTTTGTAGGCCACCTCGGGACGACCCTGGTTGACCTCCACGCCGAACTCGCGACGCAGACGATCCATAATAATATCCAAGTGCAACTCACCCATGCCGCTGATGATGGTCTGGCCCGACACCTCATCGGTCTTGACACGGAAGGTAGGATCCTCCTCGGCCAGCTTGATGAGGGCGTTGGTGAGCTTGTCCATATCGGCCTGCGTGAGCGGTTCAACCGCCAGGCTGATGACCGGCTCTGGGAACTTCATCGACTCGAGGACGATGGGGTGACGTTCGTCGCAGAGCGTGTGACCCGTCTTGATTTCCTTGAAACCGACGGCGGCTCCGATGTCACCCGCCTCGATACGGTCGAGGGGATTCTGCTTGTTGGAGTGCATCTGCATGATGCGCGAGATGCGCTCTTTCTTGCCGGTGTTGGCGTTGTAGACATACGAGCCCGACTCCAACGTACCACTGTAGACGCGGAAGAAGCAGAGACGGCCCACATAGGGGTCGGTGGCAATCTTGAAAGCCAGCGCCGAGAAGGGAGCCTTGGCATCGATGGGACGCGACTCCTCTTGTTCGGTCTTGGGGTTGATGCCGTCAACCTCTTTCATGTCCAGCGGGCTGGGTAGGAAAGCGGCCACAGCGTCGAGCAGCGACTGCACACCCTTGTTCTTAAAGGCGGAACCACACATCACCGGCACAATCTTCATAGAGAGCGTGGCCTTGCGGATTTCAGCGACAATCTCCTCCTCAGTAATGGAGTCGGGGTCGTCAAAGAATTTCTCGAGCAGGGTCTCGTTCTCCTCAGCCACACCCTCAATAAGACGCTGGCGGTATTCCGCCACGGTCTCTTTCAAATCCTCGGGCATCGGCACCTCGTAGAACTGCGTGCCGTTGGAGGCCTCGTCCCAGATAAGTGCTTTGTTGCTGATGAGGTTGACAACACCCTTGAACAGGTCTTCCTGTCCGATGGGTATCTCGATGGGGATCGGGTTGGCACCCAGCCGCTCCTTGATCTGATTCACCACGGAGAAGAAATCAGCACCCGCACGGTCCATCTTATTGATGAAGGCGATGCGCGGCACGCCGTACTTGTCGGCCTGACGCCACACCGTCTCGGACTGCGGTTCCACTCCGCCGACAGCGCAGAAGATGGCGATAGCACCATCCAACACGCGCAACGAACGTTCCACCTCAACGGTGAAATCGACGTGGCCAGGGGTGTCGATAATATTCAACTTGTAGTGATTCGACTTCCAGTCCCAATAGACGGTGGTGGCAGCAGAGGTGATGGTGATACCACGCTCCTGCTCCTGCACCATCCAGTCCATCGTTGCGGATCCGTCGTGCGTCTCGCCGAGCTTGTAGTTCTTGCCCGTGTAGAACAAGATACGCTCGGTCGTCGTCGTCTTACCCGCGTCGATATGGGCCATGATGCCGATATTTCGTGTATAGTGGAGGTCGGACACTGGGAGAATGTGTGATTGTGTTAATGCGTTAGTGGGGCTTAGAATCTGAAGTGCGAGAAAGCCTTGTTGGCGTCAGCCATACGGTGGATATCCTCCTTACGTTTGAAGGCGGCACCCTCTTCCTTGTAAGCAGCCTGGATCTCGGCGGCGAGCTTCAGGGCCATGGTCTTCTCGTTGCGTTTGCGCGAGAAGCTGATGAGGTTCTTCATACCAATCGACTGCTTGCGCTCAGGACGGATTTCGGTAGGCACCTGGAAAGTGGCACCACCGATGCGGCGGCTCTTCACCTCGACAGAGGGGGTAATGTTGGCCAGCGCTTTCTTCCAGACCTCGAGACCGTCCTCTTTGGTGCGGTCAGCGACGACATCGATGGCCTCGTAGAAAATCTTGTAGGCGATAGTCTTCTTACCACCCATCATGAGGTTGTTGACAAACTTGGTCACCAGCACATCATTGTATTTCGGATCCGGAAGGATAATTCTTTTCTTGGGTTTCGCTTTTCTCATTGCTGTATATCTTTTAATAAGGAATTAGGCTAATTGGTCGAATTGGGCAAATTAGATATTCCTATTACTTATCCAATTATTAAACTTACTTAGCGGCTTGTTTCGGACGCTTGGCACCGTATTTGGAACGACGCTGACGGCGACCGTCGACTCCGGAGGTATCGAGGGCACCGCGGATGATATGATAACGCACGCCGGGGAGGTCCTTCACACGACCGCCACGGATCATAACGATGCTGTGCTCCTGCAGATTGTGACCCTCACCAGGGATATAGGCGTTGACCTCTTTCTGGTTGGTGAGACGCACACGGGCTACCTTACGCATAGCCGAGTTAGGTTTCTTAGGAGTTGTGGTGTACACACGGGTACAGACGCCACGACGCTGGGGGCAACCATCCAAAGCGGGAGACTTGCTCTTGTACTCCATCTGCTGACGTCCTTTGCGAACTAATTGTTGAATTGTTGGCATTTTTTGATTTGTAATTTATTGTAATTATTGATATTTACTCATTTCAACGGGCATAGTAAGCCCATAAAACGGACTGCAAAGATACAGATTATTTTTCATACGATAATAACAGCACGGAATGCATATATGTTAAAAAAAACAAAAATATTTTGGGGAATGTGATTTTCAAGTGATTGTAAAATTATTTTTGGAAGAAATGTTAGGGGAAGGGGGAAAGTTATTAACGGGGAAGGGAGGGATTGGGGGACGGGGGAGAACTTATAGGGCTTATAGGACTAATTGGTCCAATTGGACTAATGAGGTTAATGGGGCTAATTGGGCTAATTGGACTAATTGGTCCAATTGGGCTAATGGGGTTAATGGGGTTAATGGGCTGGAGGGGGTTTTTGCTTTGGATGGGGTTTTTGCTTTGGATGGGTTTTGGGTAGGGCGTACACGGGGGTACGCCCGTACGGGTTCGGTTGGACTAAGGGGTCCAATTGGGCTGAATGGGGTTAATGGGACCAATTGGACTAATTGGACCAATTGGACTAATTGGGTTAATGGGCTGGAGGGGGTTAATGGGCTGACTGGGGGTAGATGGGCATTTTGATTTGGGTGGGGTTGGATTCTTATAAATGCACAGCGGGAGCCCCGATTGGGGGCTCCCGCTGTGCATTAGAGTGTAGGAGGGGGGGTCTCCCCTCCCCTGCGTGGTTAGCGTTTCACAACCTTGCGGAGGGCAACGCCTTCAGCCATCGTGATACGAAGCGTGTAGGTGCCGTCGGCGAGGTTGGTCAGGTCGAGCGTGTTGGTGTTCTCGTACACCGCCACCAGGCGACCCACCAGGTCAAGAACCTCGACCTTCTCGGCCTCGGTGACGTTGATCTGGATGCGACCCGTGGTCGGGTTCGGGTAGACCTTCACAGCGTTGAGCGAAGTGAGCTGAGCAGCTTCGATGGTCTCGGGGGCCTCGATCGGGCTCTCGTTCTCAGCAATCTCATACTCGTAGCTCTCAGCACCCGTGTTGGGCTCGAGAACAATCAGGTTCAGGGTGTCGCGGACGGGGCAGCCATCGGCGTTGGTACCCTTGTTGAACTTCAGACCGCTCTTGTTGTAGGTCTTGCCGGTGAGATCCCAGGTGTAAGGACCGTAGCTGGTAACCTCGTTGTAGCTGTGCTCGGACTGGCCGATGATGACATACAGGGTGTCGCGGATCGGGCAGCCGTCGGCGGCAGTACCCTTGAAGAACTTCATGCCGGTCTTCTTGTAGGTCTGGCCCGTCTTGTCCCACGTGTAGGGAGCGTCGCAGCTCACCACGGTGTCGTGGCTGCTCCACTTGGTAACAACAGTCAGCTCGAGGGTGTCGCGGATCGGGCAGCCGTCCTCAGCCACGCTCTTGTAGAACTTCAGACCGCTCTTGTTGTAGGTCTGGCCGGTCTTGTCCCAAGTGTAAGGACCGCAGTTGGCAACCTTCGTGTAGCTGCTCCAACGGTCGACAACGGTCAGCACGAGGGTATCGCGAATCAAGCAGCCGTTCTCAGCGGTACCCTTGCGGAATTTCATACCGCTCTTGTTGTAGGTCTGGCCGGTGAGATCCCAGGTGTAAGGACCGCAGTGGGCAACCTCGGTGTAGCTGTGGAAGCGATCTTCAATCTTCAGGTTCAGCGTGTCGCGAACCGGGCAGCCGTCCTCGGCAGTGTCCTTGTAGAACTTCAGACCGCTCTTGTTGTAGGTCTGGCCAGTCTTTTCCCAAGTGTAGGGACCGCAGTAGTTCAGCTCGGTGTAGCTGCCCCAACGGTCGACGATGGTCAGCGTCAGCGTGTCGCGATGGAAGCATCCGTCGACCGAGTCAACAGTCGTGTAGATCTTCTCACCACTCTTGTTGTAGGTCTGGCCGGTGACATCCCATGTGTAAGGACCGCAGTTCTTCACAAACACGTTGCTACCGCCGCCGACCTCAACGATGATCAGGTTCAGCGTATCGCGGATCTCGCAGCCATCATCGGCATAGCTCTTATTGAACTTCAGACCACCATTGTTGTAGGTAGTGTTGTTCAGTTCCCAGGTGTAAGGACCGCAGCTGGTGGCCTCGGTGTAGCGACCCCAACGCTCGACAATCGTCAGCTCTAGGGTATCGCGGACCGGGCAGCCGTCATCGGCGGTGTCCTTGAAGAACTTCAGACCGCTCTTGTTGTAGGTCTGGCCGGTCTTGTCCCAAGTGTAAGGACCGCAGTTGGCAACCTTGGTGTAGCTGCCCCAACGTTCGACAACGGTCAGCACGAGGGTATCGCGAATCTGGCAGCCCTCAGCCGTGGTGCCCTTGTTGAACTTCATACCACTCTTGTTGTAGGTAGCGCCGGTGAGCTCCCAGGTGTAGGGACCGCAGCTGGACACCTCGGTGTAGCTGTGCTCCTTGTGGTAGAGGGTCAGGTGCAGCTCAGTGATGTTCGGGCAGCCCTGCTCGTTCACGAAGACGAAGAAGGCCGAATCGGTCGACTCAGTATAAGTCATGTTGTTGAGCGGCCAAGTGTAGGCATCGCAAGCCGTCTGCTCGTCGATGTTGCGGGTGCTGTAGTTGATGGTCAGGTTGAGGACAGCGTGGACCATACCGTAAACGGAATCCTCGTAGATGTTCTCGTATTCACCCGACTCAGTGTAGACAGCCAACACATCGCCGTTGCTGTTGGTCAGCTCGTACTCATCGCAAACCGTATCGATGATGGTACGCTCATAGTAAACGATAGCATCCTCAGCAGCCACCATGATGTTGTTGACAAACCAGTCATGGGCATTGTTGCCTTCATATCTGAAGATCACGCGGATGGTCTGACCCAGGTATTCGTTGAGGCTGAGCTCGCGGCTCTCGACAACTTGATCGACAAGGCCAGTGGTATCAACTGTCCAGAAGGGCTCAACATCCTCGACATCGCCGTCTTCCAGCACCACATAGACGCTGCTCTGGCCGTAGTCGTCGACATAATTGTACATCTCGTCGAACGACAGGATGGCCTCGCCGCTCTCGGGCAGTTGGATGGCCTGCGAAACAAGATACATGTCGCCAGTGTATCCGTTGTTCTTGAACCAATAGCTACCATCGGTAGTAGATGTAACCGTCCAGGAACCGGTGCCATAGGAATCCCAGCAGGAGAGGTCAACCTCTTCAGCATTCAGATCCATGACAAACGGGGTCTCGATGGTCACCTCATAGGGGAGGCAGATGGTGAAGGACTCGCCTTCGGTCCACTCGCTGTAGCCATCCTCACCGCAGATGCTGCGGACCTGCCAAGCGTAGGAACCGGCGGGCAGCACGACGCTGAGATAATCCTCACCTTCGAGGGTGACGACATTCTCCTCGTCATCGATCGACCAGTACTGGTACTCATAGATAGCATCCTCGTCAAGCATGCTGGAGACGAAGAGGCTCACCTCGCCGTTCTCGCCAAGCTCGACAGCCGTCTCTTCGGGAGCCGGGCAAGCCACGTCGGTGATGAAGGTGATCACCGCGCTCGCGTTGGTACTATCATTGGCGCAGAGACCGGTAACCTGAACCTGATAGACCGTCTCGGGATCCAGACCCGTGAGGGTGACCTGGTTCTCGTCGACCAAGAGAGTCTGCGGCTCGCCAGCGGCGATGGGCAGACCGATGGCCACATTGTCGATGTGCAGGTTGTTGTCAGCATTGAACGTGGTCGACTCGCCGTAGAAGGCGAACTTCACGTTCTGACCAGCGTATTCGGAAATGTCGATGGTCACATTCTCGCCCGTGTTGGGAATATTGTTGTAGATATAGGCAGAATCCACGTTGTTCCACTCGCGCAGGATGTTCCACTGGTCGTTGGCATAAACCAGGACCACGAAGCGGTCATCGGTACCAGTGGTGGAGGCGGCAGGAGCCTGAGAGCCGCTGTAAGCGGTGAGTGCCAGGTCGAAATTCATGACACCGTTCTCGGGCACCGTCATCTCAGGAGTGATGAGCCAGCCATTGCAGGAGGAACCATAGATATTGATACGCGCATGGTTGTCAAACACACCATTGGCAGTGCCAAAGTACCACTTTGTAGAGGATCCCAGTGCACCACCGTCCATCACAGTGCTCAGCAAGCCACTCTTGTTCTCCCAGCCAGAAGGCAGCGAGGTACCGCCGAACTCATCGGCGACGCCATCGAAGCCGGCAACCGTCCAGTAGGTGACCTCATAGCTGTTGTTGGCCTCGTAGCCAGCCCATTCCACATCGGCGGTATGGGCGGCGACGTTGGTGATGCCGTCCTCGGTGAGAACCGGAGCCGGGCAGTCGCCCAGCGTGCTGAAGTCGACAGGAGTGGTCCAAGCGCTGACACCGTCGTTGCCGCAGTTGTCGCGGACCCAGACACGGTAGTCGGTAAGGGCCTCAAGGCCGGTGATCTGATAAGAAGTCGCGGTGATACCGCTGACATAGTTGGGGGCTTCCAGCTGTTCGGGGATAGCGGTCACATCGGCCGTAGCCCAGTAGAGGTCGTAGCTCTCGTGCCGTTCGTTGGTGATGATAGCCTCCCAGCTGACGGTGGCATCGTAGGTGATGGGCGCAACCGTAACGTTGGCAGGCATCGTGTTGCCAGGAAGCGTCATGAACGTGGTGGCGTTGCTCCACTTGATGGCCTCGTCGTCGCAGACGGGACGCACCTTCACGACATAGCTCTGCGAAGCAGCGAGGTTGGTGATTGTGAAGTTGGTGAAAGCGGAACCCGCTTCAACAAACTCCTCTTCGTCGGGGGTCTTGTAGGCGACCACCCACTCGTTGGCTTCACCGTTCTCGGTCCATTCCACCGTGAGGCTGTGGGCGCTGCGGCCAGCCATGGTGAGTTCAGTCGGCTTTCTGCAGCTGGAGACAGCGCAGCTGACGGTGTAGTTGACGGTATCGCTAAATCCACCCAAGGCGGAGTAGATCTCCTCGCCGTTGATATCCTTGATAACGAAGGAAGTCTCGCCATCATAGCTACCACTCTTCCAAGCAAACTTGATGTCGCGGCCGTCGCAGACAGCGAGAGTCTTGGTGTTCAGCTCAGCGGTATTGGAAGCACCATCCAGGTTCTCGTTGGCCATCTCGGCAATCACGTCACCCGTTTCCACATCAATGACGCGGATGGCAGCGCCGTTCCAGCTATCACCATAACTGTCGGTGAGTTCGAAAGTCAGCAGACAGCGGTTCTCAGCCATGCAGAGGTCGGTGGTGAAGCTGACCGGTGCGGTCCAGCCGCTGACAGCGCCTTCGCAGTCGGCCTGCACCATCACCTCATAGGTGGTACCAAGCTGCAAGTCGGTCAGGGTGTAGGGGTTCTCGGCGACAGCCATCACCTCGTCATTCACGCTGATATTCCAGGCAGCGGCATCGGATTCCCAGGAGATGGTAGCGGTGGTGCCACCCTCATAAGTAATCTCCAGATTGGCCGGCTTGGTGCAGGACGAGACAGAGATATCGTCGACGTAAATACCGTTGGAAGTTCTGGTCGAAGTGGCGGCATCAATCTTGATGGCAAGATAGTTACCTTCCACATCCGAAGGAATTGTGTAAGCAAAGGCCTGATAGGAGGTGGTCAGATTGCCCTGGGCCTCTTCCATAATAGGAGCAAAGGTGCTGGTATCGAGCGGATCGGTCATCACACCAACCCAGAAAGTGCTGGTGGCACTGTTGCCACGAACATTCATCTCCAACGTCTTGCCACCCAGATTCTCCATGGCGGGCAGGATGAGATACTGATCCTGCGGGTCGTAGTTGCCGTAGGAAGAATAATAGGAGTACATTCTCACGCAGTTGGGCGTAGAACTTGCATAATTGGTGTAGCTGCTATAGTAGATTGTGGGATAAGCAGCATAGCTAGCATACGTTGTCGTATTGATGGCATACCAGCAAGTGGGCAGCGTACGGGTCGTAGGACTGGAGTTCGAAGGAACCGTGATATTGTCGAAGTTCTCGCTGTAGGGGAACTCGGTGATGGGGTTGCATGCCGTGGGGAACTGCAGCACAGTGCTCCAAGCACCAAAGTCTTCGCCACCGCAGTAGGCGCGAACCTTGACATAATAGATGGTAGCGTCGGTGAGGTCGGTGAGGTTGAAGTTGTTCTCGTCGACGATGGTCTCCATAGCATCCTCAAAGTTGTTGGAGGTGCTGTAGACCACCTGCCACTGGCTGGCTTCTCCGCCATTCCAAGAGAGGTTGGCGCTGTTGGTGGTGACATCGCTGACCTCAAGGTCGGTCACATCCTGATCGCAGGCGATGCGGGTGATAGCCACGTTGTCGACAGCAGCAGGAGGCTGGGTGCCACCAGAGTTGTCGTTGCGCCAAGCGAGAACCAGATAGTAGTTGCCGGCAGTAATATCGATAGCCACACTCTGTGATTGCCACTCGGTGGCGAGGTTCAGCTTGCTGCCGCCGTCGAGGGCAATCCAGTTCGCAGGAACGCCCGTGGTAGAAAGACCCGAAGGTAGCGATGTGCTGGCGGCCAGTTCCACCGAACCGGGGACCAGAACAACTCTCAAATAGTCATAGGTGCTTTCTCCGTTGCCATTCCAGTCGTAGGAGAACTCGTATTTACCCGTCTCAAAACTGAGGAGCTTGGCGGCATACACCACAGTAGCGCCGCTCACAGTATAGGCATTGCTCTCACCGCCATCGTTGGAGATGTAGAGAGAGTGCTCGCCACCGTTACTGGTGGCAGTACCCAGAACCCAAGCGTTGGTAAAATCACCATTGATGAACTCCCAGGTGAGGTCACCCTCAAAGTCATCGCTCCAGCCATCACCCACAACAGTGGCGATAGCGGTGGTGGAGAAAGCAATGCTTCTCGGATCGCTGTTGCCAAATCCGCAAAGGCTGCGCACATAAGCAACATAGGAGTGGATGGGATCGAGACCCTCGATTTCGACCGAGGTCTCGCCGGTGGAGTTGGCTTCGTCCCAGTTGGGCTCTTGGCCAGCCTCGGTGTAAAGCCACTCGTAGCCTTCAACACCCTCGACGAGGTTCCAGCTGAAAGCAGCCGTTTCGGCAAAGGGGGAGACAGTCAAACCGTTCGGTTTGGGGCAGACCTGAACGCCAGCCAGTGCATAGGTGAAGGTCACAGTGGGCATAAAGCTCACACCACTGCCAGCTGCCGAAGCACCGTTTCTGTACCACGATGTAACAGAAGTCTGAGTAACACCCTGGAAATAAGCGCTCTTATAGTTGCCAGCCACACTAACAAACGAGCCAATCAACAGGTTGCCACCGTTATACTCGTACGGGGCGTCAAAGGTTATGGTCAGTTCCGCTCCGGTAGCGTCCACCTGGCCCTCGTAGACCACCGTGTTCGCTTCAGGGCCAGTGATGCCCGTCGGCGTGGTCGATTCGACTTCGCCGAGATAGACCTGGAACGTTCCGCTCCATGCCGTCTGGGCAGGCGACGTAAGGTAGAACTTCATTTCAGAGATTGTACCGCCAGCCATATCCGACAGATAATCGCTGGGGATAATACACTCTGACGCTGCTCCATACGTGTCTGCGTAGAGGCCGTAGAAGGGGACATAACTATTGTTATTCCCTCCATTCTCGTTCACAGTCAGTTCGAGCTGCGCATGGGTTACTCCTGGCACCATAAAGGCCACGAGCAACAGCATCCATTTGAATAGATGTTTTCTCATGATACTTAAATTTTGGTTAAACATAAAGTGAATTAAAAAGGTTGTTTCGTTTTGATAATGAATAGATATACGTCTTCATTGGGGGGGATAATATCCCACAATAAAGGTTCCTCAAAGGTCGGAACAATATCCGAAAGAAACAAATTTTTTGGGATATTTTTTTTAGAAAAGCAAAGGAAAAGTCTCTGAATGAGTGCATTAGGTGGCAGTGGAGAAGAGCGCGTCCCTCCGGGACGCTGGTCCTGATACTGTGACACCGAGGCCCCACACTGCGCCCTGTCAGGCTTGTGCGGGGTTATGAAGAGTCAGCCCCGCTGGGGCTGGGAGCATCACAGGGTATTGTTATGCGGTCTACGCCAACAAGCTATGAAGAGTCAGCCCCGCTGGGCTGGGAGCACCGCAGGGTATTGTTATGCGGTCTCCGCCTAGCAACCTATGAAGAGTCAGCCCCGCTGGGCTGGGAGCACCACAGGGTATTGTTATGCGGTCTCCGCCTACCAGCCTCGGAGAGGATGACTCTCGGTAACCCCTGACAAGCGTAGCGCAGTCTGGGGTATAGCAAGTGTGGAATCAGCAAACAGAGCGGGGCGCCCGGATGGGCGCCCCGCTCTGTCGAACTCAGTTGAGACAAATCTTCAACTTTTCTTTCCGCGTGGTGATGTGCTGACAACACCGCGCGAAGTCAAGGATGTTCTGCACAACCTCTTGTGAAGGTTGTACGGGCGCTGCTACCGATTTCAAAGATGTATTTGTGCCGGGCTCTTCCATCAAGGGAAGGAAATCGTAGTCATGCTGCATACACATCTGTTTTGGTTGAATAATTGTCGTTCGGTCGGAGCTCCTTTCGGAGACGAACCACTATATAAACTGACACTGGACGCATTTTATTGCGTCCAGTGAAAAAAAAAATTTGGGATTAATAAGACTTATAGGTCTAATAAGTCTTTATAGGTCATTATAGGTTAGAGGCCTATATACATATTATGTTCTTTGGCCAGGCGACGGAGGTTGATGATGGCGTAGCGCATACGACCCAGGGCCGTGTTGATGCTGACACCGGTGCGGGCCGCAATGTCTTTGAAGTCGCACTTGCCGTAGTGGCGCAGGATAACGACACGACGCTGCTCGGGCGGCAGCATCTTGACCAGCTTGCGAATGCTCTGGCTGGTCTGCTTGCGCATGATGGCATGCTCGATGTTCTCCTCCTCGATGCGCAGCGTGTCTACCACGTTGCACTCGGGCTTGTTGGGGACGATGGGCATCTTGTTGTTGCGACGGTAGTAGTCGACAATGAGGTTGTGGGCGATGCGCATGACCCAATGGATGAATTTGTTTTCATCCTTGTAGACGCCCTGGCTGAGCGTCATGACAACCTTGAAGAATGTGTCTTGGAAAATGTCGTCGGCGACATCTTTGTCTTTGACGACAGAAAAAATGTAGCCATAAACCTTCGTCTGATAACGCGAAAGCAACTCCTCGAAACAGGAATAATCACCGTTCTTGTAACCTTTAATCAACTCATTGTCGGTGAGTTCTCTCAATGATTTGTCCATAGGACAGCGGTTTGGGGGTTAGAAACTGATAATGCTGTTTCGATAGAGACGGTATTGGTTGAACAGAATAGGTTGAGGTTGCAAAGATAAAAAATAATTTTGAATTTTGAATTTTGAAATTATTGGAGCGGCTAGAATAACCTAGGAAAATTTTCCAGGATTTCATTTAGGAGGGCTTGGGGTCCTTTGGTTCCTTCCAGCCAGTGGATGGATACGCCGTTGCGTTCCATGTGGCGGAGGTAGGTCATCTGACGTTTGGCAAAGCGACGGATGTCGCGGAAAAGGAGTTCAAACATCTCCTCGTAGCTGCATTCGCCCAACAGGTAGCAGGTGAGGTGGCGGTATTCGAGACCATAGCGTTTGAGTCTATCGGCGTCGACGCCGCTGTCGAGCAGCCGTTGCACCTCGTCGACCATGCCTTCTTCCAATCGCTGTCGTAGCCGGCGCTCGATGCGCTGAATGATTATCTCGCGCGGGAAGGTGACGGCATAGATACGATGTTCCATTTCCGGCATGACGACATGGTGGTCGGGATGCTGCAGCGCATATTCCTGTATTTCCAACGCACGGACGAGTCGGTCGCGGCTCTCGGTGTCGGTATGGTTGTGCAACTTGACGAGCGACGCCAGCCGACGTGTCAGTTCCTCGTCACTGACGTCGGCGACGCTGGCGCGGAAAGCCTCGTCGACGGGTGCATGCGACAACGGAAAGTTGCGCACCACAGCATCGACATAGAGCCCCGTGCCACCACAGAGTATGGGCTGACGGCCTGCGGCGACGATGGAACGGTAGGCCTGGATGAAGTCGTTCTGGAACTGGTAGACATTATACTCATAGCCCGGGTCGTGGATGTCGATGAGGTGGACAGGCACAGGGCTGCCGCCCTCGCTGTATTCGGTAAGGTCTTTGCCGGTGCCGATATCCATGCCGCGGAACACCTGACGTGAGTCGGCGCTGATGATTTCACCGTCGAGGGCACGTGCCACCGCCACCGCCAGGGCTGTCTTGCCGGTAGCGGTGGGACCTGTGATGGTCAGTAGCATGGGTGTGGTGGAATCTCTGATAATAATGTTTTATTTGACCACGGATCTAACGGATTGAACGGATATTTCGGATAATCTGTGGGGATTCGTGTGATCTGTGTTCGGATTACGGGTGAAACCTCTGATGTTTTTGTTTTTGACCACGGATATAACGGATTGAACGGATATTTCGGATAATCTGTGGAGATCCGTGTGATCTGTGTTCGGATTTCGGGTGAAACCTCTGATATTTTTTTTTGACCACGGATCTAGCGGATTGAACGGATATTTCGGATAATCTGTGGGGATTCGTGTGATCTGTGCTCGTACTGCGGGTGAAACCTCTGATGTTTTTGTTTTTGACCACGGATCTAACGGATTGAACGGATATTTCGGATAATCTGTGGAGATCCGTGCGATCTGTGTTCGGATTTCGGGTGGTGTTTTGACCACGGATTGAACGGATTTACACGGATTATCCATTTTATCCGCTAGATCCGTACTCAAGTTATTCGTGGTCTCTTAGTCGAAGAAGAAGAGGGTGCCGGTCTTTTTGTCGAACTCGTAGGTGCCGAAGCGGGCGAGGCCGCTGCGGTTGATGGTGAACTTATAGTCCACCCCTTTCACCACGACCACTTCGACGTTCTGCAGCTTGCGCTGGCCAATCTGCATCTCCTTGAACATGACCGTGGCCTTGTCGAGGATGTTGCCCTCGGGGTCGAAGGCGTTGTCACGCTCGGGGAAGTCCTCTTTGTTGATGCGACGCTGGTAGAGCAGGTTCATGGCCTCCTCCCAAGCGATGGCGATAGGCTCGGCGAAGCGCTCGTCGATGAGCATGGGCATCTGGGCACCGTTGACGATGCAGGATATCTCGCCCTTGGCGGAATGAATCATGGCCACGGGGATGGCGTTCTCGTCGTGGATGATGGAGACCTCCTCGGGGGCTTCCTCCAGCGGTTTGTTGACGAGGTCGATGACCTTGCCATCCTCCGTCTGCTGGACGAGCGGCGTATCGGAGTTCATGTTGTTGACAACACGTTTGGAGACGTAATCGGTGCGCAGTATCTGGAACTCGATGCGGCGGTTGAGCTGGTGAGCCACCTCCCGATATTCGTCGCCCGGCAGGCGGTTGATGTAGTCGCACTCCAGCGTGGTGCCCGCCGAGAAGTTGTAGGCATGGCCGTTGCGGCGCACGGTGATGTCGCGGTCGAGGGTGCGGGGCACACGCTCGGCGTAACCCTTGGCCACAAGACGTTCGCGCTCGATGCCACGCGACACCAGGTAGTCGACCACGGACTGGGCACGACGTTGCGACAGCGTGTCGTTGGTGAGGCCGATGAAGGGCTGGCAGTCGGTGTGGGCACGAATCTCGACGACGATATCGGGGTTGTTCATCATGACCAGATAGAGATCCATCAAGGAATCCATGAACTCTTCTTTCAAATCCCACTTGGCGAGGTCGTAGCGTATCTCGGGCAGCACGACGGGCTGTTTGGGTACCGGCTCGATGCGCATATCGTGGACGATGTCCTTGTCGGTGGTGTAGCCACGGGTGCTCTCCGACTCCTCCAGCGTGAAGTAGTCGACCTTGGAGACAAAAATCTTATAGACCACGTCGCGTTTCACCTGATCGGTGCCGAAGCGGTAGAAACCTTTCTTGTTGGTGTAGACCTCGTTCTCGCTGCCGTCGGAACCCACAAGGAGGATGCGGGCGCCGTCGACGAGCTGCATCGATTTCTCGTCGCGCACGATACCCTCAATGCTGTAGAGCAGCGGGGGAAGCTCGAAGTAGAAGAGGTCGTCGTGGAGCTGGCCAATCTTCTTACCCTTGAGGTCAATCTTCGGATTGTGGGGGTCGTCGAACGGACGGTTGGAGGAGAAATAGCCGCGCTCCATCATGTAGTGGTTGTCGCCGGGGTAGTAGACGATGCTCATCTCGTCGTAGGAGGAGTTGATGGGCACACCTAAGTTATGGGGTTTGGTGAAACGGGTGCCGCGGCGCTCGGTGGAGAAGAGGTCCTGACCACCCACGCCGGGGAGACCGTTGGAGGAGAAATAGAGCAGCGTGTCGTTGCGCAGCACGGGGAAGACCTCGCGGCCGGCCGTGTTGATGATGGTACCCAGGTTGACAGGCGTACCGAAATCATCGGCCTTGGACTTACGGGTGACGACCCACAAGTCGTAGTCGCCCGATCCGCCAGGCATATCCGACGAGAAGTACATGGTCAGACCATCGCTGGTGACGGCGGGATAGAGGTAGTTGTAGGCGGTGTCGCCCAACTCGATGCGCACTGCGGGTTCCCACTCGGCAGTCGAGGCGGGCTCGTCGTTCTTGCCTTTCTTCTTGCTGCCCTTGGCGGCACGACCCTTGGTCTCGCCGGCAGCCTTGCTGGTGACATAGATGTAGCAACCTTGCGTCTGATTCTTGCGTGCGTCACAACGCGAGAAGTAGACCGTCTGCCCGTCGGGCGAGAAGCAGGCTTCACCTTCGTTGGCAGGACCGTTGATGTGGCCGTCTTTCTCGAAGCGCTCGGGCGTCGAGGACCAGTTGCCCTTGCGGTCGCGGAACACCTGATAGATGTCGGAGAACGCCTGACCGGTCCAAGCATCTGTGGCGTCGCCGCCACCGTCGTCGAAACGCGAAGAGGTGAAGGTCAGCCGATTGGTGTCGTCGCCCATGAAGTGGGGCGCCCAGTCGTTGTATTCGGTGTTCCAGGTATCGAGGCGTTTCAACACATGACGCGTGCGGTTGGCGAAGAGCTCGCTGACATAAGCAAGCGAGTTGCGGCGCGAGACGGCATACTTGTCGTTGGGCGCAATCTCGATATAGCGGTTGTAACTCTCCTCGGCCTCCTCGAGTTTATTCTCGAAACGATACATCTCTGCCAGATAGAAATAAATCTTCGGCTCGGTGGTGTAAAACTTGTTGTTGATGAGTTGCCGGTAGATGTGCTCCGCTTTGGGGAAATTGTTCATCAGACGGTAGCACTCGGCCATCTGGAAATAGAGACGGTTTTTCTCCACCTTGTTGCCTTTGACACTCTGGTAGGCCTCCTCGTATTTCTGAAGGGCAGCGATATACTGCTTCTGGTCGAACAATGCGTCCGCTTTTTGTGCCAGCGACTTCGACTGCGCCATTGCCGCAGACGACAGCACCACCATCATAAGCAGAAAAAGAGCTTTCTTCGCCGTTTTCATATCGTATGTATCTGTTATACTAATTAATATAATAATACCAATATCAAATAGTTGCATCGCTTTCTATCATTTAGCGACGCACTATTTTGACGTGCTAAGATACGAAGAAAATTGGAAATTGAGAAATAAAGGTTAAAGGTTAGCGGTTATTGGTTATCGAATGGGGCTAATGGGACCAATGGGACTAATGGGCTTTCAGGAAGGGGTAGTCGACGCCGAAGACTTTTTGGATGTTGGCGGGGGTGAGGCCGGCGGACATGGGGCCTTGGAAATAGACGCGGTGGTCGTGGAGCAGGAGCAGCGACGGGCAGTAGCGGTAGGCGAGGTTGAGGTCGTGCATGACGATGAGGATGGTCTTGCCCTGGCTGCGGTTGATTTTGCACAAGAGCTCCATGATCTCAAACTGGTGGGCGATGTCGAGGTTGGAGGTGGGCTCGTCAAGCAACATGACGGGGGTGTCCTGTGCCAGGGCGCGCGCCAACATGACGCGCTGCCATTCGCCACCACTCATCTCATGGGGTTTGGAGAGGCGGAGCTCCCAAGTGTTGGTGAGACGCATGCAGCGTTCGACCATCTCCCAGTCGCGCTGCGACTCGTTCTGCAGCCGATACTGGTAGGGGTTGCGCCCCATGAGCACCGTCTCGAAAGCGGTAAACTCGAAATCGGTGTTACTGTGCTGCCGTACCAACGACACCTGCTGTGCCAGACGACGTATGCCGTAATCGCGGACATCGACGCCGTCGATGCACACGACACCTTCCTGCGGACGGATAAGGTTGCCGATGCAACGCAGCAGCGTGGTCTTGCCACAGCCATTGAGACCCATGACGGCATACATACCTCCCTGCTCGATGTCGGCATTGATGTCGCAGAGCACCTGACGGGAACCGAAGGCGCAATGCAGGTGTTGTATGGAGATCATGGCTGGGGCGGTCATAGCATCTGTTTGTTGCGGTAGAGGAGGTAGATGAACAGCGGCGCGCCGACCAATGCCGTGAGGCTGCCCACAGGCAACTCGCCAGGCTGCAGCAGGGTGCGCGCCAAGGTGTCGCACACCAGCACGAAGATGCTGCCCAGCACGATGCTGTAGGGCAACACCCGCCGGTTGTCGGGACCCACAATAAGGCGGACGCAGTGCGGCACCACCAAGCCGACAAAGCCCACGACACCCGAGCAGCTGACGGTGAAGGCAATCATAAAAGTGGTGGCCAACAGCAGCCGTTTCTTCACTTTCTCGACGTCGACGCCCATGCTCTGTGCCGCCTCGGAACCCACCAACAGCAGGTTGAGGTCGCGCGCATGACGCAGCACCACCGCCATGCCCAGCACGACGACCGGAAGCAGCGTGAAGACGCCGTTCCAGGTGGCGCTGGCAAAGCTGCCCATCGTCCAGAAGATGATGCTCTCCATCTTGTCCTGGTGCATGACCATGAGCAGCGATACCAGTGCAGAGATGAGGAACGTGAGGCAGACGCCTGTGAGCAACAACGTGGTGCTGTGCAGCCGGTTGCCGATGGTGGCGATACGGTAGATGAGCCAGATGGTGAAGAGCGCACTCAACAGCGCACAGCCGCCGATGCCCAGCAGTGTGTACTGCAGACCGGCGACGATGGCGATGGCGGCACCCAACGAAGCGCCCGACGAGATGCCCAGCACATAGGGGTCAGTGAGCGAGTTGCGGAAGATGGCCTGGTAGGAGGCTCCCGACACGGAGAGCGCGGCGCCAGCCAGCACACAGAGCAGGATGCGGGGCAGGCGCAGATTAAGAAAAATGGGTGATTGCCAGAGGTCGGCCCACGCAATATGGGCGGCACCCATGGTGGCACTCACCACCATCAATGCCAGCAGGAGGACGATACACAGAACAAAGAACAACCGCTTCATGCCTCCGACAACAGGTCACGCATGGTGTAAAAGCCTTTACGCCCACACAGGTACTCGGCAGCCAACACAGCACCCAACGCCAGTCCCTGCCGACTCTTGGCACTATGTCGCAGCGTCAAGGTATCGACATCGCTGTCGTAGACCACCTCGTGGATGCCCGGCACCTCGCCCTCGCGGATGGAGACGATGTCGCCCACCGGCATACGCTCGGCGTGGCAGACCTCATTGATGTCGCGCGCCAGCGTGATGGCGGTGCCACTGGGGGCGTCGAGCTTGTGGATGTGGTGCGTCTCGCTGAGCGAGACCTTGTATTCGGGTCGCGCCGCCATAAGCTGTGCCAGACGGCGGTTGAGTTCGAACATAATGTTCATGCCGATGCTGAAATTCGAAGCCACCAGCAGCGCCTGGCCACGGTCGCGGCATTCGGCCGCCACGGCATCGAGTCGGTCGTACCAGCCCGTGGTGCCACAGACCACGGGAAGACCGAGATCGAAGCAACGGCGCAGGTTGTCGACGGCGACAGCCGGTTGCGAGAACTCGACCGCCACGTCGCAAGCGCGCAGCGCGTCACCGCAGCGGTTCCAGTCGTCGTCGTTATCGACAGTGCAGCCTATCTGGTGGCCGCGCTGCAGTGCGAGGGTTTCGATGGCATGACCCATCTTGCCATAACCAAGGATTGCGAGAAGCATGGGGGAAGGGAAGGTTGAAGGGTTTTAGGTTGGAAGGGTTGGAGGGTTGGAAGGGAAATTAGCAACCGTAGTCGGACTGGAATTTGATGTTCATGAGGCGGAGCTCGTCGAGGGTGTACTCCTCATCAAAGTCGACGAACATCTGGTCGATAGAGAAATCCTCCTGGTCGCGCAGGTAATCGATAAGCTCTTCCTGGCACTCCTCGTCGATGGTCTCATTGATGATGTAGTCGACATCGAGCCGCGTGCCCGCTGCCACAATGCGCTCCATCTCGTCGAGCAACTCGGGGATGGTGAGACCTTTGCCGCGGGCGATGTCTTCGAGCGACATCTTTTTGTCGATAGACTGGATGATGTAGACCTTCTGCATCGACTTGTTGACGGTGCTGCGCACCACAATGTCCTGCGCCCGCTCGATCTCGTTCTCCTCGACATACTGCTTGATGATGGCGATGAAGGGTGCGCCATGCTTTTGCGCCTTGCTGAGGCTGACGCCGCTACAGTGGCTCAACTCCTCGATGGTGCAGGGGTACTGGATGCTCATATCCTTGAGCGCATTGTCGGAGAAGATGACATGGGTGGGCAGATGCTGTTTGACAGCCATCGATTTGAGCAGACCTTTCAGCTGGATATACAACGCCTCGTCGCCGGCATCCGTGCCACCCGAGGGGGCCGACAGCATGAGGTCGTCATTGTCGCTCTCGCCGGTGTAGTCGTGCTCGCACGCCACCGATATCTCGTAAGGCTCGCGGATGTAGTCGCGGCCTTTCGGTGTAACCTTCAGCACACCGTACTGCTCCACCTCTTTTTCGACCAGATGCTCGAAGATGGCGTAGCGCGACACCGCTTTCCAGAAGGCGTCGTCGCGGTCGGCACCCTGGCCGTACTGCTCGAGCTGGTCGTGGCGATAGGCGTTGGTGAGCGCGTTTTTGCGGCCCATCATCACGTCTATCAGCTCCTTCAGCTTGAAAGCCTGCATGGTGGAGAGGATGGTTTCAAGGAAATAGACCATCTCCTCTTTGACAGGGACGCGGGGCTTGGGATGGAGACAGTTGTCGCAGTTGCCGCAGTTGGGCTCGTTGTACTCTTCACCGAAGTAGCGTAGGATGCTCATGCGTCGACATGCCGCCGATTCGGCGTAGCCGACCATCTCCTGCACCAGGTGGTTAGAGAGCTCCTGTTCGGTGAGACTCTTGTCGGAGAAAAACTTGTAGAGCTTCTCGACGTCGTGCTCGGAGTAGAAAGCGATACAAACACCTTCGCCGCCGTCACGGCCCGCACGACCCGTCTCCTGATAGTAACCCTCGATGCTCTTGGGTATGTCGTAGTGGATAACGAAGCGGATGTCGGGTTTATCGATGCCCATACCGAAGGCGATGGTGGCCACGATGACGTCAATGTCCTCCATCAGGAAGCGGTCCTGGTTCTCGGTGCGTGTCTTGCTGTCGAGACCGGCATGGTAAGGCAGTGCCTTGATGCCGTTGATGCTCAGCAGCTCGGCAAGGTCCTCTACCCTCTTACGGGTGAGACAATATATAATACCACTTTTATGTGGGTTGTCTTTGATGTATTTGATAATCTCCTTGTGCAGCAGCTTGGGGTCGTCGGGTTTGGGACGAATCTCGTAGTAGAGGTTTGGCCTGTTGAAGGAAGCGATGAACTGCTGCGCGCCCTCCATGCGCAGGTTCTTGATGATGTCCTGCTGCACCTTGGGTGTGGCGGAGGCGGTGAGGGTGAGAATCGGCACATTGGCCTGGATGGCGTCGATGGCGGCACGGAGGCGTCGGTATTCAGGACGGAAGTCGTGGCCCCACTCAGAGATACAGTGTGCCTCGTCGATGGCGACGAAGGAGATGCGTATCTGTCGCAGAAACTCCACCGTCTCTTCCTTCGAGAGCGTCTCGGGAGCAACATAGAGCATCTTGGTGTCGCCACGCATCAGGTCGTCCTTCACCTCCTTCACCTGCTGCTTCGACAGCGAGGAGTTGAGGAAGTGCGCCACTACGTCGCGGCCCGCATTGTAGCGCACCGCGTCGACCTGGTTTTTCATCAACGCGATGAGCGGCGAAACCACGATGGCTGTCCCTGGCAAAATCATCGCTGGCAGTTGATAACACAGCGATTTGCCACCGCCAGTGGGCATGATGACAACCGTGTCGCGGCCTTCCAACACATTGCGGATGATAGCCTCTTGGTCTCCCTTAAAGCTATCAAACCCAAAGTATTCCTTTAACTTCTGTTGCAGGTCAATCATCATATTTGAAAAAACGTGTACCTTTGCAAATCCAAAGTTATACTTTTTTTTTGTAACGACAAAATATTTTTTGAATTGAATAATTCAGAAGAGATAAAACAAATTGCCATTCAAGTCATTAACGACGAAGAAAAGGCTATTGCAAATTTGAGGAACTACATCGACGACGCCTTTTCGAAGGCCGTTGAAGCGATGTATTCGACCTCGGGACGTGTGGTGGTGACCGGCATCGGCAAGAGTGCCAATATCGCCACGAAAATTGTGTCGACCCTCAACTCGACGGGCACCCCTGCCCTCTTCCTGCACGCTGCCGACGCCATCCACGGCGATTTGGGCATGGTGCAGCCCGACGATGTGGTTATCTGCATCTCGAAGAGCGGCAACACACCGGAAATCAAGGTGCTGGTACCCCTCATCAAGAACTTCGGCAACAAGTTGATTGCTATGGTGGGCAACACCGACTCGTTTCTTGCCAAGCAGGCCGACATCGTGCTGAACTGCACGGTGGACCACGAGGCATGCCCCAACAACCTCGCCCCCACCTCGTCGACAACGGCGCAGCTGGTGATGGGCGACGCGCTGGCGGTGGCCCTCATCGAATGCCGCGGCTTCTCGGCCAGCGACTTCGCACGGTTTCACCCGGGCGGCGCGCTGGGCAAGCAGCTCTACCTGCATGTCGACGACCTGTTCCGTCAGAACGAGCGGCCACAGGTGGCAGCGACGACGAGCGTGCGCGACACCATACTGGAGATGACCTCCAAACGGCTGGGCTGCGCTGTGGTGACCGACGAGCAGCGGCACGTGCTGGGCATCGTCACCGACGGTGACCTGCGCCGCATGATGAAGGCGCAGCGCGACACCAACAGTCTCACCGCCGGCGACATCATGACCCGCAACCCCAAATGCATCGCCGCCTCGGAGTACGCCGTCAACGCACTGCATCTGATGCAGGCCAACTCCATCACACAACTGGTGGTGGTAGACAACGACGGACACTACGAAGGGGTGCTGCATCTACATGATATTTTGAAGGAAGGGATTATTTAATGCGTTAATGTGGGAATGCGTTAATCTTGGAATTGGGGAAATTGATAATTTATAAAGATGGAATTACGGACTGAAAAGGTTGTCAAGATATACCGGTCGAGGACCGTTGTGAAGGAGGTGTCGGTGAACGTACACCAGGGCGAGATTGTGGGTCTGCTGGGCCCTAACGGCGCTGGCAAAACCACCACGTTCTACATGATGGTGGGCATCATCAAGCCCTATTCGGGACGTGTGTTTCTCGACGACCAAGAGATTACCAAGATGCCGATGTACCGTCGCGCACAGATGGGCGTGGGCTATCTGGCACAGGAGGCGTCGGTGTTCCGCCAGATGAGCGTGGCCGACAATATCAGCTCCATTCTGGAGTTCCGTCGCGATCTGGACAAGGCGGGACGCGCGGAACAGCTGGAGTCGCTGCTCAACGAGTTTGGATTGCAGAAGATACGCAACAGCAAAGGCATACAGCTGAGCGGTGGCGAGCGTCGCCGCACCGAGATTGCCCGTGCGCTGGCCAACGACCCCAAGTTCCTGCTGCTCGACGAGCCGTTTGCCGGCGTCGATCCCATTGCTGTGCAGGACATCCAGGACATCGTGGCGCACCTGAAGGACAAGAATATCGGCATCCTCATCACCGACCACAACGTCAACGAGACGCTGCGCATCACCGACCGCGCCTATCTGCTCTACGAGGGCAAAGTGCTGCACCAAGGCACCCCTGAGGAGATGGCCAACGACCCCGATGTGCGGGACAAATATTTGGGTCGCGACTTCGAATGGCGCGGCCGCAAACAAACAAAGAAGCTCAACCTCGAAGGTTGAGCTTCTTTTGCTTTAGTGCGATTGGTTTTAGTCTGATTCGCTTTATTCCGCAGAATGGGCGTTGGCGTTGGCGTCGACACGCTTGATCATGCCCTGCAGCGCGGTGCCGGGACCCACCTCGATGAATTCGGCGGCGCCGTCCTTCAACATGTTCTGCACGGTGGCAGTCCAGCGCACAGGCGAGGTGAGCTGTTTGTTGAGGTTGGCTTTGATTTCGTCGGGGTCGCTGACGGGCAGTGCACAGACATTCTGGTAGCAGGGGCAGATGGGTGCGGAGAAGGCGGTCTGCTCGATGGCTGCCGACAGCTCGACGCGTGCCGGCTCCATGAGCGGAGAGTGGAAGGCGCCACCCACCGCCAGCGGCATCGCACGGCCACCGGCCGCCTTAACGGCCTCGCAAGCTTTGGCGACACCTTCGACGGTACCGCTGATGACCAGCTGGCCCGGGCAGTTGTAGTTGGCGGCAACGACAACCTCGCCTTCGACGGCGGCACAGATATCCTCGACAGTCTTGTCGTCGAGCTTCAACACGGCAGCCATGGTGGAGGGATGTGCCTCACAGCATTTCTGCATGGCGTTGGCGCGGGCGATGACGAGCCGCAGGCCATCCTCGAAGCGCATGGCCTTGGCCGCCACCAGCGCGGAGAACTCGCCCAGCGAGTGACCGCCCACCATGTCGGGCTGGAAACGATCGCCCATATAGGCGGCGAGGATGGTGGAATGGAGGAAGATAGCGGGCTGCGTGACCTTGGTCTGCTTCAGGTCGTCAGCCGTGCCGGCAAACATGAGGTCGGTGATGCGGAAGCCAATAATCTCGTTGGCTTGCTCAAACATATCGCGGCACTGTTTGTTGCCGTCGTAGAGGTCTTTGCCCATGCCTACAAACTGGGCTCCCTGGCCAGGGAATACATATGCTTTTTTCATGGTTTAACTTTTTATGAAATTTAGTTTCATTATTTCTTTTATCTCCAACAGTCCCAGCACCCAAGCAAGCCCCGTGGCGAGGAGAGCCACCACCGGCAAGGTAATCCACCATGCCAGGTGCGGGATGCAGAAAGTGCAGGCGACAATAGATAACGCAAAATAGAACAGTTTTAGTATATAGCCCCGTGCAGGGTGGAACGAAAAGATGCGCACCGCAGCCGCCACCTGCGCCACAGCCATGAAACCCTGCGCCGTCAGCGCCGCGCAGGCGCT
The DNA here is from genome assembly GCA_017449975.1 of Bacteroidales bacterium. Classification (GTDB taxonomy): domain Bacteria; phylum Bacteroidota; class Bacteroidia; order Bacteroidales; family P3; genus Colimorpha. The sequence continues at coordinate 40,528 of JAFSYK010000005.1, forward strand.
GCCCACCACACCCAGCCAAGGGATAAGCAGGATGTTGAGCAGGATGTTCAACAGCAGCGAGACAGCGGCGAAAAGGTTGAGTTGGCGCAGCATGCCCGCAGCCGTCAGCAGGGTGCCGAAAACGTAGGTGGTGGAGATGGGGATGATGCAGAACACCAGTACACGGAAAACGGAGGCATAGCCCTCCGCATGGTCAACATAGAAGAGCGCCATCAAGTCGTCACCCAGGCTGGAGAGCGCACAGGCGGCAGTGACGGCGAAAACCATCATCAAGGAGAACATACGGCGCACCGTGTCCCGAAGCTCCGTCGGACGACGGTCGCACTCCTTCGTCATCTTGGCGAAGACCGGCAACAGCGGCACCGAGACGAGGTAGCCTATCATGGTCAGCGCATCGAGCAGCCGAAAAGCACCGGCATAGAGTCCGGCGTTGAAGTCGCCTGTCCCCTCGGGCGATAGCAGCTGCAGCAGTACCGGGTCGAGCCGGTTGTAGCTGGCCATGAGCAGCACCAACAGAGCAAAAGGCAGACTTTTCTTCAGGATGACCAGCGTAAAAGGCTTGTTCCACCGCAGCCTTCGCAGGCCTGTCTTACGCACCAGCACCGCCAACGCCAGCAAAACGGTGACCAGGTAGGCCGCCGTCTGGGCGTAGACGAAATGGTATATCGAAAACTGGAAATGGGGAAGCACCCCTTGCGGACCCCACAGCAGGAAGCCGCAGATGGCTATCATCAGCAGCCGGTCGAGGACACTCAGCACGCTGTCCCAGCGGAAAAGGAGCAGTCCCTCGAAATTGCTGCGCAGATAGAGGATGAGCGAGTTGAGGAACTGATTGAGGCAGAGCCACGCCAGCAAGTTGAACTGCTCGGAGCCGTAGCCCAGCAGCGCGCCCACGCTGAAGGTGACCAGCAGATAGAAGAAGAAAAGCAAGAATTTCACGCCCAAGATGCCCGACAGGTGTTTGTCGATGAGCTTGGGATGGCGGGCGATGTTGCGGGTGTTGAAGTTGGTGATACCCAAATCCAACACAATATTGAAGATGTAGCTCAGGTTGAAGATAGCAAAATAGAAGCCGTAGGCCTCGCTGCCCACCGCGTTCTGCACACCCACCTCGACGCCAAGCAGCCAGAAGGGCTTGACCAGCAGGTTGAGCAGCAGCAGCCACAGCATCCCCGAGAAGAGGCGACGCTGCAGTCCGGCGGAGGTGTCAATCGCTTTCAACGGAGCATCTGCCATGACTCTTCGATATCCCAGTTTTCACGCACATCGAGCGTCTTCTCGAACCGATAGACGGGTTCGGGCTGCCGATGCTGCCAATAGTTGCCGGCGGTCCACCGTCCGTCGCCGTTCTTGTCGTCGAAGGCCTGTATGCGGTATTTGCCGGGTTTCAGGTGTTCGAGGCCCAGCCGCTGCTGACCTGCCGGCCACGGCAGCGAGCGGACCACGCTGCCCTGCTCGTCGGTCAGCTGCAAGATAATGCTGGACGGCAAAACATCGCGACAGGTGAGGAAGATATTGCCGTAACGGTCGGACGACAAGACTTCGACCGTCGACTCAATGTGGCCGTTGGGATTGCCCCAGAGGTCGGTCACCGCGCCTGCCACCAGTGTGAAAACATATTTGTTGCCGCCGGGCAACACGGTGTCGATCCGTGCACTGAGCGACAGACTGTCGAAGCGCAGCCGTACCGTCGAATAAAGACTGTCGGTGAGGTTGAGCATCTGCAGCGCCGTGTCGGCACAATGCGCCACGGGGTTGCTGAACGACAGACTCAGTGAATCGAAGACGCCCACCGACGAAGCGAACAGGAAGCGTGCCTGGAGCAGCACGGCGGTGTCGGCAACCGCCGTACCGTCTTTGCGCCGCCGTTGCGGTCCTTTTCTACGCCACTTCAGCTGCAGCGTGTCGTCGATTCCGCTGGCGTCGCTGAGCATCAGCGTCACCGTGTCGCGTTTGGGCTGCCGTAGCCACACCTGCAGGGTGTCGCCCCTGTCGTTGCATTTCCATGTCAGGCTGTCGGCACAGCGCAGCCGAGGCTGCAGCATGGGTGCCGCTGTGGTCACCACCACGCGGCTGGGCGAGAGAAACTCGCTCTTGGTGATACGCTGGGCAGCGTGGGTCGAATCTTTGGAAAGCAGGAGTGTAAGCTCCGAGTCGTGCTTTTCGGGCGTCGCACTACTGTCATCGGGTTGAGGCAGCCAGGTGGGACGGAACAGGGTGTCGAGGAACGCTACCGCCTCGTCGCCATTGTAGCGCAGGTTGCGGTCGGCATCGTCGATGGCAATCATCCGGTATTGGCCATCGGCCATAAAGTTGAATCGGAAATGACCTTTTTCGTCACAGCGCGCCACATAGTCGGGCTGCTTCCGTGTAACGGTGGAGTCGTCCCACTCCGCATCGCCGCTCTGTCGGTAGAGCAGCACCGTCACCGTCTTGTCGGTCGGCATACCCTTGTAGGCGTCCAGCACGAAGCCCTGCAGCGAGAGACTGTCGATGACGCTGCCCGTGGAGAAAGCATACTCCAACGGTCCGATGCGGTTGCCCTCGGTGAAATCGGCAATGGCGCCATGCATCTGGAAGAGATAGGTGACGTCGGGACGTAGCGTGTCGGGCAGGTCGACCACCAGGCTCTTGCCCTTGAGGGTGTATTGCGGCTTGGGCTGGATAGGGGGCGAGATGATGATATTGTTGTCGGGGTCGTTCAACACGACATACTCGTCGAAGGTGATGCTGAACGAGCGGTTGGCGAAATGCGTCGTCCCCGCCTCGGGTTGCATCGCCGTCACGGCAGGTGGCGTGATGTCGCGCGGTCCGCCAGAGGGATAGCCCTGCTTGGCACACGACGCCAACAGCATTGCCGTTGCGACGAGGAGGAATATGGTTGGCTTTTTCATTTTAGTAGTTAAGTAGGTAAGGAGTTAAGTAGTTAAGGCAAATGTACTGGGTGTGGTTGTAGTTAAGGAGGTAAGGCAAATGTTCTGGGTGTGGTTGTAGTTAAGGAGTTAAGAAGTTAAGGAGTTAAGGCGAATGTACTTGGGGGGTTGGGATTTAGTAGTTATGTAGACAGTAGTTAAGGTGAATGTTTGGGGGAGCTTGGTTTTAGGAGTTGAGGAGTTATGGTAGTTACGGTAATTTGTGTGGTGTAGAAGGCAAATTGACACGCATTACCTTGAATCAACCGCATGTTGATATATGAAATATAAAACGTAACAATAAACATTTTATTGCTTTCCGCTGTTCCCAAAAATAGTAGCGGGCTTATTTGAGATTTATTCATACATTTGCAAAAAAAATCAAGAAATGGGAGTCGAGAATCCTCGTGAACGTAAATGGATGCCGCTGCTCATCGCACTGCTGGCAGGCATACTTATCGGTATGCTGCTGACACCGTCGCGTCCGTCAACATCGGCAGAGGCGTTCCCGGAGAAGATGAAAGAGGTGATTCAGCTGGTCGAGGAGGAGTATGTCGACGACATCGATGGCGACACGCTCAGCAACACCCTGATCAACGCCATGCTACTGTCACTGGACCCCCATAGCCACTACCTTTCGGTCGACGAGCTGCGCAAAGAGCAGGAGTCGATACAGGGCAACTTTGACGGCATCGGCGTGGTGCTGCACTATCTGGGCGACACAGTCTATGTGAGCGAGGTGATGGCCCACGGCCCCTCTGCACGGTCGGGACTACGGCCGGGCGACCTCATCTGGTGTGTCAACGGCGACACCGTGTCGGGCGTGGGCCTGAGCAACGAGGAGACGGTGAGCCGCATCCGCGGACCCCACGGCACCAAAGTGACATTGACTGTGGAACGTCGCGGCGAGAAGAAGCCGTTGCGCTTCACCATCGTGCGCGGACGGGTGGTCACACCCAGCGTCGTCTACGTAGGCATGATGCCCCGTCACACCGGCTATATCAACCTCAGCCGATTCGGCGAGACGACGGGCGAAGAGATACACAACGCCTTGCTGCAACTGAAACAGCAGGGCATGCAACGGTTGGTGCTCGACCTGCGCAACAACGGCGGCGGACTGCTGGAAGCGGCTATCGATGTGGCCGACGAACTGCTGGAGGCCGGCGATATGATTGTCTACACAGAAGGTGCCCACCAGCGGCGCCACACCATCCGCAGCACACGCGGCGGACTCTTCGAGCAGGGCGAGCTCGTCGTGCTGATTGACGAATATTCGGCATCGGCCAGCGAGATTGTGGCCGGCGCCGTACAAGACAACGACCGCGGCACCATCTACGGTCGCCGCAGCTTTGGCAAAGGGTTGGTGCAACGGCAGTATGACCTGTCGGACGGCTCGGCGCTATGGCTCACCACCGCCCGCTACTATACGCCGTCGGGACGCTGCATCCAGCGACCCTACAGCCACGGCAGCGACGACTACTACATCCGCTTTCTGGAACGACTGGCAACGGTACCCACCACGGCCGACAGCTCGTATCTGACACAGCCGTTGGACGACAGCACACAGTACTTCACCAAGCAGAAACGAGTGGTGTATGGCGGTGGCGGCATCTGTCCCGACAAGATGCTGCCCTATCGCGTAGACGGCGACATGGCGGCATTCAATCGACTGGTGAACAGCGGACAGCCTTCCCGCAAAGCTTTTGAATACCTTATCGAACATGCGGGCGACCTGCAACACGATTATCCGACAGAGGCGCTTTTCATTGAACGGTTCCGCTTCCCCGACCTCGACAAGCGGCTGCCCGAAGCACAGCAGCTGTCGGCCACACAACACCAGCGGCTGGAGACACTGATGAAGGCCTACGTGGCACAATCGCTGTTCGGCCAGTATGCGTTCTATCGGATTTACAACACTATCGATGATGACCTAATTCGAATTGAGCATTGAAAGTTGAGAGTTGAGAATTGAGAATTGAAATTAAGGACCTTAAAGACCCTAATGACCTTAAAAGACCTCTAATCCCGATACCATGAAAACCAGATACCTTCTTTTTCCCCTACTGGCCATACTGATGACAACCCACAGCATGGCGCAGAGCAGCACGCTGCTAGTACATGTTGAGGGCTGCCGACAGCCTACCAATGCCGTGGTGCTGGTTGTGAGCAACGGGCAACTGTATCCCGTCGACACGCTTGGTACCGATACCAACAGCAACTTCCAGTTTGTACTCGCAGAGAAAAAGCCCGCCTTCTTTCTTGTCAGACTGACTTCGCCGTCGCTGCGGAAAGAGATGCAGCCAATGCACATGTTGCTGCTGCCCGGCGAAGAGGTATCGATGGATGTCCATGTCGACACATTGACCAGCAACCTGCACATCATGCATGTGGCTGGCTCGAAGAACATGGAAGAGTATCGCCAGTTCAACAACCTGCTGACCGACGCCATGTCCAGCCCTTCGTTGCAGAGCCAGCTGCCGCAACGGGTGGAGCAGCTGCTGGTGGCCAACCGCAGCAACCTGATGAGTGCCTTTCTGGTCACCTTCTTTGAGAACGATTTTGCTAACTACGCAGCACTCTACAAATATATCGGTGACGAGCTCGTCAAGACCTATCCCGACAACGACTTTGTGCTGCATCTGCTGGATAAAACCAAAGGTATGTTGCTGGCCGGCGTGCCTGCCCCCGACATCGAGATGCCCGACCGCGACGGCAAGCTGCGTAAGCTGAGCTCGCTGAAGGGGAAGGTGGTGCTACTCGATTTCTGGGCCTCCTGGTGCCGTCCCTGCCGTGGGGAGAACCCCAATGTGGTGCGGCTCTACCACCAGTACCACGACAAAGGATTTGAAATCTTCAGCGTCTCGCTCGACAAGAACCGCAACGACTGGCTGGCGGCCATCAAACAAGACGGTCTGGTATGGGAAAACCACGTCAGCGACCTCAAAGGATGGACATCCAGCGGCGGAAAAACCTATGGTATCTCCTCTATCCCCGCCACCGTGCTCATCGGTCCCGACGGCATCATCATTGCCAGAAACCTGCGGGGAAGAGAGCTGGAGAACGCGCTGAAAGAGATTTTTGAAAATGAGTGACCCATTGGCCCAATTTGGCCAATATTTAATAACTAAAAAATGATTACCAAGACACAGATAGAAATGGCGTTGAGCCATGTGGACGACCCCGACCTGGGACAGAGCCTTGTCCAGTTGGGGATGATTGAAAATATCGCCATCGACGGCAAGAAGGTCTCCTTCGACCTGGTGCTGACCACCGCCGCCTGTCCGATGAAAAAGAAGATGAGTGACGACTGCGTGGCAGCCATCCACGAATATGTGGACCGTGAGGCCGAGGTGACGGTGAACCTGACCGCTCGTCCCAGACAGCAAGCTGCCGACGAGAATATTGCACTGAAAGAGGTGCACAACATCATCGTCGTGGCCTCGGGCAAAGGCGGCGTGGGCAAGAGTACGGTGGCCGTGAACCTGGCCATCTCGCTGGCACGCACCGGCGCCAAGGTGGCACTGGTCGATGCCGATATCTACGGTCCCTCCATCCCCATCATGTTCGACATCACACAGCAGGACATCTACAGCTACGAGCATGAGGGCAAGACCTATATGCAACCTGTAGAGAAATACGGTGTAAAGCTGATGTCGGTGGGCTTCTTTGTCGACCCCACCAAAGCGCTCGCCTGGCGTGGCCCCATGGCCAGCGGCGCCCTCAAACAGCTGCTCACCGAGACCTGGTGGGGCGAGGTGGACTACATGGTCGTTGACATGCCTCCGGGAACCGGCGACATCCAGCTGACGCTGGCGCAGTCTATCCCCGTGGCGGGTGCCATCATTGTCAGCACGCCGCAGCAGGTGGCGTTGGCCGACGTGGTGCGCGGCGTGGAGCTGTTCCGCAACCCCAGCCTCAACATCCCCGTGCTGGGTTTTGTGGAGAACATGGCCTATTTCACCCCCGCCGAGCTCCCCAACAACCGCTACTATATCTTTGGAAACGGAGGCTGCCGCAAGCTGGCCGAAGAAATGCAGATACCACTGCTGGCCGAGATACCGCTGGTGCAGAGCATTGCCGAGAGCGGCGATGCCGGCAAACCGGCCGCCCTCTGGAGCACTGACAAGCGTCCGGAGCGTGATGCCTTCGACGCACTGGCAGCAAACACCATCAAAGAGCTCTGCAAAAATCAAAAAAACTAAGAAGCTGTTTAAATTTAATTCAATGTTTTTCTTAAAGTACATGAACGGCATCTTTTTCACCTTTCCTCAGTCACAATTTCCTCGCCTTCTTCGAAAAGTGGGAACTTTTCGAGGCTCGGCTCACAAGTCCACAGGACTTGTTCACACCATTGTTCCATCGGAAAGGCAAAAAATCT
>JAFSYK010000044.1 GCA_017449975.1 Bacteroidales bacterium
AGGCCGCGGGCCTGGAAGTAGTTGTTCATGTCGAGGTACAGATAGGCGGAGTACAGCTCTTTATTGATTTGCTCGTTGAGCAGGTCGGCAACTTTTTTGTTAAGCATAATTAATTGATTATTGTGGGGGCGTACCCCCGTGTACGCCCGTAATGATATTTCTTGGAAGAGGGCGTACACGGGGGTACGCCCTTACAAATTATTTTTTCTCGAAATCCTCTTTGCCGACACCGCAGAGGGGGCAGACCCAGTCGGCGGGGAGATCTTCAAATTTGGTACCGGGGGCGATGCCGTTGTCGGGGTCGCCCTTTGCGGGGTCATACTCATACCCGCAGATGGTGCATACGTACTTTTCCATAGGGTTAAAGGGTTAAAAGGTTTTAGGGTTAAAGGGTTAAATTATTCCATCAGTTTGAAATCGCTCTTGCCGTGCTTGCACACGGGACAGACGAAGTCGTCGGGCAGCTCGTTGCCTTCGTAGACGTATCCACAGACCTCACAGACCCATTTCTTCTTGTTGGAGGTTTCGAGGGTTTGCGTGTTTGAAGGTTTGGGCTTGATGTGCTCTTGGTAGTAGGCATAGGTGATGCTGGGACTGTCGGTGAGCACCTTGGCCTCCATCGGCATGGCGATGAACAGGGTGTGGGTGCCGAGGTCGATACTTTTGGTGACCACACAGCTGATGACGCTGTTGATGTATTTGGGCAGGTAGCGCAGACCGTTGTCGGTGCGCAGCTCCACTTCGCACTCGGCGAACTTGTCCACCGTCTTGCCGCTCTGGAAGCCGAAGTGCTGGAACGGCTTCATGGTGGCCTCCTCGCTGAGGGGGCAGAGATTGAACTTCAAGGTGTGCAGCACCATGTCGTGCGTTAGGTTCTGCTTGTTGATACAGATGGCCAGCTGCAGCGGATCGCTGGTGATTTGTTGTGCCACATTGATGATGCAGGCGTTGTCTTTCTCGCCCTGACGTGCCACAAGCACAAAGAGTCCGTAGCTGATATTGAAGATGGCTTTGTCGTCGATCATAGGGAAGGGTTATGGGTTATTGGTTATTGAGGGTTAAGAATGAGGGACTGTTTCCACCAGCAGGTCGGCCAGTGCTGTGAGTTGTTGCTCCTGGGCGGGCTGCATGGCGCTCTTCAGCGTGAGGGTGTCGCCTACGAGGGTGATGTCCTTCATCTGCTCCAGCTCGGCACGCATCAGCTTGCCACTCTGCGGTGCCCAGCTGCCGTTCTCGATGAGTGCCACGGTGCGCCGCTGCCAGCCGTGCGCCTTCAGGTCGAGCAGCAGGTTCTCCATGGGGGTGAAGATACCGTTGTTGTAGGTGCTGGAGGCCAGTACAACATGGCTCACGCGGAAGCATTCGGCCACCAGCTCGCTGACGTGCGTGCGACTGGCGTCGTAGGCTTTGATGTTCTTTACACCACGTTCAGCCAGCAGGGTACCCAGACGCAGGGCGGCCGACTCGGTGTGGCCGTAGATGCTGCCGTAGACAATCACCACGCCCTTTTCTTCGGGCTCGTAGCGGCTCCACACGTCGTGCTTGCCGATGAAATAGGACAGGTTCTCACGCCACACGGGGCCGTGTAACGGACATATCAGCTGGATGTCCAGCGTGGCGGCTTTCTTCAGCACATTCTGCACCTGCACGCCGTATTTGCCTACGATGTTGATGAAGTAGCGGCGGGCGTCGTCGATCCATTCCGTCTCGAAGTTCACCTCATCGGCATAGAGGTTGCCACTCAGCGCGCCGAAGGTGCCAAAGGCATCGGCCGAGAAGAGTACCTTGTCGGTCTGGTCGTAGGTCATCATCACCTCGGGCCAGTGTACCATGGGAGCCATGACGAACGACAGCGTGTGTCGACCCGTGCAGAGCGTGTCGCCCTCTTTGACGGTTTTTATCTCCGGCGCATCCGCATGATCCAGCAGCACTCCGAACTGTTTTATCATCTGTTCGGCTTTGGCCGAGCAGATGAGGGTGCATTGCGGATATCGAATCAGCAGCGGCTGGATGAGGGCGGCGTGGTCGGGCTCCATGTGGTTGACAACGAGGTAGTCGAGCGGACGGCCGTTGAGGGCGGCGGTCAGGTTCTCGAAGAACTGTTCCCCTACGGTGGCATCGGCTGTGTCCAGCAGAACGGTCTTGTCGTCGCACAGCAGGTAGCTGTTGTACGACACCCCACGCGGGATGGGATAGACGTTCTCAAACAGGGAGTTGCGGCGGTCGCTTACGCCGATGTAGTAGAGGTCGGGATGTATCTGTCGTATGTTGTGCATCGTTTGAATGATGATGTTTTTATGAGAGCAAAGATACATTTTTTTTCGTAATTAACAAGAGTTTCTTATCTTTGTAGGAAAGAATTGACCCTTTATGATACAAGTAGAGATATGTTGTAATTCCATTGCATCGGCTACCGCCGCCAAGGCGGGCGGTGCCACACGCATCGAGCTCTGCCGCGACCTGGAGTGCGGCGGCCTCACCCCCTCCGACGAGGAGATAGCCTATTGTATCTCCGAGCTGGGGCTGCGCACCCATGTGCTGGTGCGTCCGCGTGCGGGCAATTTCTGCTATACCGAGGCGGAACGGATGGTGATGATGGAGTCGATCAAGCGCTGCAAGGCGCTGGGCGCCGCCGCCGTGGTGCTGGGCATCCTCACCGAGGAGGGCAGGGTGGATGTCGAACTGACACGTCGCATGGTGCTGCTGGCGTCGCCGATGGAGGTGACATTCCACCGCGCCTTCGACGAGGCGCTGGAGGACCCGGTGGAGGCATTGTGGGATGTGACGGCGGCACGCTGTCACCGACTGCTTACCTCCGGTCAGCGGTCCACGGCGCTGGAGGGCGCTGCGGTCATCCGTTCGCTGGTGGGCGAGACCGGTGTCAAGATACTTGCCGGTGGCGGCGTGACGCCCGCCAACGTGCGTCAGCTGCTGCAGGACACCGGCGTGGAAGAGGTGCACGCCAGCTGCAAGACCACGCTCCCCGACGGCACCCTCGTCACCGATCCCGAGACAGTAAGGAGGCTGATGGAAGAGGTGCGGTAGGGGCGTACCCCCGTGTACGCCCGAATGAAAAAGTAGTTAAGGCAAATGGGAAATTATAGGACTAATCAGACCAATTGGACCTATAGGACCAATCCTCCCTCAAAAAATCTCCCCAGATTATGAAAAGAATTCTGACACTTGTGATGGGCGTGCTGCTGTTGGCAGCCTGCCAGCGCGACCCGCATTTCATCACCGACAAGGACTACCGCAACGAAGTCCACGCAGACTTCGAAGCCCGTATGGCTGAATTCCCGGTCATCCATCATCAGTTGTCCTCGCTCGACACCTTGTCGCGCGCCGAGCGAGAGGCCATGGAGTTTCTCTACGCCTATATGCCCTACAGCGACCTGGCGGACTACGATCCGGCCTTCTTCCTGCAGCAGGTGCGCTACGCTTTCATGGCCCGTGAGGCGATGCCGTGGGGCAGCTCCGTGCCCGAGGATGTGTTCCGCCACTTCGTGCTGGTCTACCGTGTCAACAACGAGAATCTCGACACCGCCCGCAGGGTCTTCTTCCACGAGCTGAAGGAGCGTGTAGCGGGGCTGTCCATGGAGGAGGCTGCCCTGGAGGTTAACCACTGGTGCCACGAACATGTGGCCTACCGTGCCAGCGACAGCCGCACCTCGGCGCCGCTGGCCACCCTGCGCACCTCATTGGGCCGCTGCGGTGAGGAGAGCACCTTCGCCGTTACGGCGCTGCGCGCCGTGGGCATACCGGCGCGTCAGTGCTACACGCCGCGCTGGGCACACTGCGACGACAATCACGCCTGGGTGGAGGTCTTTGTCGACGGCGAGTGGAAGTTCCTCGGGGCCTGCGAGCCCGACCCCAAGCTCAACATGGGCTGGTTCGCCGTGCCCGCTACCCGCTGCATGATGGTGCACAGCAAGGCCTTCGGTAAATACAAGGGCGACGAAGAGGTGGTGAAACGCACGGGACTCTATAGCGAGCTCAACCTGCTGTCGCACTACGCCCCTACACGCCGTGTCACCGTCACGGTGCAGGACAAGAGTGGCAAGCCGCTATCGGGTGCGCAGGTGAAGTTCAAGCTCTACAACTACGCCGAGTACTACACCCTTGCCACCATGACCGCCGATGCCGAAGGCCGTGCCTCGCTGACCACCGGCCTGGGCGATTTGTTGATATGGGCCAGCGACGGAAGCCGCTACGTTTTCGACAAACTGGATGTCCGCCAGGACAGCACCATGACACTGGTACTGTCAGATAAGTCTGACCCGTCCGACACCTATCTCTTCGAAATAGTGCCGCCGGAGGCGGGCAGTCCCAAGGAGACCGCCACTGACGAGGAGACCGCCGACAACGCCCGTCGACTGGCCTACGAGGACTCGCTGCGCAACGCCTACACCGCCACCTTCCCGACAAAAGACAACTATAAGCAATACCTGAAGCCCAATCCCAACCTCACCGACGAACAGGCTTGGGAAATTATCCGCAAAAGCGAGGGCAATTATGCCGAGATTATCAAGTTTCTCAACAACCACGCGGAAGAGAACTCGGCGATAGCTGGTGAAACGAAAGCCACCTGTATTAGCTGTTCTGATGATTTTATCATAAGTTGGAACGCATTTTATGATTACCTTTGCTCGTTCAGCGACAAGGATTTAAGAGACATCACCGCCGAGGTGTTGGAAGCCCATTGGGTGGTGCCCCCCATGCATCCGATGGCAAATGAATATGGCCCCTACAGGAAGGGAGGCCTCCCTGCCCGCATCAGCAACGAGAAGGTGCGGCCATACCGTGAGGAGCTGGCTTGCTTCAAGGGCATGACCGCCGAGGAAATCAGGCAGTGGGTGATAGACAGCATCACGATTGACGACAGCAGCAACTATTACAACTGTCCCATCTCGCCGGTGGGAGTCTACAAGCTGCGCCATGCCGACCGACACAGCCGCGACATCTTCTTCGTGGCCGCCTGTCGTGCCGCCGCCCTCCCCGCCTACCTCGACAACGCCACCAACACTATCTACGTATGGAATCACAATGCCTGGCAAAAGTCTGACTGGTCCGACCTGTCCGAACCGTCCGACAAGTCTAACCGGGTCCGCCTCACCCTCACCTACCATGGCAAAGAGCCCGCCAAGCCTATCTATTGGCCGCACTTCACGCTGGCCAAGCTGGAGAACGGTGACCTGCGCACTTTCGATTTCGAGGACGACAGCCGCATGGCTACGTTCCCTGCCGCCATCGAGCTGGAGCCTGGCACCTACTGTCTCTCCACCGGCAACCGCTACCCCGACGGGACTGTGCGCTCGCGTCTGGAGTTCTTCGAAATCCATGTCGGCGAAACCCTCACCAAAGAGATTGTCCTTTTGCCTCTGGAAGACAAAAATTCTCAATCCTCAACGCTCAACCCCCATTGGGAGTTGTTCGACGGCATCGAGCTGTGGGACTATGCCGGCAAATCGGGCATGCTCTACATCAATCTCGGCAACTACGGCGAGCCGTCGAAGCACCTCGTGGTGGAGTTGAAGAACCATCAGAATGAGATGAAGCAGTGGGGTGGCATGACTTTCCTGGTGGGTCCCGCCACCGTCGACATGCTGTCGTGGCGACTGGTGAATACCGACCTCGCCAATCAGCGTGGCAATCTGGAGACACAGATTGTCTCGGCACTGAAACTGAAACTTTCGTCGTCCGATTACCCGTTGGTGGCGCTCATCGACAAAGAGGGGCGTATCCGCTACCACAGCACGGGCTACAAGATTGGCGTGATAGAACAGGTGCTGAAAGCCGCCAAGCGATAAAGAAAGAGCCGCGCTTTTGCGCGGCTCTTTTTGGCTTATTTCAGGAAGGTCTCGTAGTATTGGAATATCTTCTGGTAGAGGTGTAGCCGTTCGCGGCCGAGGACGTTGTGCTCGTGGTGTGGGTAGACGAAGTAGTCGACCTGCTTGTAGTTGTTGATGCAACGCTCGATGAATTCCAACGAGTGCTGCCACACCACCGTGTTGTCCTCCGCGCCGTGGATGACCAGCAGACGGCCTTCGAGGTCTTTGGCTTTGTTGAGGAGGCAGTTGGCCTCGTAGCCTTCGGGGTTCTCCTGCGGGGTGTCCATATAACGCTCGCCGTACATAATCTCATACCATTTCCAGTCGATGACGGGACCGCCGGCACAGCCCACCTTGAACACTTCGGGGTGCGCCAGTTTCATGGTGATGGTCATAAAGCCGCCGAAGCTCCAGCCCTCCACGCCCATGCGGTTCTCGTCAACATAGGGCAGGCTTTTGAGGAACTTGACGCCCTCCATCTGGTCGGCCATCTCGATCTCGCCGAGGCGACGGTGTGTGCAGCTCTCGAACTCGAAGCCACGGTTGTCGGTGCCACGGTTGTCAACGGTGAAGACCACATAGCCCTGCTGGGCGAGGTACATGAAGTAGAGGTTGCCGCCACCCAGCCAGCTGTCGGTGACCAGCTGCGAGTGCGGGCCGCCATAGACGTAAACGAGGGTGGGATATTGCTTGATTGCTTGATTGCTTGATTGCTTGATTGTGTTGGGGTCGACTCCGGGAGGTGTGATGAGGCGGTAGTAGAGATCCGTCTTACCGTCGGCTGCCTTGATGGTGCCGAGCTTCACGCCGGGCATGGCGTAGTCCTTCAGGGGGTTTTCGGCGGTATATAACGTATAGCCGATGCCGAAGGAGGCACCCTTTTTGCTGTACTTGACAGGCCAGTAGGTGGCGCTGGCGGGGACGTTAATGGATGTGTTTATGTCCACCATGGCGGTTCCGTTCTCATTTAGGACGACGGTATGGGTGCCCTCGTCGCTGGTGAGTTGCAGCATCTCGCCGCTCTTTAGGTTCACGCGGTAGACGCCGCGTCCGGCCAGGTTGTCCTTGTTGGCATAGATAAAGATATTCTCGCCTTTCTTGTCGAACTGGATGAAGCCCTCGACTTCGTACTCACCCTTGGTCACCTGCTTCACCAACGTGCCGTCGAGTTTATACAGGTACAGGTGCTTGTAGCCGTCGCGCATCGAATACCATAGGAACTGGTCGCCTTTGGGGGTGAATATCATGGGCTCGCAGGGCTCCACATAGCGGGGGTTCTCCTCCTCGAAGAGCACTTTGACGAGCTTGCCGCTCACGGCGTCGTACTGCTCCAGCCACATGTGGTTCTGCTCACGGTTGATCTTGGCGATGAAGACAAATTTCTCATCGGGGCTCCAAGCGATGTTGGTGAGGTACATCTCGCGCTCGTGGACGGTAGTATCCTTGCGGGTGTCAAGGTAGACAAGCTTCTCGGTCTTGGTGTCCCATACGCCCACGGTCACCTCGTGGCTCTTCATTCCGGCCATGGGGTACTTGATGGGTTTGGGTTCTGCCTCGCGGGCTTTGGTGTTTACCAGCGGGTAGTCCACCACCATGCTCTGGTCCATGCGGTAGAAAGCCAGGCGGCTGCGCTTGGGCGACCAGAAGAGGCCGCCGTCGATGCCGAACTCATTGCGGTGCACGCTCTCGCCCAGGACAATGTTGTAGCCGTCGCCCTTCTCGACGAACTGGCCGTCGACATAGAGGCTGCCCTCCTCGAAGGTCACACGTTCCTTCTTCTCGGGACGCACTATGCCCTTGTACTGCTCTTTTTCGGCGGCGGTCATGGCACGTTCCTCCCGTCCGTTGAAGAGCATATAGGCTGTGTCCTTCATGTACATCACCTGGTCGGTGCCGGGCACAAAAGTGAAGCCGCGCATCTCCCGCTGCGGGTAGAGGCTGCGGTCCATCAGCTGGTCCCACTGCAGCAGTTTCTGTCCCTGTGCCATCATTGTGGCGGCGCACATCACCGCTGCCAATGTCAGTAAAATCTTTCTCATATCTCTGTGTATCTTTTTTCTCTGTTAATCTATTCTCCTGCTTCGCGAGATCTCGTTGATCTTGTAGATTTTCTGCTTGCGCAAGCCTTCTATAAGATCTACGGGATCTCTGCCCGCAGGGCAAGGATATCAAATAGTCACACGTCTCAAACCTTTTTTGAAATCATACTCCCCAAAGTTGACGAGGAGTCCCTCTTCTTTATCCATCAACTTAAGGTATGTACGCAACTGTTTATAAAACACATCTTTTATTTCCTCAACGGATTTTAGCTCCACGATCAACTCATCTTCCACAAGTAAATCTATTCGTAAATCATCACCCACAGGCGCTCCTTTGTACAATATTGGGATATTTACCTGTGATTGCACTTTCAGTCCACGCAACTCTATCTCTCGAATCATCGCCTTTTCGTACACAGATTCAAGTAAACCAGGTCCGAAATAGCTGTAAACCTCCATTGCGGCCCCTCGAACTTGATATTTTATTTCATCAAAATCCATTGTTGTTGCGTTAGCAAAATCAACAAGATCTACGAGATCTCTGCCCGGAGGGCAAGGAGAATTGGGATCTATCGAGAACCTAGTAGTTGCGCCAGTTGCGGAAGCGCAAGTTGAAGACGCCGAAGAAGGCTTCTTTGAAGATCTTCATGCTCATCTTGCTGGTGCCCAGCACGCGGTCGGTGAAGATGATGGGCACCTCGTAGACCTTGAAGCCCAGCCGTGTGGCGGTGTACTTCATCTCTATCTGGAAGGCGTAGCCCACAAATTTCACCTTGTCGAACTTCATCTTCTCCAGCACGCGGCGGCTCCAGCACACGAAACCTGCAGTGGCGTCGCACACCTTCATGCCGGTGACAATCTTCACATATTTCGATGCGAAGTAGCTCATCAGAAGACGTCCCATAGGCCAGTTGACCACCGAGACCTTGCCGTCGACATAGCGGCTGCCCACCACCACGTCGCCTTTGCCTGAGGAGCAGGCATCGTAGAGACGCACCAAGTCGTCGGGGTTGTGCGAGAAGTCGGCATCCATCTCTATCATATAGTCGTAGCCGTGCTCGTTGCCCCAGCGCATACCGTCGAGGTAGGCGGTGCCGAGACCCAGTTTACCTTTGCGTTCCACGATAAAGAGACGGTTGGGAAACTCCTGCATCAGACGCTTCACGATGTCGGCGGTGCCGTCGGGTGAGTTGTCTTCGACAATGAGCATATCAAACTCTTTCTCAAGCGAGAAAACTTTGCGGATGATTTTTTCGATATTCTCTTTTTCGTTGTAGGTAGGGGTGATAACCAGCGTGTCGGACATAGGGCAGGATTATGAAAATAATGATGAAAATGAATATGCAAAGGTAGGTAAAAAATATCAGATTGACAAGTGCGAAATGGGGGAATGGTGCCAATGGCCCCTATTCGTCCAGTGGGCATAATAAGAGCCCGTCGTTTTTACGCCGCCGGAGGCACGTAACGCCGCCGCGTGGAGGTGCGACAAGGCGCCCTATTGGCAGAAACGTTTTCTGTAGCTTGGGATGCGGAGGAGCAGCAGTCCGACGGTGACGCCGAGGAGGTTGGCGATGAGGTCGTTGATGTCGAAGCCGCGGTAGGGCAACAGCCACTGCACCAGTTCGGTGGTCATGGCGATGAGGAGGCCTGTCGGCCAGGCGCTCCGCCAGCGGTAGCGGCAGAGTGGCATGAGCATCACCACGCAGGGGATGTAGACGGTGGCATGGTATAGGTGGTCGATGCGGATGCCCAGCACAAAGTTGTCCATGGGTATCTTCAGCCCTTGGAGCGGCAGCCACATGAGTGCCGCCAGCATCACCATGTAGACAACCGACAGGGTGGGATAGACCCATTGGCGATTTTGTTCCATACCGTTATTTGTTGAGAAGCAGGTTGTGTGCCACCAGTGTGTCAATCCAGGCCTGCGCGTCGCGTGTCGCCGTGTCGCCGTCGATGTCATAGTGCTGCTGCAACAGTGCGGCGACGTCGGCCAGTTCAAACTCTTGCTGCGACAACGATTCCCACAACATCTTGGCGGTGTCGTTGAAGTCGATGACTTGCAACTCTTCGCCTGCCGTGGTGGCCGGCTGTATGATGATATGTTCGCCAGCGACGCTATGCAGCTGGCATTGGGAGTTGAGTTTCACGGTGCAAAAATACAAAGTTTTCCTTATAGGCCGTCCACCAGTCGTTCGCGACATTGTTGGTTGAACTGTGCCGTGCGCCGCTCGTTGGTTTTCTTTGCGTGGATGGTGGCGCTACGCATGGCGCCCGGGTAGGTGGCGCTGAGCAGCCCGGCGCCGCCGATGTAGGCGGTGATGTAGCACCGTTCAAAGACCTGCCACACGCCGAAGCCCAAGGCGGCGGCATTGATGGTGAAGGCGGCGACAGCTTCCAGCGGATAGCAGGCATAGAGGTGGCCCAGTCCGGGGATAAGCGACAGCCAGCGGGCTTTGTCCTCACTTTTGAGTTTTGGCGGTTGTGCGTAGCACTGTTCAATGACGTCCCGCAGCGTGTCGCCGCGTTCCGGCGGCAGTGTGGCAGCCATACGCAGGGCCACGGCATGGGCTGCGTCGTACTGTCCCATCTCGTTGAGCGCGAGGGTCTGCAGCAGCAACAGGTCGGCGGCGGTGGTGTCGTATTGCAGCGCGGCGCTCTCGGCGGTCTCCACCGCTTGTGCGAACTGGCCGGAGAGGTAGAGGCTGAGCGTCAGTTGCAGCAGGTCGTCGTAGCTCTCGGCGCAGCGTTTCAGCGTGGTGGCCACCAGGTCGAAGCGCTGCAGCAGTTTGTAGCATTCCGCTTTGCGGTGCAACGCGGTCTGCGATGCCTCGGCGGTGGTGGCCAGGTAGTGGCACCGCTCGTACTCGATGGCGGCCATCTCGTAGCGTCCCGCCTGCATCAGGCTGTCGGCATAGCGGCAGTCCTGGGCGTTAGCGACGATAGCTGTTGCGCAGAGGAATATGGATATGATACAGTATCTGAACATCGGTTTGATTGTTGCGGTCGTCCATGCCCACACGGACGCTGACGGCCGATCCGTAGATGTTGCCCAGGTAAAACACGGTCGACAGGGAGCCGAAAAGCAGCGTCTTCCAGTTGGTCCAGCCCTCTTTGTAGGCGTTCTCGGCGGTGGCCGCCATGAGGGAGCCGACGATGAGGAAGGCGGAGACGCCTTCGCCCGGTCGGCCGGCATACACCTTGCCCAGTCCGGGCACCACGGCCGACAGGCCCGCCGCCACCCAGGGCGATTTGTTTTTGTGCGGCAGGCCGGCACGTAGCTGTGCGAGGGCGGCAGCCTCGGAGGCGATGCGGAAGTCGTCGGGCTGCAGCAGCGCGTAACAGCTGTCGAAGCAGCGCAGGTCGCGTTGCAACAGGCCGATGCCGGCCTGCTCGAAGTGGTAGAGGTTGCGCACCGCCGGGTCGTCGGTCTGGCGTAGCGGCTGCAACAGCTGCGCCGCGTCGTGGTAGCGATTGTCGTGTGCCGCGCTCAGCGCACCGTAGAAACGGGCTTCGGCGAAGAGCTGCGATTGGCTGCCGACGCTGGAAAGGTAGTGTACGGCGGAGTCGAGCTGATGGTTGCTGTAGAGCACATAGCCCTTGACAAAGCTGATGCTGTCGCCGTCGGGACGGTAGTGCCGCAGCAGTGTGGCGGCATCCTCTTTGAATCCGCTGCCCACCAGATAGAGCGCAAAGTCAAAATCGGCTGTCGCCGATGTCGGTTGCGCCCATGCCAGCACGGGCAGCCAGGACAGAAGGAGCAGCAGCCTTTTCATCGCAGTCGGTAACGGTCGACGGACTCGTGGATATGGCCGTCGTGGATGTCGATGAGGGAATAGGTGATGGGGTCGGCCAGCGAGATGCGGTTGCAGCGCATCAGGCGGTCGGCAGAGCAGATGACGCCTTTGGCCATGCCGTATTCGGCAATCAGCGCCTTGCTGTAGCCCGAGCAGGTGGGCGAGAAGGCGCAGGAGCGCACGATGACGGGCGAGATGCAGCGCTGGTAGAGGTACATGCCCGAAGAGAGCACGTGATAGATGGGGTTGAAACGCTGTCTGCGGTTGCCAAAGCCATAGTGCACATGGCGGTCGGCGACGGTGAAACGCTGCACCTTCGTGTTGCGCACCAGCTGCAGGTCGGCAGCCGACAGGCGGTTGGACTGTTGCGCGAAAGTCCCTGTCGAGGCCAGCAGCAACAAACAAAACAGCAACATGCGGGCATGTCGCTGTCGGGGGCATTCGGTGTGGCTACCTGTTTTCATCGTTTCATGTCAAACGGGTTCACACGCTTCGCTTTGGCGGGCACCTGGTAGTTGAAAGGTGCGTCGGCGGCAAAGCCGCTGGTCTTGATATTTTTGTATTCCTCCTTGCGGATGGTCGAGTCGCCCACCGTGTTGTAGGAGATTTGTGTGATGCGTGTCGGGAAGCTGACCCGCGGCAACGTGGTGTAGTTGCTGTAGTAGGTCTTCTTCACAATCGTCGACGACTGGTCGTAGAAGGCGCAGTAGATGGGTCTGTTGTCCTCCAGCACCAGCACCACCTTGGAGTAGATTTTGTCCTCCAGCAGGGTGGGGGTGAAGGTCTTGACGATGCGTTTCCCCTGTTTCTCGGTCTTCTGCAGCACGAAGCCCATGCGTGTCAGGTTGAGGTTGGCATGGTCGGGCGAGAAGAACTGCAGCATCACTTCCGACTGCTCGGCCATCTCTTTGTCGTTGATCATGGCCACCTCGTTGGTCGAGGGCTGATAAACCACCACCTCACCCAGCCGGTTGGTCTTCATGTAGTATTCCTGCGGATAGGTGTAGTGGACCACCAGGTCGCCACCGGCGGTGTAGAACAGCTGTCGTTCAACGCGGATGGCTTTGTTCTTGACCACCTGACGGGTGGTCACATCGGCCGATATACGTTGCTGCGCATGGAGGCCGCCTACAAGGCAGAGCAGCAGAAAAAAGAAGGAAGAGCATAGTCCGTTGCGGACCATACTCTTCCTTTCTCTGTATAAGTTAGATTTTAGAGCCACATGAAAAAGCTGCTGTTGTTGGTGTACTCGTGGATGTCGTTTTGGATGGCACCGACGAGCAACACGACACAGTCAACAAGGGTCACGATACCGAAGATACCGCCGCAAGTGAAGGTGTAGATAGCCCACATCCATTTGCTGGTACCCATGTAGTGACGGTGAATACCAAAGCCACCGAGCACCCAGCAGAGAGCGAAAGCAACCCAAGGATTGGCGTTCTTGAAAGAAGCGGTGCTGTTGTCCGTGAGGGGCATGCCAAAATCGTTGATGATGGCGGTGTTCATGTCGTTGACGGTAATCTCCGCAGCCTGTGCGAAGGTCTGGTCAATAGCGTTGTCGTCAACCACATAGGGGTCGACCTCAGCGAAAGAGCTGAACGACAAGGCGAAGAT
This sequence comes from Bacteroidales bacterium, assembly GCA_017449975.1. Taxonomy (GTDB): domain Bacteria; phylum Bacteroidota; class Bacteroidia; order Bacteroidales; family P3; genus Colimorpha. The sequence goes on from JAFSYK010000044.1 coordinate 13,276, forward strand.
AGCCACTGCAAAGAATAACAACTTTTTCATAATGATTGAAATAAAGATGAATAATTGATGAATTGTTCTGTTAGTAACATTGCAAAGATACAAATAAAACTAAATTGCACCAAATTATTCCTAAAAAATGATAATTTTATTGGACCTATAAGACTTATAAGACCTATTATCCCTATAAGCCTTCTCTTCCCCAAAGAATCCCTCAGTTCAGCACCGTGTGCAGTATCTCGTGCGAGGTGAAGTGGTGGAATTCGTTGAGGTGGCTGCCGAAGTAGGCGAGGAGCAGGTCCAGCAGTCTGTTCCGCTGGCTCTGCGTGGCGGCGGGGAGTGGAGCCTCGTGGTGGACGGTCTGCAGATACAGGTGCAGCAGGGTGCTGCTTTCGGGGTCGAAGACGGTGGTGGCCGCCTTGTCGCCTGTCACGGTGACGGTCGCCTCGAAATGACCCTCGTCGGGGTTGAAGTGGGGCGTGTGGTCGCTGTAGTCGTCCAGCGGCTCTATGCCCAGATGACGGCTGAGGTGCAGCAGGAACAGGATTGGCTGGTGGGCGGCGGGGTAGGGCGACGCGGCGGTGACATAGTCGAACAGCACAGGCTGTGGGTCGTCGTTGCGCAGCGTTTTGTAGAGCAGCTCGGCTTTGAAGAAACGCAGCGCGTTGTCCACCATCGAGCTATTGGCGACGGCGTGACGCAGCGTGATTTCTTTTACATATTGTATTTCGGCCCGCGGGTTGTTGTAGGCGGTGAGCTCGATGTGGCTGAGAGGCTCGAGCTGGTTCTGCTTGACTTTGCCGTTGCGGCCGCGGACCCCTTTCACCATATAGCTCTGCACCCCCATGGTGCGGGTGAAGATGCGTGCGATGACGGCACTCTCCGAATAGTGGGTGCTGTGCAGCACGATGCCGTCGGTGGTTATCAGCGTACTCATCGGACCACCAGTATCTTGGTCACCGACCGGTTGCCTTTCTCCTCGTCAGAGGCGAAGACGTAATAGACACCGCTGGCCACCTGCACACCGTTGTTGGTGCGTCCGTACCAGATGGCCTGTCCGCCCAGCGCACGCGTGCTGTAGACCACATGTCCGGCGGCGTCGGTGATGTGTACCAGCGCATCGCGGGTGAAGCCTTTGATGGCGATGGGGCCGTCGTAGCCAGGTTCTACGGGGTTGGGGTAGGCGTGGATGTCGTCGTCGGGCAGCGCCGTGGCATAGGTGGCGGTGCTGCGGTAGGAGATAAGTCCTTGGTCGGTGCCGATGAACACCTCGCCGCTGCTGGGATGGATGGCCAGCGAGACAATCTTGTTGGAAATCAGCGGACTGTTCTGCGTGGTGAAGTGCAACAGTTCCTCTTGTCCGCTGGAGGAGATGAGGTAGAGGCCACCGTTGGCGGTGCCCACCCATTTGCGGTTGGCGCCGTCGACAGCCATGCAGGTGATGCTCTCGTAGGCCATGAGGTATTCGACGAATTCGCCGTTGTCGATGATGATGTTGCTACAGGTGACGGGCGATTTCTCGCCGTTGCCGCCGTTGGAGAAGGCGCGGTAGGCGTCGTAGATTACTTTGATGCCGCCATTGGTGCCCATCCACAGGTCGCCTTTGTGGTCCTGCACCACACAGCTGACAGCCGTCGTGGTTTTCTTGCTGCCGTTGTTGGGATCCACGTAGGCCATACGGTTGGCGCCGTCGTGCACAAAGAGTATGTTGGACTTGCCGTAGAACCAGATGTAGCCGCGAACGCTGTCGCACAGCACATGGTCCAGCTCGTTGGAGCCCACCATGCTGTAGGTGTCGAAGGCTTTCCAGCTGCCGTCGTTGCCGAGGCGCACAATCCCGTAGCGGCTCAGCGAGTTGGTGGCCCACAGGTTGCCCTCTGTGTCAAAGGCTACGCCACCGGTGCGCAGCGAGCGGTAGCTGCCGCTGCGGTAGGGCTGCAGCGTGCCGTTGCTGGTGGCTTCGTTGTAGATGGCTACAACCTTGCCGTTGCGGATGTCCACCAGACCTTGTCCCCAGCTGGCGGCCACGATGCGGGCGTCGTTGGTGGGGTCGGTGACGGCCTCCACGATGTCGGTGACGGTGTCGAAGGCGTGGTCGAAGATGTGCAGCCACTGTTCCTGCTCCAGACTGCACACCTGTGCCGGCAGGTAGGTATTCTCGAATGTGGTGCGCTTGCCGCCGGGCGCCACCACCACACGCCGTTTGTCGGCGCTGAGGCGGTAGACGTTGTCGCTGTTGAGCGGAGCGTTGGGCAGTATGTTGGCCACGGCGTTTGTGGCGGTGAGGTCGATGGCCAGCAATCCGTAGTAGTCGTGTGCCACCCATAGGCTGCGGTTGTCGTAAGTCACAGCGTCGTGGTTGGCCATGCCGGTCCAGTAGCCGCTGCCGTGCAGCCGCCTGACGACCGACGAGCCGGTGGGGTAGATGGAGACGCTGGGCCAGGCGCACACGGTGAGTGCCGCCGGCGTGACCTGCAGACTCGTGATGTGGCCGCTGTCCAGCAGCTGCAGACTGTTGTCGCTATTGTAACGATAGAGCCGTAGGCTGTCGGGCTGGAAGGTCTGCCCCAGGCAGTAGAGACGGCTGTCGTGGTAGGCCAGCGTGACGGGCGTCATGCCCAGGTCGATGAGGGTGCTGTCGCACTGCCAGCGGCTGGCGATGTTGGGGTAGGGGTCGTCGAGTGCGATACGCATCAGTCCTCTCGAGGTGGCGGCGATCTTCTCGTCGTTGGTGAAGGCGATGTCGTAGGTCGCCACGTCGCCGGCGCTGCCGCCCAGGTAGAGCGTCTGGGCCACCTCGTGGCGCTCCAGGTCGACGACGACGATGCCGAAGTCGCAGCAGAGCCACATCGCGCCGTCGTGGAAACGGATGTGGTGGATGGTCTTGCCGCCGTCGATGTCGGCACGGCGGATATCCGAGAGGTTGTATACCGTGCCGCGTTGCAGCAGGTCGATATTGGCGCTGTTGTAGGCCACCACCAGCGTCTGGCTCACGCTGTCGTAGGCGATGGCGCTGATGCCGGCCTCCGACAGGCCTGTCGTGCGACTCAGGGTGCTGGTCTTACCCGACCAGGGTTCGTAGCAGAGCACACCTTGTTTGCCGGCGGCATAGATGTTGTTGCCGTCGGAGGTGAGGTGGAACAGCTGGCTGTAGGCGTGGTACGTGCGCCATGTACCGATGGGTGTCTGCGCCCATAACGCAGTGCCCATGCAGCAGAGCAGCAGTGTTAGCAGTTGGCGCATCATGTGTTCGGTCGTTTCATGAAGAGCGTCTGCGACAGCAGTATCAGCAGGGAGGTCAGCAGGGTGCTCAGCAGGGTGCTCAGCAGCAGACGGAAGATGCCGTGGCTGTCGAAGAGCTCCAGTGCATAGAAAGCAAGGTAGAAGATGCCCGTCAGCAGCAGCATGTAGTTGATGAAATAGGACGGCTTGACGGAGTAGATAGAGGGGGTGGCGATAATCACCGCCTCGTTGCGCGTCAGGATGCGGTCGGCAAAGAGGATGCGACAGAAGGCCACCAATGTGCAGGCCGCCGTATGGAATCCCAACATATTGCTGAAGATGTCGATGGTCAGGCCACAGAGGAAGCCCAGCAGCAGCATCGGTATCTTGCCGGTGTTCGTCGGCAACATCAGGATGAAGAGCAGGTAGAGGTAAGGAATTGCGAAGCCGCTGATGTTCACATTGTTCAGTATCAGTATCTGTGCTAATACCAGCACGATAAATCGGATAATATTCTGTATGACCAGTCGGCTGTTCATGTGAAGGCTATCTGTATTTAGTAGTTGTGTAGACAGTAGTTAAGTAGTTAAGTAGTTAAGGCAAATGTTTTATCGGGGGTGGTGTTTTGGATTGTCGGACTAGTCGAACAGGTCTGACTAACCCTGATTCCCAAATTCTCACAGTTGGTCTTGTTCCTCTTTAAAGCGGTTTTCTATGATGTAGACGTTGTCTAAGCGGTTGAAGTCGGTGGAGAGGCGGATGCGCAGGTCGTAGAAGCCGCTGCCTTGCTTGGTGTGGACGTTGGTCACATAGCCCACCACGATGCCTTCGGGGAAGTCGTTGGCAAGACCGGAGGTGATGATGGTGTCGTTTTTGTACAGCTTGTGTGTTGACGGGATGTCCATCACGGTGGCGTAGCGGTAGTCGGTGCCGTCCCAGCGCAGGGTGCCGTTGCTGCCAGTACGTTTGATCTTCACACTGTTTTCACTGTTGGAGTGGAGTACGGGCATGATGGAGGAGAAGTTGTCGGTGGTGTTGACCACGATGCCCACGATACCTTGGGCGCAGATCACCGCCATATCGCGTCGGATGCCTTGGTTGTGGCCGATGTTGACCATAATCATGTTGTCCTGCTGCCGCCACGATTTCTTGATGACGCTGGCTTTGTGGTAGTAGAACTGCTGCTTGTAGACGGTGTCGTTCCACACAAACTCGCGCTGGTCGTAGCTGATATACGACGAGGCCAGCTGGGCACGCAGCTGGGCATTCTCTTCGGCCAACGCCTCGTTCTCGTGCTTCAGTCCAAAGTAACCCGTGACGGAGTGGACACCGCTGTACCAGCGGCCGGCGATGCCGTTGCTCCAGGCCAGCATCTTGCTGCCCTGGTAGTAGGAGTTGTGTACCATCATCACCACGGCCAACACCTCCAGCAGCAGGAAAAGCAGTACGTGGTTGTTTCGTTTCAGAAATTCAATGAGGGTACGCATCTTATGGGAGTTTTTGTAGGGGCGTACTCCAGTGTACGCCCGATAATAAAGTCAAGTAGTTAAAAAATATTATGTTTGGTGTTCTTTGTCGGACTCGTCGGATGGGTTGGATTATTGTTGTAGGAACTTTTCTATTGCTTTTTGGGCTTCGGCTACGGCGGTCTGCAGGTCGTCGTTGACAATGGTCAGGTTGAACTGCGGTGCCAGTTGCAGCTCGGCTTCCGACCGTGCCAGCCGTTTGGCGATGGAGTCGGCGCTCTCGGTGCCGCGGCCCTGCAGGCGCTGGCGCAGCACCTCGATGCTGGGCGGCATCACGAAGAGGGCCAGGGCGTCGTCGCCAAAGTAGCGCTTGATGTTCATGCCCCCTTTCACGTCGACGTCGAAGATGATGATGTGGCCGTTGTTCCAAATACGGTCGATCTCCGACTTCAGCGTTCCGTAGAGCATGTCGGTGTACACCTCCTCCCACTCCAGGAAGTCGCCGTTGGCCACCCGCTGGCGGAAGGCGTCGGGCGTAAGGTAGTAGTAGTCCACGCCGTCCTGCTCGCCGGCACGCGGCTGGCGACTGGTGGCGGAGATGGCGAATTCGAAGCAGTCGAAACGCTTCAGCAGCTCGCGGATGATGGTGGTCTTGCCGCTGCCCGACGGTGCCGAGAAGAGAAGTGCTTTATGCTGATTCATATTGAATTGATAGAAATCGTTAATCCGTACTCTTAAACTCTCAACCCCTCTCCCCCTCAAAACTTCCGATCAAAAATACTGTAGAAGGTCTTGACGGTCAGCGAGCCCTTGTCCCAGTTGTAGAGCTGTGCCACCTCGTCTACGCGCCGCTGTGCCGTGGCGCGGTCCTCGATGCTGTTTAGCTGTAGGATGAAGTCGTTGTAGGCCTTCATGTTGTTCTGGAACAGGTCTTTCATGAAGCTGAACTTGTCGTTGATGTTGATGATGGTGCGCAGGTCGCTGACGCGCTTGTGCTGTGCCGTCTCGCCTCGCATTTCGTTGCCGGTGCGACCGATCTTGTCGCCCAGTGTCGCCGGGGCTGCCTCCTGCGTCTGGTTGGAGGTGCGGATGTAGTCGAACAGCGACGACTGACGCTGGCTTGCGGCGGCCTGTAGGGTTGCGGGGTCGGCTTTCTCTTCGGGGACGGGTATTGCAACAATGGCCGGTTCGACTTTCTCAACAGGCTTGGGCTCGGGTTTCGGCTCCGGCATTGGCGCTGGTTCTGGTTCCACCTTCGTCTCGGGCGCTGCGGGGGCGTCGAAGAGGGTTTCGGTGTCGTTGTCTTCCAGCGACTGCATCAGCGGCTGGGCTTCCACCTCGGGGTCTTCCTCGGCGTCTTCGGGTGCCACGACATGGCGCGGCTGCTGCGGGGTGTTGTCCACGGGTGCCACGACGGGTGTCGGTGCGGGTGTCGCCTCCACCACGGGTTCGGGGGCTTCCTCCACCTGCGGGAGGGGTTCGGGTTGGGCCGCCGTGTGGGGCTGCGGCTGTTGTGCCGTTGTCGGCAGCGACAGCGCGACGCCATACAGCGCACGCAGTTCCTGCAGCAGCAGGTCTATCTCAATGCGGTCCACGGCGTCGGATTCCTCCATACGCCGCAACAGGCGTTCAATACGTTGGACGCCCTGTGTCAGTTCTGCTATCTCTTTCATCGTAGATGCAAAAGTACAAGTTTCGCCGCAACCATAAAATCCCCCTCCAAAAAAGTTATTACAATACGCTGTTCATAACGTGAAGTAACCAGCCATGGCTGCTTGTGATAGATCATCACTTCGCGTAATCTTCTCGTAAATTCGCATTGATTTACGAGAATTATATCGGATATTATCTGTTGAAATTCAATGAGCTATATTTGCTGCTCGCATAAATCTCGCATAAACTTCGCATTTTTTTTCTCGTAAAGTATGTGAACTTATTTCTTTTTCCACAGTCTTTTCTCTCCAACCTCAATCTTCTCTTTTTTACGCAATGCCAAAAGCAGGTTCCCAATCTTTATTAACTTCTGTTTCTCCGTCAGAGCATCCGGCAACTTGTTCATCAGCAGTTCGTTTATCTGCGTTCTGCTCAATCTCTTGTGTTGGTCGATGGCTTTAAGGATAAGGTCTTTGTAGTATTCGTCGTCGAAACCTCTCTTTCGGGTGTATTCCACCTCTTGACCCGTGGCTTTGGCCACACTTTTGGCGAAATACAGGGCATTTTTCCGTCCTTCGACCAGCTTCCGCTTCCGCAAATAGGCAATTTCGTCGTCGTTCAATGTACGGTGCATCTGCAAACGGCTCAGCATCTCTATCTCAAGCAAGTTGAGCGACTTGTCGCGAGTCAGCAGCATCGCATAATCCATATCCATCACTTTGCCGACGATGGTGACTTTCACCTTGTTGTCCCTGAAGTCGTAGTCGGGCATCGGGAACAGTCTCTCACGTTGCTTGTTGAACATGCGCCGTATGCCGCTACCGATGGTGTCCACCAGTCCTAGCTCTACCATCGCGTTGGCAAGCATCCTGTTACGATAGTTCTCTTCGGGTGCATCGTTTTCGAGCACATTGCGGATACTGTTGGGAATAAAGCCACCAAGGTTGCTGAAGATGAGGCGGTCTTCCTCCTCAACTACGTTTATCATCCCGTGACAGCGGTAATCCTGGTGGGCGATTGCATTGTTCAATGCCTCACGGATGATGAAGGGGTCGTATGTGTCCAGTTCGTCCGGCACCAGCGAGAGCAGTGTCGGGTTCATGTAGCGGTACTTAAAGTTGCGAATCTTTCCGTACACAGTCTCTGCTGCTATTACAAACGGGCAGGTCTCTATCGAGAAGTCACGCTCGTTGCCGGTGGAGTCTTTGTATATCCAGCGAATACGAGCCACCGCAGGTGAAATGAGTGCCTCGCTTTCCGGGCGACCCAGCAACAATATGGTGGTATTTGTAATCTTTCCCTTCAGTGTTATCTTGGCCTTATTGAGGAAAGTAACATCATCCCATGCCTCCATCTCCTTTCTCAAATCCTCATGCTTCTTGCCGTAGAGTTCACGGGCTTTTTTGATTGCTTCGGGGTCTAGGTCATCCAATGTCGCCTCGTTCACGACCTCTGCACTCCAATCCTTCTGCGAGTTGTATATATGACGCACGAAGTCGGGGAAATCCTTGAGTTTGGTCAGGTTGCTGTTCACTCGCACGTAAGCCACTCCTTTGAAGTTTACCGGTTCACCTACTGCGGCCTGTATCTCAAAGATGACGACATGATTACCCTTGTAGTCGAATTCTTCAATCTCGAACGGGATGATTGGCGAGCAGCCCTTCCGCAGCCATAGTTCATAGTCTTGATTGCCGTATTTTGCCGTTGGCATCCGCAGGTTAGTTCCCACCACGTTCCATGATCCGTCCTCCACACCCAGTACCAAGTATCCATGTGACTTGTATTTCAGGCAAGCCGAGTTGGAGAGGCCAGAGATATAGTTGCCCACCCCTTCGTAGGTGATGCTGCAATGCGACTCACCGATATTGGTCTTGAACTCCAGCCATTCTCTCTCGCCCGCACTTTTGCGCTTGCGGGCCTCCGACAGAAGTTCCTCCAGCAGTTTATGTTGTTCTTCGAGTGTTCTCATGTTCTTTATAACGTTTGACTTGGTGCTGTATTATTCCGATTTCTAACATCTATTGTTTTTCGCCCTCTACTCGTATTGTATAAAAGTGTCTGTTCCCTTGATTCTTTGCATAAAGCTCCAACTGTTAATTATCTAATAATATATCATATAATTACGATAGATGCCAGTCGATAGTTTCAACGCCGAATGGTGTATTCTTTCGTTTCTCGTCTATTGTATTTCTAACATCATACACTTGCAAATTAGTACCATCATATAATTGATCCTTCCAGTTTTCCATAATGGCTTTTTTGACTTGTTCAACAGTCACCAAGTCCTCCGAGAGTTGTTCTGATTTTAAAAGTTCCCTTAAATCATAGTCAAATAGCTGTTGATTTTGTTTCCGCCCATCGGGATATGTAATGGTGACCAAAAATCTTGTATTTGAATGAATACTTGGACTTTCATAGGTGTAAGGACCTCCGTAGTGCAAATGAATAGGATAAATTATCTTAGTGTTATCTTGTCTACTATATGGTGGCTCCCAAATCGTAACACTCTCAGCAATCACCTTCCCATAATTCGTAGATAATACTATATTATCCCATTTTTCTTTGAATAATTCATCAACATTATCAACCCTCACCATACCATTTTTGTAAGCAATAGGTGGTCCTAAATTAATAATCTTAACACCGAAAGGAGGCAAAAGAATGGATTTGATGGGACTGTTGCAGTTAGAGTTTTGATGAAGTAAATCTAAATATAGAACTTCATTAATCTGAACATATATGTTATAAACAGCTACCTCCTTGTCTTTTCGGTTTTCCAATAGTATCTGCGAAACATAAGGCTCGATATTATCTGAACTCATTAGAATTCTTCTCAATTGAACTGCCACCTTGCAATCTTTCTTCAAATAAAATGTTCTGATTGTATAGATTGCTGATGCTACAGCTGCAAATAATGCTGTAAGTGAAATAATAAGATTCCACATGATAGTGCTATATTATTTTTGTCACAATTTATTTCACTGCTTCTGCCCTGTCTTTTTTTCGTCTTATTACTCCGGATATATTCATTAATTCCTCAATGCTTTCTTATTCTTCAAGTGGTAACAATTCGTAGTATTTGCGGATTATTTCGTCTACTTCGGCGCTGAGTTGAACGAATTCGGTTTCGTTTTCACGGGCGGCCATTAGACGGTCGGCGTAGTCGTTCAGTTCTGTGGGCAGTTCTTTAGGGATGGGTATTTGCCGGAAGTTGTCCCATATGAGTTGTCTGCCGTTCTGAATCGGTGGACAGAATTCCTTGATAAGCCACCAACCTACGCTTGAACACAACAATGCGAGCAAACGTTTGTCATTAACAGGAAGGAAGTACATGGAATTGTTACAGAAGGTGGACGATTCATCATAGATAAAACATGGCTTTGTCTGAAAAACTTGGTAGAACAACTTCGGTTCAGCAAACTTGTCGTAATAAGCACAGGCACGCAGTTCCCACCAATAATCGCCTTTGTCGGAACGGCGGCGAGCTCGATCAGCAAAGGGTGCGAGCCATCGGGCTACTGCGGGATAGTGCTCAGAGAACCACAACCAGGCAACATCCTCCACCGGCAGCGTCTGAGATTCTCTATCGATACCCATACCAAGAGCCGTAAATCCTTTGGGAGTGAACACAAGATAAGAACTGGCCACCGCTTCTCCATACGCCACCAATCCACGACCTTGCAAAAATGGCCTCAAAATCTCTCGCGAACAATCATCCTCTTGTATCAGTTCGTTGGCTTTATCGACGGGAATAAGGAATGCTTCCGACAATCCAGTCTTTATCCCATAATACTCTTCTCCACTTACAAATTCGTCGAGGGTAATCATTTCCTTTTTGAGTCTTTCCACATGATGGAAATTCTCGAGGCTGGAGACAACCCAGATGTCGGCACTCATCTCGTTTTTGTCGAAAAGTTCCCGCTGTTCTTCCACATCATCTGGCAATGTCTCTGCATTCACTTTTTCGATTGTGGAAATGTGCAACTCTCCGCTGGACGGTTCATTTGACATCTGAATGATACAAGTGTAGGTGGTGGCGTCATCGAAGATTTGGTTGTCACCAAAGTCAATGAGTGTGGAAAGATTGTTGTCGAGAAAGAGTTGCCTCAGCGGGCGTCCGTACATCACTTTCTGCCACTTGTTGGGCATGATGTATGACAGTCGTCCACCCTTATGCAGCAGTTGCAGGCCTCGTTCGACAAAGAGGGAGTAGATGTCGCCACGTGATTCAAGGGTTTTGTAGGTGAGTTTCTGCTCGTTGTTCTCACCAAGTTGCTTCATGTTACGGTACACCGCCACATCATGCGAGAGGTTCTCCAAACTGATATAGGGAGGGTTGCCTATCACCACGTCAAAGCCATCAAATGATCCATCTTCTTGTAATACCTCAGGAAATTCTATCATCCATTCAATAGAATGAGCCATTACGGATTGATGCTCAGATAGCCGGTCGTAGTCGGTACCGAAAATATTGGTTTGTATGCCAGGTAGAAGTTTGTCTTTTATTGCACGGATTTCATTGTCAAGTTTACTTTTCAAAGCTTTGGAGCGACAATTTTTGTATTCTCCCACATTTCGCTTGTATTCCCGCACAAGATTCTGACGACCTGCTCCCTCTGAAATTTTCTTTCCGAGATACACGGGGTGTAACGATGCAAGCGAGTTGCCGCACTTGATATTGATATCGATATTAGGCAAAGTTTGTAGATGGCGCTTACCATCATCGGTGCGATAATAATAAGCATTTTTCAGCAACTCAATCCACAGGCGCAAACGGCAAATTTCCACACTCTTCGGGTTGAGGTCGACACCAAACAGGCAGTTCTCTATAATAGTTCGTTTTTCTTCGAAGAGAGTTTCCTGAATACGCTGACTTGCGGGTTCCGATGGATTATACCTGAACACATCGCCGTCCTCGTCGCTTGCCACCAACTCGTCGTATTCCACCCGCACATCATAGTCGCGGATTCTCTTGGGTTTCTCAGTCCTGTCTTGCAGGATTCCCAATTCACTCTTGATGGCAATAATCTCATTAAGAGCCGACACTAGGAAGTGGCCACTACCTACGGCTGGGTCGCAAATACGGAGGCTGTTGATGATATTGTTTGCCTCGAGGCGTTCTTCACGATTTCCTTCGTCAATTAGATCCTTCAACTCCTCGAAATCCTTGCAATGCCACTTCTTTTTTTTATTGAATTTATCTACAACGGCATTTCTCAACGTCTCACGGCACATATACTCTGTGATGTAACCAGGAGTGAAGAAAGAGCCATCCTTGTATCCGTTGATTTTCTCAAAGATAAGACCCAGCACCGAAGCATTGATCAGGGTTCTGCTTTCCGTCCGAATGGTATCGTCGTCGCTTGAGTCGCTGCTGAAATCGTAGGCATCGAGGAATCGCAACAAATAGTCAAGCGATGAAAGGTTTCCGGTAATGCGCTTCCCATTGCCGTCTTTCAGCACAGTACGTGAGTACACCTGCATATCACCCAACCGGATACCACTCACGGGGAAGAAATCCTGTTCCACTTGGGAGAGCTCGAAGAGGGAACTGTTGAGATACGGCACTTCAGGGAACATGTTGTGCATCTCCTCGCTTCGTTCCTCCACAGGTTTTGCCAACACCTGCATAAAGAGGTCGTGAAGCACATCATAGTCGCTGATATGGGCCATATCAAGGAACCTCACTTCGTTTTCACGATTAAAACTCTTAAGTTGAGATTCCAGTAGTTTTAGGAAAAGTATGCGGTTTATCCAAGTCAGGGTTAAACCCAGCGCAGCCTCAAAGCGTTGTTCCTCGGTCGTGACTTTGGGATAGTCTTCAAGTTTTGAATATGCCTGTTCCACCAAAGAAAAAGGTTGTCGACCGTTTTTCAGCCGCTTAATCTTGCGAACCTTGTTGTCTGTCACCTCCTCGACACCCATTATGTAAAGCAGTTCGGCATAGAAAGCTCGGTTGAGTGTGTTGTGGTCGGAAGTGAAAGGTAGTCTCAGAAGATGTGTGGGCGAGAAGAATTTAAAGATTGACAAGAATGTGCGGTTTCTGATTACCTCATTGTTGGCGAGACGTTTCTTTAGTGAACGGAGGTCGACATAGACAAACTGAAGCCTATGTTCCACCCGTTCCACTTCGGGACGGATAATCTGCTCGTAGATATACTCCGTTTTATCGTCGCCCGTATCGGCTGTTATCACTTTTTCGACAAAACGACGGTTTCGCACAAAGAGTTGGTAGAAGAGCTTTTTTTCGAATACAAAATATTCCCAGCAGTTGGTGATTATCAGGTGCTTGATTTCCGTGTTATGGTTGCATTCCTCTTCGCGGATATAGTAAAGGATAAGTTCGTAGAGCGACTTACGCTTAAGATCTTCCTTTGTGACCATTTCGGCACTCCCGGGTCTTTTGAATTCAAAAAGTACCATCGGGCGATTGTCTTTAAAGATGGCAAGGTCGGTACGCTGGTAGGTATTAACCATATAAGTGCGTTCGCGATAAAGACTCCTGCTGAAAAATTCATCAACAAGATTTTTGTTGAACTCCTCCGATTCTTCAGGTTGGATACGCGACAGCAGTTCTTGCAAAGCGGTATGGAACGCCTGCACATCAGCTTCGTTTGAAGGTTGACGCAGAAACACTTTTGGTAATGCTTGGGTGGCGTTTAGAATATTATAGGGCATCTTCCGTTTTTATGTACGATTTCAAACTGCAAAGATACGTAATCTTTTCTACAAGGATCAGAGAATCAAAGGAGAATCAAAGGGATGGGGACTTTGAAATAAAATATCGTGATAGGTGACCTGTGACAAGTGACATGGGGATTTTTTAGGGTTTTAGGGATGAAGGGGTAATAGAGTAAAAACTAAAAGTGTGGTTAGCAGTCGTACTTTTTTTGTACCTTTGTACTTTCATTTGGAACCAAATCTTAAATCAATAATCCTATGAGAAAAACACGTTATTTCTTCTGCTTTGTGCTTCTGGTAGTGACGGCACTGTCGGTGTCGGCACAGAAGCAGTACAAGTACAAGACCTATCCCAACGACCCGCTGGGCGTGCGCGAGTATACGCTCGACAACGGTCTGAAGGTCTTTATGAGCGTCTATAAGGACGAACCCAAGATCCAGACCTACATCGCCGTGCGCGCCGGCTCCCGCAACGACCCGCACGAGACCACCGGTCTGGCCCACTACCTGGAACACATGATGTTCAAAGGCTCCGAGCGACTGGGCACCACCGACTGGGCCAAGGAGAAGGTGCTGATCCAGAAGATAGAGGACCTCTTCGAGGCCTACCGCATGTTCGACGACTCGCTGACGCGCGCCGCCATCTACCACAAGATCGACAGCCTCAGCTACGAGGCGTCGAAGATCGCCATCGCCAACGAGTACGACAAGGCGATGACGGCCATCGGCAGCACCGGAACCAACGCCTTCACCTCCAACGACTATACGATGTATGTGGAGAATATCCCCAACAACCAGCTGGAGACCTGGTGCGAGATTGAGGCCGACCGCTTCCAGCACCTGGTGCTGCGCCTGTTCCACACCGAGCTGGAGACCATCTACGAGGAGAAGAACATGAGCCTCACCAAGGACGGCCGTCGCGTCAACGAGACGATGTTCGCCGCCCTTTTCCCCCATCACCCCTACGGCAACCAGACCACGCTGGGCAGCCAGGAGCACCTGAAGAACCCCTCAATGCGCAATATCCGCAACTTCGTGGCACAGTACTATGTGCCCAACAATATTTGCATCAGCCTGGCCGGCGATTTTGACCCCGACGAGGCTATCCGCATCATCGACAAGTACTGGGGCCAGATGCAGCCGCGCGAGGTGCCCGAACTGCAGTTTGAGCGCGAGCAGCCCATCACCAGCGTCATCACCCGCACCGTGTCGGGTCTCGAGGCCGAGAACACCGTCCGCGCCTACCGTCTCGACCACGGCAACGGCAGCCACGACGCCATGCTCGCCGACCTGCTCGAGAGCGTGCTCAACAACGGCAAGTGCGGTCTCATCGACCTCAACGTGAACCAGCGTCAGCGCTGCATGGGCGCCTATGCCGGCACCTATACGCTGAACGACTACGGTGCCTTCATGTTTGGCGGCCAGCCGCTGCAGGGACAGACCTTGGCCGACGTGCAGGCACTCTTCGACGAACAGATTGCGCTGGTCAAGCAGGGCCAGTTCGACGACTGGCTGCTCGAGGCCGCCATCAACAATATGAAGCTGGCCATCATGAAGCGCGCCGAGAGTAACAACAGCCGCGCCAGCCAGATGGCCTACGCCTATGTCCAGCATCAGGACTGGGGCGATGTGTGCAACGAAATCAACGAGCTCGGCCGCATCACCAAGAAGGAACTCGTCGACTTTGCCAACCGGCTGTTCAAGGACAACAACTACGTCATCGTCAACAAGCTGCAGGGTGAGCCCGAGCCCATCCTCAAGGTCTCCAAGCCGCCCATCACCCCCATCGAGGTGGGTCGCGACAACGAGAGTGCCTACCTGGCCAACATCAAGGCTCGTCAGGTGAAGCCCATCGAGCCGGTATTCGTCGACTTCAGCAAGGACCTCACCATCCGCAAGTGCAACGACGCGGCGAAGACCGAGATGCTCTATGTGCAGAACAAGGAGAACAAGACCTTCAACCTCGTCTACCGCTTCGACTTCGGCTACCGCGCCGGCGAGCTGGGCAAGACCTACGACCTGGCGGCCGACGTGCTCGACTTCCTGGGCACCACTAAGCACACCGCCGACGAGCTGCAGCAGGAGTTCTACAAACTGGCCTGCAACTACGGCGTCTCGGTGGGCACCGAGAATATCACCGTCAGCATCAGCGGCCTCAGCGAGAACATGGCCAAGGCGATGGCGCTGGTGGAGGAGATTATGAGCGACGTGCAGCCCAACGAGGAGGCGCTGCAGATGCTGGTGGCGCGCATCCTCAAGTCGCGTCAGGACGCCAAACACAACCAGCAGCGCTGCTTCTCGGCGCTGGGCAACTACGGCATCTACGGCGCCGACTCGCCCACGCTCGACCAGCTCAGCGAGGAGCAGCTGAAGGGCTACACCTGCCGTCAGCTCTGCGACGCCCTGCACAACCTCTTCAACTACCAGCACCGCGTGCTCTACTACGGTCCCGAGACCGACGACGCGATGGCTAAGACCATTGCTGCCAATCACGCCACCCCCAAGAAATACCAGAAGGCTCCCGCCAACAAGAAGATCACCCCCAAGGCCGTCAGCGAGAACACCGTCTATTTCTGCGACTACAACGCCAACCAGACCTATATGCGCGAGCATTTTCGCGGCGAGAAGTACAACACCAAGAACGAGGCGGCGATGGATATCTACAACAGCTACTTCGGCGGCTCGATGAACGCCATCGTCTTCCAGGAGATGCGTGAGAAACGCAGCCTGGCCTACTCGGCGCAGAGCTACTATATCACCCCTGGCGACAAGGACGGTTATTTCATGAACGCCGCCATCATCGCCACGCAGAACGACAAGCTCATCGACGCGCTCACCGCCTTCAACGAGCTCTTCGACGAGATGCCCACCGCCGATGCCAACTTCCAGATGGCCAAGGAGGCCGAAATCAGCGGCATCCGCACCGCCCGCACGCGCAAGATGGGCATCATCAACAGCTACCTCTACTACGAGCGCATGGGTCTCGACCCCAAGAAGAACCACTCCAAGATGCTCTTCGAGGCCTATCCCAATGTAACGATGCAGGATGTGGTCAACTTCAACCACAAGTACATCCGTGGCCAGAAGAAACACTACATGGTGCTGGGCAAAGAGAGCGAGATGGACTTCGACGCCCTGGCCAAGTTCGGCAAGGTGAAGAAGCTGTCGCTCACTGATATCTTCGGATATTGATAGACTAGCATCACCAATTAGCTCTTTTATGACCTCGGCATACGTCGTATGCCGAGGTCATGATTTTTACACCCGCTGTAAACTTTTGCCTGAATAATTTGTTATTATAAATATGAGGGTGTCTTCGGTGAATTTAGATAATCCTCACACTATTTTGATTTTATCACAATTATTTATACCTTTGCATCGAAGTCCTGCTGTTTCCCACTTCCCCCGACTTTTTCTTTTCTCGCCATAACCTAAAAACCATATAAATACGAAAACCAGTTGTATAAAAAAGCTGGCGCTATTGCTAGCGTTATTCGTTCCTCTCGTGCTTCAGGCACAGCAACCTCCACAGCCATGCCACATCGTCATCACTGGCGATTTCGAATCGCAGTGTCTTCTGCCAACAGACAAGGACTCTTTCTATGTCGAGAACGGCGATATGCTCATTGCCTGTCAAGGTATGCGGGTCACCTACACTGCCTCCGTCAACACCGGTGGAATAACCGTCACCAACTGGAAGTGGAATGTAGTGGGTGCCGCCACATGGAACGACAACTACAACGGCACCGCCTTTATCGCGAAGTATGTCGACACGTCGCTGATGCGTCCCTACGTCTACAGCGACCCGCGGCAGCCCCAGTATATCGAGTGGGAGCAAGACCTGACGCTGCCGCTAACGGACATGCTGGTCACGCTGACGGTGACGGCCACGCAAGGCGGCAGCACCTACGGCTACTACCCCGCCGCGCCGGTCACCAAGCTGGTGACCATCCACAACGTCGGCATCGACGATATTCAAAATTCAAAATTCGAAATTTGAGTATCTACCCCAACCCCACGGCGGGCGAGGTGCAGGTTATGGGCGCGGCTGGTGAGGTTTCCGAGGTGCTGGTGCTGGATATGAAGGGAAGGCAGGTGGCTAAATTCGAGCACACCGACCGGTTTGATATTTCAGGTCTCCCCTCGGGTGCCTACATTGTCCGTCTCAGGACTCGCTCCGGCGAGGATGCGAATGACATAACCTATCTGAAATTGGTAAAGGAATAACCATAATCAAATAATCAAGCCTTATGCGTAAAATATTAGTTTCCTGTTCGATTATAGCAGCATTGCTCGCAATCCCTGTTCATGCCCAGCATTTCAAGTGGGCGGATGGTTTTACAGGGCCCCAGTATCGGCTCAATAATATTGTTGGATCTGTAACAGACTCAGAAGGAAATCTTTATTTCTTAGGAAGTTTTTCAGGACATGCCGATATCAACGGCATTGAGTTTGCCTCGCCACAACTCAACACCGCCCAAATTTGCACTGTTCTTGGGAAACTGTCACCATCGGGAGAACTTCTCTGGCATAAAACATTGGCTAGTTCGATGTTACCTGCCTCTCCAGTTGCTGACTTAGTCAAATCTAGTGATTCAACGTTGATGATTGCAGTAGGATTCCGGCTTCCCTATTATGAAAATTTGACAAACACAGGACACAACTATGTTTATTATTTCGATACGCTACTGACATCGGATGACGGTTATCTGATGCCGACCGACAGCATCTATATGGGATCGGTTACAGCCTTCGTTACATTTAACCTAGATGGTAACATATTGGAACAGAAATTTTTACAAATAGCCTACGAAGATACGCTGGGCAACATAATCCGCTACCCAGCTTTTGTGAATGAATCCTATGAGAGGATATATAACGATGTCTTCTATTTTAGCCAATTCACTATTGACAACGAGGGGAATATTATTATGGTACGCTATGCGGACGATCATGTTCACATATCATGCGATACTTGTACAAATAATGCCCATACGATGTCTGTGGCAAATGGAGAGATTGGTGCGTTGAAGATACTCGTCGACGGTTTCCCGCGACATACGTGGTATCCACCATATAGAACAAGTCAACACAATGTCCAGTTGTTGAAGTTTTCTCCAGGGTTCGACAGTCTATTAGCTGCCACCTATTTTCTGAACGATTCCAATAATGCATATGCGGAAGCGTTTGTGGCCACCACCGAATATATCAATTCCATAGAGACTGACAACGAAGGGAATATCTATTTCGATATGATGCACGTCGGTTTTCCGTCCATTCCGATATATAATTCCGACACCATGTATTTCGGGGGATCTGCCATGTCCTGCTGTGTGAAATACAATCCCCAGCTGAAGCCTGTAAAGAAATATACCATAGAATCAGGAGACTATTATTCACGCTACTCTCATATCACGCCGGAGGGAGAATTATATATGTTTTGTACAAGCTTTTGGATCGATATAAGCAGAACGCTCCCTCCTTATTTTATGGTATACCGTGGCGATACGCTGGATGTCGACCACGAGTCTTTCTGGATTCGGATTGACACGGCCGACGGCCGGATGCTGGCCTACGGCAAGGTGCCGTCGACAGTAGAATCGTTGATGAATGGCTTGCATCCGCAGTATACGGTTGCAAACAACAGGGTTTTTGCTCAGGTGAGATACTGGGGAAGCATCGAGGCTCCTGACACCTGCATCCAGTTGGATGAAATAGAACAACGTAGCATAGGTCTTATGCAGTGGGATACAGATGGACATATACTCAGTCTGAAGGACTTCGGTGCGCATACTATGAATGATGGTGGCAGTCAGATTCATCTTGTCGACAGTATTGTCTATCTGACGGGGCTGGTCTTTGGCGGCGCCACATTCGGGTCCTGGCAGGTGGAGGCATCAGACGCAGGTGTTGCCTATATAGCAATCTATGTCGACACGTCGCTGATGCACCCCTACGTCTACAGCGACCCGCGGCAGCCCCAGTATATCGAGTGGGAGCAGGACCTGACGTTGCCGCTGACGGACACGCTGGTCATGCTGACGGCCACGGCGACGAGTGGACTTCCCGTAGGCTACAGCTGCGACGACAGCACGGTGGCACTTGTCGTTGACGGCGTGCTGCAGCCGCTGCGCGTGGGCACGGCCACGGTGACGGCCACACAGGGCGGCAGCACCTACGGCTACTACCCCGCTGCCCCCGTCACCAAGCTGGTGACCATCCACAACGTCGGCATCGACGACATTCAAAATTCAGCATTCAATATTCAAAATTTGAGTATCTACCCCAACCCCACCCGCGGGGATGTGTACATCCACACGGAAGGTGAGACCGTCAAGAAAGTCAACCTCTACAGCTCCGACGGCAGACAGCTGCCCATCCAGCCGCAAGGTACCACCGTTCCCCTGTCGCCATACCCGGCCGGAGTCTACTACCTCCAGCTGACCACCCAAACCGGAACCTGTCAGTTTAAGGTAACGAAGTACTAATGTGTGGCTTTATTCTATCACAATCTCATAGACGCGGCCTTCGATGTCGGTGGCGTTGAAGGGGATGAGACCTTGCATGTAGACGATGGGGGGCCACCATTCGGAGTAGTGGTACTCCTGCGTGACGATGCAGAGCATCTGGTTGCTGGGGATGGCGGTGTAGGTGTCGTTCATATAGCCCACCACCCGCATGTGCTGCGGGTCGGGGCCCACGCGCCAGATAATCTCTTTGGGTTTCCACTCGATCTCGAAGTAATAGTAGTCCTCGTCAAAGATGCTGTTGGGGATGGGCGTCTTGGTGGTCAGCGCCTTGTAGGTGTCGGTCCAGCGCATGGCCTCGTAGGACTGCCCCTGGTAGGGGATGTGCGTGAGGCCGGCGGCGAAGCGGCTGGGCTCCTGGCAGGCCAGGTCCCAGTTGGTGCAGCAGTACATGACATCGCTGTTGGCGCGGCCATCCTCCACCTTGTCGGGCTGGGTATAGTAGTCTTTGGGCCAGTAGCGCGAGGCTTTGACAATCTCTATGTCTATCTCCGAATAGTTGTCGTGCACATGCCTGTCGGGGTTCTCGCTGTCGTCGTTCTTGCTGATATAGCCGCCGTGGTAGCTGGGTCTGCGCCGGTTCCACTGGCTGCCGTCCTGATAGATGAGCCAGAAAGCATAGGTCAGGCCATTCCAGACATTCTCCTTGTTGAGCATGGGCGGGAACTTGATTTTGCCGCGGTACTTGCCATAGGAAAAGCCTACACGGGTCTTCACGCCAGTGGACTCCTTCTTTAATTTTGAATTTTGGATTTTGAATTTTGAAGGGTCTTTTTTTTCAGAATTCGAATTTCGAATTTCAAAATTAGCATTGCCGGGGTTGATGATGGAGATATAGCTGCCGTCGGCGGAGGGGTAGACGGTGCTGCCCGGGCAGTCGGTGATGTGGGGATGGTCGTAGACGAGCTGGGTGCTGTCGTAGCGGGTGGCCGCCGCGTCGTAGTCGGCCTGCGTGTATTCGTCGATGTCCATCACCAGTGGTATGTTGCGCAGCGTGCGTTCCTGGCTGATGGCGGGGAAGAACTGTTGGTACAACGCATGACGGTACAGCGTGGTGTCGCTGCCCACACGGCCCGGTATCTCGTTCTTGTGCCGGTAGGCAACGCGTATCTGTGTCTCGTCGACGTAGACGCCCTGCTGCGGTGTCAGCACGGCACGGGTACGGAGCATCTTGCTGCCGTGCAGCAGATGGATGTGCCGGTTTTTGTTTTGGGCGAACCAGCTGTAGGGGTTCACGTAGTGGCTGTCGGCATCGGTGCGGTTGATATGCTGCACATAGTCGGGTATACGCTGCAGTCCCTCCTCGTCGCACACCACCAGCAGGAACGAATAGAGACCCGTGCGGGGGTTGCGTTTCCAGCGGTGGTTGACGTCGCCGCCCTGGTGACGTCGCTCGTTAAGCACCCAGCGGGTGTCGAGGAAGAGTTGCTCCTCCAGGCTGCGGTTGTTCTCGGGAGCCGCCACATCGCGCACATAGCGGAACCAGTGGGTGTCGTTCCTTATCTCGCGCTCGATGTCGTGCAGCGTCTCAAGGCTACAGTCAAAGTCGGTGAGATCGGCACCGTAGTATTGCCGCTCGTCGCGCGGGTTGCCCACGATGCGGAAGCTGTCGGCCACATGTCCGTCTGCCGGCACCTGGCGGAAGCCCACTGTCACATCCTCCCACGACCCGTAGAAGTTTTCGTAGTTCAGCGAGTCTGCGTCGTCGAACCTGTAGCTCTCGTTCTGGTAGTAAATCTTGTAGTAGAGCGGCTGGTCGGCGGTGGTGTCGAACACAAAGTGGAAATACTCGCCTTGGGCGGGCAGCACGACACCCTCCAATACCGCGTTTTCCATGTCCATGTCCATGCACACCGTGTCGCCCGCATACCCCACCATGGGGTCGAAAGTCCGCTCCCGCGGGGAACAAGCGGAGAAAGCTAAAAAGTAAAAAGATAAAACTAAAAGGGGAAGCCCTGTTTTGGTTATCGTTGTTGTTTTCATTTTAGTTTTTAGTTTTTACTTTCTCAAAAAATTCCTCTGGGCGGGTGTGGATGAGGTATTCGGCGTCGTTGTAGATGGCCTGGTCGAGGTCGATGCCTTCGTTGGCGGCTTTCTCGCGCAGATAGCCCAGCCAGTGCTCGTCGGCGCGGATGTTGTCGCTGATGCTGTCGCGCACCGCCGCGATCTCCTCGTCGCTGTAGTTCAGCGCCAGCAGCGCGTTGACGATAAAGCCGTTGCCGAGGTCGTAGAGCTGACCGCTGCAGTAGATAAGCATGATGTAGTCGGCATCGTCGAGGGTCTGCCGCAGGTCGACTTGCGACACGTTGTCGTGCTCTGCGTCGAAGTAGATGGTGCTGTTGTAGAACCAGTAGTGGGCGTAGCGGAACAGCGAGTCGAGGGGGTAGTTGTAGCTGATGGTCCAGAAGAAGGAGTCGCCCACGGTAATCATCCCGGGCTTCTGTTGCGTTGCCTCTGCCGGCGCCAGCGTCACGTCGACATACTGGCATCTCTTCTGCCGCGGTATGAAGGTGGTGTTGAGCAGCCGTCCCAGGTCGTCGTCGGGTTGCCGTGTCTTGTCGACGTAGGGTGTGCCGAGTTGCACGGGACGGATGGCGGCGCCGCCCAGTCCTTGCATATAGCGCAGGATGGAGTCGAAGGCATAGGTGGCGGCGATATTGCTCCAGTGGGTGCCCAGCGGCATCATGATGTCGTAGTCGACGCACTCCTTGAGTTGCAGAAACCAGCCGAGGATGTCGACATAGTTCACCCCGTAGCGGTCGAACAGCCGCGGATATTCGGGATAGGCGCGGGGCCCGAGCGGTCGTGTCAGGGTGTCGCGGGCGGGCAGGTGCTCGGGATAGAGGAAGTCTTTGCCCGGCGGTATGACGACGAACAGCGTGGTGCCGCGTTCCGCCAGCTGTCGCTGCAGCAGGGCGAGGCGCCGCGCCTCCAGGTCGAAACCGGCCAGCAGCTCCTCGGGCTTCTCCGTATACTTGTACATGCGGCTCTCGTAGTGGTCCTCCACAAAATAGCGTTCGTAGAGATAGCCGTCGCGCCCGATGATGAGTCCCTTGTTCGTCGTCCGGTGGAAGCCGCTGAAGACATACTGGTTGTAGAGCCGTATCGCCGCCTCGTTGAAGCCGAAATGTCCACGGAGGTATTTCTCCATCTGCGGCTGCCAGCTGCCGTCGTGGAAGCCGCGTGCCGTAAGGCGCGGAGCCTCCTCCATCACCCAGATGCCACGTAGTCCGCGCATGGGGATAAAATGCCACACACCCTGCGCCATGGCGAGAAAGAGCACGGTGAGAGAGATGAGGCAAAGTGTGCGGTGGATGCGGTGCATGGTGTCAGAATCTGAAATAGATGAAGGGGCTGAAATCGGTGGCGGCGAGGGCGCCCACGCAGAGGAAGAACAGCAGTCCTGCCGCGACCCACACGGCGATGTGCTGGCGCGGACTGTAGTCGGTATAGTAGACCCATTGCTGCAGCTTGCGACCCCAGGGGACGAGTGTCACGAAGGCGAAGCAGAGCGCGGCGATGAGGGTGACAATAAATTGAGAATTGAGAATTGAGAATTGAGAATGGGTCTGTGTTGGGGTGAAATCGAACGCGAAGAGGCGGGTGAGGAAGGTCCAGCAGTCGCCCAGGTTCTCGATGCGGAACAGCGCCCAGCCCACCATGACCACGAGGAAGGTGAGAAGAACCTTTATTAAATTGAGAAGTGAGAAGTGAGAATTGAGAATTGAGAACTGTGGTTGGCGGCCCTGTGGAGCCAATTGAAAATTGAAATTTTTATTCTTTTGGGGTTGGGGCGGTTGGTTCCAGCCGGTGAGGCGTTCCAGCACCAGAAAGAAGCCGTGGTAGGCGCCCCACAGCACGAAGTTCCAGCCGGCGCCGTGCCACAGGCCGCTGAGCAGGAAAACCACCCAGAGGTTGAGGTAGGTGCGCCAGACCCCTTTGCGGTTGCCGCCGAGGGGGATGTAGAGGTAGTTGCGCATAAAGGTGCCGAGGGTGATGTGCCAGCGGCGCCAGAACTCGGTGACGGAGGTAGAGATGTAGGGGTTGTCGAAGTTCTCGGGGAAGCGGAACCCCATGATGCGACCCAGACCGATGGCCATGTCGCTGTAGCCCGAGAAGTCGAAGTAGAGCTGCATGGTGTAGGCGGCTATCGTCACCCATGCCGTGCCGCTGTCCAGCGTCGCCAGGTCGCCGCCCAGCACCACGTCCACGGTGCGGCCGATGACGTCGGCGACGAGCACCTTCTTCGACAGACCGATGACGAAGCGGTAGAAGCCCTGCAGGCACTCGTCCCAGCGCAGCCGTCGCCGGGCGGAGATCTGGTCGGCAATCTCGTTGTAGCGCACTATGGGTCCCGCTATCAGCTGCGGGAACATGATGATGTAGACCACATAGTCCGTCAGCCTCTCCATGGGTCGGTTGACTCCGCGGTAGGTGTCGATGACATAGGTCACCGACTGGAAGGTGAAGAAACTGATGCCGATGGGCAGCAGCACATGGGTCCAGCTCATCGTGCCCAGGCCGAGTGCCGTCAGCATGGCGTTGACGTTGTCAACAAAGAAATTGGCGTATTTGAAGTAGGCCAGCAGTCCCAGACTCACCGTCAGCGCCGCCGCGCACCACAGCCGTTTGGCGGTGACGGTGCGGGCTTTTTCCATTGCCCGCACGAGGTAGAAATTGGCGACGGTCGAGGCCAGCAGCGTCAGCACGAAGTCCGGCGCACCCCAGGCGTAGAACACAATCGAGGCGACCAGCAGCACGACATTGCGCCACCGTTCCCGCACAAGGAAGTAGACCAGCAGGAACACTGGCAGGAAATACAACAGGAATATGTGACTGCTGAAAACCACTTTTTAGTTTTTAGCTTTTACTTTTTAATTTAATACTCTCCCAGTCCACCAGGCTGGCGGCGGCGAAGAGCAGCCCCAGGATGGTGACGGCGAGGATGCGGTAGGTGAACCAGAAATGAAGCCCCGAATGGTTGGCCAGAGCCATGAACCAGACGAGGGGTGCCAGTGCTACGACAAAGCAGGTCAGCGCCTGTCGCCAGCCTTTGCGGTTGAAGTGACGCACTGCCAGTACGACCAACACGACCAGCGCCACTGTGGCGTAGAACCACGGCACCTGCTCCAGGTTGCGTGTCATGGCCTCCCAGCGGTCGAACTGTTCGACAGAGGCACGCAACGCCACCTGTCCGGTGGCGTCGGCAAAGACATCGAACGAGGTGGTCACGGTGGCCAGCAGCCATTTGGCAGCCCAGGTGGCGCCATAGCCGACGACCCAGATGAGGGAGTGTAAAATTGAGGATTTGTGCGTCTCACATATACCATCATCCACCTTTTCTCTTGAAACCAGCCACACCAGCAGGGGGATGCCCCAGGTGAGCAGGGGACAGGTGAGCAGGTCGAAGTAAGCGGTCAGCGAGCCCATCACCAAGAAGAACGGCAGCAGCTGTCGCGGTTCCCGCACACGGTACAGCACCCACAGTGTTCCTGCCAGGGCCAGCAGCAGGGTGGTGAAAAACTGGATGGAGTGCTGCATGATGAAGAGGTTGACGGAGGCCAGGGCGAGCGCGTAAACCACCGCTGCCCAGGTGCCAATGCGGCGTGCCATGAGGACGAGTGCCCATGCCAGCAGCAGCGACGACAGCAGGTAGAAAAAGGTGCGCAGCGCCAAGTAGTCGTTGATGTAGAGCAGCGCGCGCATGAGGAATGTGCTGCCGTGCCAATAGCGGGGGTAGCATAGCTCTTGTAGCGGCTGGTCGCCGTCGACCATAAGCCGCAGGTTTGCGCACTCTTCTCCGCCGCTAACCTGTCGCGGCACCAGCATCGTGCGCTGCCACAGGTTCTGCTCCGTCCGTCCGTTGGTCAGCGCCTGGTTGACAATCAGTGCGTCGGTGAAGTTGTCCATGTAGTAGGTGGACTTGTAGAGGAAGGCAAACCAGAAATCGGACTGGAGGTCGTGTTGGTCGACGGTTTCTTTCACATGCTCCTCCACTGGCGCCTGGGGCAGCAGGGAGGTGGCCAGCCCGAAAAGCAGATAGCAGGCGATTAAAACTAAAAAGTAAAAACTAAAAACTAAAAATCTTTTCATGGCCGGAAACACATTAAACATTAAACGTTAAACATTAAACGTATGCTCAGTTTCCCTCCGCGTAGCGGAGAAGGGCGAGTTCATAGCTCTTCCTATCTTTGGTGACGATGACGTCGAGACAGAGTCCCACCGCCACCGCCAGCAGGGCGGCCAGCAGCAGGAACATGGCGACGATGAGGGTCGGGAAGCGCGGCACCAGTCCCGTCTGGAAATACTCCACCAGCACGGGCAGTAGCATGCCGACGCCCAGCACGGCCAGCAACACGGCCAGCCAGCCGAAGAAACGCATGGGACGGTATTCTTTGAAAAGGGTGACGATGGTCATCAGCACCTTCCAGCCATCCTTGAAGGTGTTGAGTTTGGAGACACTGCCGGCGGGCCGGTCACGGTAGTCCACAGGCACCTCTTTCAGCCGGAAACGCTTGTCGAGGGCGTGGATGGTCATCTCCGTCTCTATCTCAAACTGGCCGCTCATGACGGGGAACAGCTTGACGAAGCGACGGCTGAAAGCGCGGTAGCCGGTCATGATGTCTTTCACCTCGGTGTGCCACAGTCGGCAGATGAGGCTGCGCACCAGCCGGTTGCCGCTGTTGTGGAACGGACGTTTGTTCTGTTGGAAGTAGGTCGACGACAGCCGGTCGCCGATGACCATGTCCACCTGCTCGTCGCGCACCGCCTCCACCATGGCCGTTGCGTGGTGGGCAGGGTAGGTGTCGTCGCCGTCCACCATGAGGTAGCAGTCGGCCTCCACCTCGCGGAACATGCGACGGATGACGTGCCCCTTGCCTTGCTCGTGCTCGTGGCGCACAACGGCGCCGGCCTTGGCGGCCAGCAGGGCGGTGCGGTCGGTGGAGTTGTTGTCGTAGACATAGATGTCGGCGTCGGGCAGCACCTCACGGAAATCGCGCACCACCTTGCCGATGGTCTTCTCTTCGTTGAAGCAGGGTATCAGCACAGCAGTGCGATAGATTTTCGTCTCCATTAAACCTGATACTATTTTGGTAGTTAATGTAGTTAAGGTAGTTAAAGTAGTTAAGGTGGTTAAAGTTAGTTAAAGGACAAATGACTAATAACTTCTTAGTTCTTAACTCTTACTTCTTACTTCCCCTAACTGCTAACCGCTTTTTAGATTTTAGTTTTTACTTTTTAGTTTAAAACCTACCCCTTTAACCTTTTGAACCCCTTAACCCCTTTAAACGTTAAACCTTAAACGTTAAACGATAAACATCAGTATATCTCTTGTATCGTTTGGCTGATGCCGTTGAAGACGATGGTGTCGCCTATCTTGTGACCTTTCAGCGCCAGGTAGATGGGGGTCTGGGCGCTGATGGCAAAGTAGGTCTCCTGCGGCTGGCTCAGCGGCGCCTGGTGCGGCACCAGGAATTTGCCGGCGCCGATGCTGAGGAAAAACCGTTGCTTATCGGTCTCGACGATGGCGCCGTGGTCGGCGCTGTCGTGGGGTGCCTGCTGCAGCAGTTCGCGCAGCACACGGATGCTGGCGTTGGCGTTGGCGAGCTGTTTGGCGTACATGTCGCGCGACCGCATCAATTTGGTGCGGTAGCTGTCGTAGCGGTCCACGTTGGCGCCGTAGTCGTTGCTCTGCTGCTGCGCCGAGTCCATCTCCTGCTTGGCAATAGACGCAATCTGCTCCTGCTGGCTAAGGCAGGAGCAGATCACTTGTTGGCGTTTTTCGTCTCTATTCATAATCTAGGTTTTCTAGATTATCTAGATTGTCCAGATATCCTGGATTTGGATTATCGGGTTCTACCGGGATAAACCTTCAAGGCCTCTTCGAGGCACTTGATGGCGGCTTTCAGGTCGTCGATGCAGATGCAGTAGGTGATACGGGCCTGATGACGTCCGCGCTCGGGGTCGACATAGAAGCCGGTGGCGGGAGCCAGCATGACGGTGGCACCGTTGTGGCTGAAGTCTGTCAGCAGCCACTGGCAGAACTTGTCGCTGTCGTCCACGGGCAGGTCGATGACGGTGTAGAAGGCACCCTTGGGCATGGGGCAGAAGCAGCCGGGAATCTTGTTGATGCCCTCGACCACCACGTTGCGGCGTGCCACATATTCAGCCTGCACCTTGTCGAAATACTCCTGCGGCGTGTTGACGGCGGCCTCGGCGAAGATCTGGCCGAAGCTGGGGGGCGACAGACGGGCCTGTGCCAGACGCATGGCGATGGCGTAGACCTCGCTGTTGCGGGTCACGAGGCATCCCACACGGGCACCGCAAGCGCTGTAGCGTTTCGACACCGAGTCAAACAGGATGGTGTTGCGCTCCAGACCCTCGAGTTGCATGACGCTGAAGTGCTTGGCACCGTCGTAGCAGAACTCGCGGTACACCTCGTCGGCAAAGAGGTAGAGGTCGTATTTCTTCACCAGACCGGCCACCTTCAGCAGCTCCTCATGGGTGTAGAGGTAACCCGTGGGGTTGTTGGGGTTGCAGATCATGATGGCCTTGGTGTGCGGCGTGATGGCCTTCTCGAAATCCTCGATGGGCGGCAGGGCGAAGCCCGTCTTGATGTCGCTGGGGATGGTGACAATCTTGGCGTCGCACAGCTTGGCGAAAGTGTTGTAGTTGGTGTAGTAGGGTTCGGGGATGATGATTTCGTCGCCGGGGTTGAGGCAGACGGTGAAAGCCATCTGCAGCGCTTCGCTGCCGCCGGTGGTGACGAGCACCTGGTTGGGCGTCACGTCGATGCCGTGCTTGTGGTAGTAGTTGCACAGGGCGCGACGATAGCTCATGATACCGGCCGAGTGGCTGTATTCCAGCACACCGTTGCTCTCCGGAAGTTCGCGGGCGGTCTCGGCGAGGGCGGCCAGTGCGCCTTTGGGCGTTTCGATATCGGGTTGTCCAATGTTGAGGTGGTATACATGTACGCCGCGTTCTTTGGCGGCATCGGCGAAGGGCACCAGTTTGCGGATGGCCGACTGGGGCAGCTCCATACCTTTATTGGAAATCTTGGGCATAATATTGTACTTGTTAGTATTGTTTCAGTAAAAGGGTTCGGCGCGGTCGTTTATTCGGGTTTCTTGACGTTGCCTTTGATTTTCAGCTGTACACGGGGGTTGTTGACAGCGTTCGAGGTCACCGTGATGGATTTGGTGAAGCCGCCCACGTTGTTGGTGTTGTACTTCACATCGATGGTGCCTTGCTGGCCCGGCATCACGGGTTTCTGCGTCCAAGAAGGTGTGGTGCAGCCGCAGCTGGCGCGCACATTCGAGAGGATAAGCGGCTCGTTGCCGGTGTTGGTGAAGGTGAACTCGCACTTGCCGTCGGCGCCCTTCTCGATGGTGCCGTAGTCATGAACGAGCGACACAAATTGGATTTTGGGACCGTTGTTGGTGTCCTGTACTGTGGTAACATCCTGTGCATGGACAAAGGCCGATGCAAACAGAGCAAAGATGCTCAAAATGAATAACTTTTTCATGGTGAAAAGATTGATATTGTTTTGCGTTTTTAGGTTCTGAACTTGCAAAGGTACTAAATAATTTTTGTTTGATGCCAATACGTTGAGGTGTTGTTACGTTTTTTTGTGTTGGCAACGGTGGATTTATTGCAGTCGTTAAATTTATTTCTCTTCTTGCAGTTGCAATTTGGAAAAAAGATGTAACTTTGCAGTCTCACTGTTTTGGGTGAGCATCGAAATGCCGATTTTATTATTAATCACATAAAACTCAAATCTATGGCTTTTAAAGGACAAATCGTAATCGATACCGAGCGCTGCAAAGGCTGCGGAGTCTGTGTACCCGTCTGCCCGATGAAGTGCATCGCGTTGTCGAAAAATGTAAACGGCAAAGGTTACAACTACACCGAGACCGTGAACGACAGTTGCATTGGCTGCGCCAGCTGCGCAATGGTGTGCCCCGACGGCGTAATCTCTGTTTACAAGAAAAAAATCTAAATTAGTGACAAGTGAATAGTGAATCGTGAAGTGAAAGTCGGCGCCCCTGTGGAGCCCAATGAGAAAGTCTCGTCACTAATCACCAATCACTAATCACACAAAAAGAACAAAGTATGGCAAGAGAACTTCAACTGATGAAGGGCAACGAAGCTATTGCCCGCGCAATGATTGCCAGCGGTACGGACGGCTACTTCGGCTATCCTATCACTCCGCAGTCGGAAGTAATGGAAACCTTAATGGCCGAGAAACCGTGGGAGACCACTGGTATGACTGTTCTGCAGGCCGAGAGCGAGGTCGCCTCGATCAACATGGTTTACGGCGGTGCCGCCACCGGCAAGAAAGTCGCCACCTCGAGCTCCAGCCCCGGAATTTCGCTGATGCAGGAAGGCCTCACCTATCTGGCAGGTGCCGAAATCCCCTGCCTCATCGTCAACGTGATGCGCGGCGGCCCCGGTCTGGGTACCATCCAGCCTTCGCAGAGCGACTATTTCCAGAGCACCAAGGGCGGTGGTCACGGTGACTACCAGCTCTACACCCTGGCTCCCGCCAGCGTGCAGGAGATGTACGACTTCGTGTTCGACGCCTGGGACATCGCTTTCAAGTATCGCAACCCGGTTCTCATCCTCTCCGACGGTGCCATCGGACAGTGCATGGAAAAACTGTACACCCGTGACAATATGCCTCGCTGGACCGAGGAAGAGCGTCGCAAGAACGCTCCCTGGGGCACCTGGGGCAAACCCGCCAACCGCAACCACAACATCATCACCTCGCTCGAACTCGACTCCGCTCGTCAGGAGGTCTTCAACCTGAAGCTCCAGAAGAAATACGACGAGATGAAAGAGAAAGAGGTTCGCTACGAGATGCTGAACTGCGAAGACGCCGAGTACATCATCGTGGCCTACGGTTCCAGCAGCCGTATCGCTATGAAGGCTATGCAGATGGCCCGCGAAAAGGGCATCAAGGTCGGCCTCTTCCGCCTCATCACCCTCTTCCCCTTCCCGACCAAACAGCTGGCCGAGGTGGCTGCTCACGTAAAGGGTATCCTCTGCGTCGAGATGAGCGCCGGTCAGATGATCGAGGATGTGAAGCTTGCCACCAAGTGCGGTGTCAAGACTGAGCATTTCGGTCGTTTCGGTGGCATCATCCCCACCCCCGGCGAGGTCCTGGAGGCTCTGGAAAACAAAATCATTAAGTAACATCCGACAGGTCTGACTAGTCCGACTAGTCTGACACGTCTGACAAAACACAGAAAAACAATGAATCAAGATATTGAAGCTCGCAAACAAGAGTTGCTGAAAGAGGGTTACGAGGAGGTTTACACCCGTACCAAGGTGCTCACCGACGCCGTCATGCACTACTGCCCCGGTTGCGGTCACGGCACCACCCACCGTCTTGTCGCCGAAGTGATCGACGAGATCGGCATTCAGGACCAAGTCGTCGGCGTCTCGCCCGTGGGATGCTCCGTGTTGGCCTATAACTATTTCGACGTTGACTTCCAGGAGGCCGCCCACGGTCGTGCACCCGCAGTGGCTACCGCTGTCAAGCGTCTCAACCCCGACACCTTTGTGTTCACCTATCAGGGCGACGGCGACCTCGCCGCTATCGGTACCGCCGAGACCATCCATGCCGCCAACCGTGGCGAGAACATCACCATGATCTTCGTCAACAACGGTATCTACGGTATGACCGGTGGCCAGATGGCCCCCACCACGCTGGTCGGTATGAAGAGCGCCACCACGCCTTACGGCCGTCGCGTGGACCTCAACGGCTTCCCCCTCCGCATGACGGAGCTCCTCGCCACCCTGCCCGGCACCTACTACGTGACCCGTCAGAGCGTGCAGAACCCCGCCGCCGTGCGCAAGGCCAAAGCTGCTATCCGCAAGGCTTTCGAGAACCAGAAACTGAAAAAAGGTCTCAGCTTCGTCGAGATCCTCTCCAACTGCAACAGCGGCTGGAAGATGACCCCCGTGCAGGCCAACAAGTGGATGGAAGACAACATGATGCCCAACTATCCTATCGGCGACATCAAGGTCGACGGTAAGATTGCCGAAGGTATCGACGTCAACCGCCTGGTGCTGGATCACCCGTTAACTGTTCAGCAATAACTTATAAGTCCTATAAGGCCTATAAGTCCTATAGGTCCTATAAGTATCAAACAATCAAATAAAGAAAACAATGACTGAAGAAATCATCATCGCCGGATTCGGAGGACAGGGTGTCCTCTCCATGGGCAAAATCCTTGCCTACTCCGGAGTCATGCAAGATAAAGAAGTCAGCTGGATGCCCAGCTACGGCCCCGAGATGCGCGGTGGCACCGCCAATGTGTCGGTCATCATCAGCGACGAGCGCATCAGCTCGCCCATCATCAACCAGTTCGACACGGCCATTATCCTCAACCAGCAGTCGCTCGACAAGTTCGAGGCCAGCGTGAAGCCCGGCGGTCTGCTCATCTTTGACCCCAACGGCATCACCCACGAGCCCACCCGCAAGGATATCAACATCTACAAGATCGCCGCTACGGCCAAGGCCCAGGAGCTCGGCATCAGCAAGGTGTTCAACATGGTTGTCCTCGGCGGTTTCCTGAAGCTGAAACCCATCGTCGACAAGCAGTATATCCACGAAGGTCTCGAGCACTCGCTGCCCCAGCGCCACTGGAACCTCATTCCCCAGAACGAGGAAGCCATCGAGATTGGCAAGGGTCTCATCGAGGCCGTCCAGGTTCTCTAATGCATTCGTCGAATGAATAGCAGACAGGGTGGTGCGTTGCTCTGACGCACTACCCTGTTTTTACTTTTATGTCGCCGTCTCGTCACCGTCTGTCTGTCCTGTTGCCGCGCCTGTCGTTTGTGCTGGCGTGCGCCATCATCCTGCTGCATGTCGTCGTGCCCCATCACCACCACGACTGTGCGGAGGGCGTCGGACTGGTGTTCGAGAACGAGCTGGCATGTCATTGCCACGATGTGGGCGACGAGCCGGACGGCGATTCGGGTCGGTCGCACCACCCGCTGGATGGCTGCGGTCTGCAACATCTGTTGTCGCAACTGACGCTGGCGTCAGACGAGAAATGGGGCCACGCCTTGCTGGTCGCCTCGTTCTGTCTGCCCGCCGTCTTCGATGTCGTGGAGGATGGAGCGACCTATTGTGTGCGCATCCGTCCGTGCGGACCGCGTGTGACGCTGCCACCGGGCAGCCACGGGGCGCAGCCGCCGTTGCGCGCCCCTCCCGCTTGTTGAATAGCATGAATCGGAATGCCGATGGCCACCCCTCCCACTCAAGGCGGCGGTGTGGCGTTGGCGTTGTTCAGTCTGTTATTTAACAAGTGTTCATTATGTCTCAACGATTTTTTTCTTTCCTATTGGCGGGCGCCATGGTGTGCGCGCTTGCCGCTTGTCGCCATCATCACGACGAGCATGGGCATCACCACGATGCCGAGCATTATACCGCCTACACGGCCCACTACGAGCTGTATGCCGAGGCGGAACCCTTTATCGTCGGTCAGGAGGCGTCGCTGCTGCTGCATCTGACGCGGCTGACCGATTTCAAGCCGGTGGGCGACGCCAATATCGCGGTGCTGGTCGACGGTAAGGCCGTCGACGCTCACGCCCACGCCGAGGAGACGCAGGGTCTCTACCACATTGCGCTGACGCCCCAGAAATCGGGCCACAGCCATCTGTCGCTGGTGGTCGGCCATCCCTACGCCACCGACACGGCGACGTTCCACCTCGATGTCTTCGCCTCGCATGAGGAGATGCACCACCACGAAGGACACCATCATCACCACAGCGAAGAGGAGCCCGCAGCCGACGGCATCACCTTCACCAAGGAGCAGAGCTGGCAGGTCGATTTTGCCACCGCTGTGGTGCGTCAGCAGCCCTTCGATGCCGTTATCCGTACCACGGCACAGATATTGCCCTCACAGGGCGACGAACGCGTCGTGACGGCCAAATCGTCGGGCATCGTCGTGCTCTCCCAGCCCAACTGGGTTGAAGGGTCGGCGGTGCGCGCCGGACAGCCGCTCTGCACCATAGAGAGCGCCGATATGGCCGACAACAACATGGTGGTGCGCCTGCAGCAGGCCGCCGCGGCCTACGAGGAGGCCAGTGCCACCTACGAGCGGCAGCAGAAGCTGGCCGAGGACCGCATCGTGTCGCAGACCGAGCTCGACCGCAGCCGTTCCCGCTACGAGGAGGCGAAGGCGCTCTACGAGAGTCTGCGCCGCAACAGCACCGGCCGCGGCACCCAGGCGGTGTCGCCGATGGGCGGCTTCATCCGTGAAATCAACGTCCGCAACGGCTCCTACGTCGAGGCGGGGCAGCCGCTGATGGTCATCTCGCAGAACCGCGACCTGATGGTGCGCGCCGAGGTGCCGCCGCGCTACTACCCCCAGCTGCATCACATCACGTCGGCCCATTTCGCCCTGGGCGACAGCGTCTACACGCTCGACGACCTGCAGGGTACGCTGGTGGGCTACGGCCACTCCACCGAGGCGGCGTCGACGCTGATACCGGTGACCTTCCGTGTGCGCAACAGCGCGGGATGGGTGCCGGGCACCTTCCTCACCGCCTACATCCTCACCGCCTCCGACAGCGAGGTACTGTCGGTGCCCAACAGCGGCATCGTCGAGGAGATGGGCAACCACTTCGTCTTTGTGCAGCAGACCCCCGAGCGGTTCGAGAAGCGGCTCGTTACGCTGGGCGCCACCGACGGCCTCCGCACGGTGGTGGCGTCGGGTCTCCGCCCGGGAGAGCGCGTGGTGACCCGTGGCGCCGCCCTCGTCAAGATGGCGCAGGCCACGGCGACACTCGACCCCCACGCCGGACATGTGCACAGTCATTAAAAACCGCCGCCCTATGAAGAAATATCTTGTCACGCTGTCGCTGGCGGTGCTCGTCAGCGCGTCAGCCGCCGCACAACATCATTATCAGCAGGTGCTCGACACGCTGCAGCGTCGCAGCACCGCTTACCTGGCCATACAGAAGGAGAAGTCGGCACGACAGTCCGAGACAACGGCCACGCCGCTGCTGGCCGACCCCAGCGTCTCCTTCGACTACCTCTGGGCGTCGCGTACCGGCGAGGGCAACCGCTGGAGCGCCAGCCTCTCACAGGAGCTGCCGCTGCCGGGACGCTACAGCTCGATGCGCCGCATCCGCAGCCTGGCGGGCGACACCATCGAAGCGGGCTGGCTGCTGCAGCGGCAACGGTGGATGCTGGAGATACAGCACCTCTGTGCCGAAATCGTCTACGCCAATATGCAGCTGGCACACTACGACCACTGTGTCGGCATCGCCCGCCAGGTGGCCGACGCCATGTCGCGCCGCATGGAGCTGGGCGACTGTGGCATCATCGAATACAACCGCGCACAGCTGGAGCTGGTGGCGTTGCAGAACAGACAGCAGATGCTGCAGACACAGCGCGACAGCCGTCTGCAGCAGCTGCGCACCTATAACGACAACGTCGCCGTGACGGTCGCCGACACGCTGTTTCCGGCGGTCGTGCTGCCTGCCGACTTCTCGGCGTGGTACGACGAGGTGAGCCGTCAGGCTCCCGAACGTCGCATGGCGGCGATGCACACCGATCTGCACCACGAACAGTACCGCCTTACCTGCAAGGAGTCGCTGCCGGCCCTGACGGCTGGCGTCGTGGCCGAATACGAGGCCGACTGCCTCTTCCGCGGCGTGGCACTGGGTGTCAATATACCGCTGTGGAACCGCCGCCGTCAGGTGAGCGGTGCCCGTCTGGCATGGCAGGCGTCGCAGCACGACGAGCAGCGCGTGCAAATGGAACTCTACGGCCGTCTGAGCCGGCTCTACGCACAGGTACAGACCCTGTCCGACGAGGTGCAGCGGCTCGCCGCGCAATGCGAGCGGTACGACAGCGAGGCGTTGCTGCTCAAATCGTTCCTGGCGGGCGAGATACCGCTGGAGTCCTATCTGCGACAGGTGGAGTTCTTCCACGACACCGAGATGGCCGTCATCGACGCCCGCTACGCCCTAGAATGCGCCTGGTTGGAGCTGATGTCTGTCACACTATAGGTAATTTTGGAGTTATAATGGAAGTTAAAGTTGAAGTTAAAGTGGACGATACAACACTAATATCATGCGCGAAGCGGTCATAACTTCCTGCCAGCAACGCTGGTATAGCTCCCGATATCACTCCCTTCAAAAAATACAGAAATCATGTTGAACAAAATCATAAAATTCAGTCTCGACCACAAGCTCTTCATCCTCCTGGCAGCACTGCTGTTGATGGTGGCGGGCGTCTGGAGCGCGCGTCACACCGATGTCGATGTCTTCCCCGACCTGACGGCGCCCACGGTGGTCGTGATGACCGACGCCCACAACATGGCGCCCGAGGAGGTCGAGCGCCGCGTCACCTTCCCCATCGAGTCGGCCGTCAACGGCGCCACCCATGTGCGCCGTGTGCGCTCGGTGTCGCAACAGGGCTGCAGCTTTGTCTTCGTCGAATTCGACTGGGGCATGGACCCCTACCTGGCACGCCAGATCGTGGGCGAGAAGATGAACACGCTGTCCGAGACGCTGCCGCCCGATGTGTCGCCCGTGCTGGCGCCACAGAGCAGCGTGATGGGCGAGATTATGTTTGTCTCCCTGCAGGTCGACACCACAGCGGCCGTCGACAACCCCACGTCGCAGCAGGCGCTCTACACGCTGGCCGACTGGGTGGTCAAACCCGCCGTGCTGGCCACCGGCGGCGTGTCGCAGGTGACGGTGATAGGCGGCGAGAGCCGCCAATATCAGGTGCTGGCCGACCCCGTCAGGATGCACGCCTACGGCGTGACGATGCACGACCTCGAGGAGGTCTGCGGCGCGTTGGGCACCAATGCGTCGGCCGGCATGGTGCGCGACTACGGCAACGAGTATGCGCTGCGCGGCGTCACCCGCACCGCCGACCCCGAGGCGCTGGGACGCTCGCTGGTATGCTTCCGCGACGGCCATCCCGTCTGCCTGTCCGATGTGGCGGAGGTGGTGGTGGGCCATGCGGTGCGCATGGGCACCGCCTCGGTCAACGCACGGCCCGCCGTGCTGCTCTCCATCTCCAAGCAGCCCAACGTCAACACGCTGCGCGTCACCGAGGAGATCGACGCACAGCTGGAGTCGGTGCGCCACTCCTTCCCGGCCGATGTGCAGATGAACACCCACGTGTTCCGCCAGGCCGATTTCATCGCCTCGTCGGTGGGCAACGTGGGACGCGCGCTGCTCGAAGGAGCCCTCTTCGTCGTCGTGGTGCTGCTGCTCTTCCTGGGCAGCTTCCGCACCACACTCATCTCGATGGTGGCCATACCGCTGTCGCTGCTCGGCACCCTGCTCTGCCTCTACCTGCTGGGCATGGAAATCAACACGATGACGCTGGGCGGCATGTGCATCGCCATCGGATCGCTGGTCGACGACGCCATCATCGATGTGGAGAATGTCTTCAAAGGGCTGCGCCGCAACCACCTGCTGCCACCCGACCAGCGACAGTCGGCCTACGCCGTCGTCTTCCGCGGCTCCACCGAGATACGCGGCTCCATCATCCACGCCACACTGATCATCATGCTCAGCTTCGTGCCGCTCTTCTTCCTTACAGGACTGGAGGGACGCATGCTCAAACCGTTGGGCGTGGCCTATCTGATATCGCTCTTCATGTCGCTGCTGGTGGCCATGACGGTCACGCCGCTGCTTTGCAAGCTCTTTCTGTCGGGCGACCGCTACCTCGACCGCCGCTCCCAGCCCATGGGACTGGTGCAGTGGCTCGAGCGGCACTACCGCACGGCGCTGACCTGGGTGCTGGGCCACAAACGGCCCGTACTCTACAGCACGCTGGCGCTGCTCTTCTTGGCACTGGGACTGCTCGCCACGATGGGTCGGGGCTTCCTGCCCGAGTTCAACGAGGGGTCGCTGACCATCGCCATGGTGGCGCAGCCCGGCGTGTCGCTCGACGAGAGCGACCATCTGGGACGGCTGGCTGAAGAGCAGCTGCTGGCGATACCAGAGGTGACGGCGACATCGCGCCGCACCGGCCGCGGCGACCTCGACGAGCATTCGCAGTCGACCAACGGCGCGGAGATCGATGTCAACTTCCAGCTCGACGGCCGCAGCAAAGAGGCGTTCCTCGCCGAGGTGCGCCAACGGCTGGCCATGGTGCCAGGCATCACGGTGTCGATAGGACAGCCGCTGGGTCACCGCATCGAGCACATGGTCAGCGGCACCCAAGCCGCCATCGCCATCAAGCTGTTCGGCGACGACCTGTCGCGGCTCTACCTCATCGGCAACCAAATCAAGCACGCCACGGCCGACATCGACGGTCTGGTCGATGTGGTGGTTGAACAGCAGACCGAGGTGCCGCAGATACAGGTGCGTGCCGACCGCGAGAAGCTGGCGCGCTACGGCCTCACCATCGCCGATTTCAACGAGGTGCTGTCGCTGGCCTTCCAGGGCGAGCCGCTGTGCAAGATATACGAAGGACAGTATGCCTTCGACCTGGTGCTGCGCCACCGTACCGTGGGCGAGTGCCCCACCATCGACGAGGTGCGTGACCTGCTGGTCAACACACCGCAGGGCAGCCTGGTGCCGCTCTCCGAGTTGGCCGAGGTGGTGTCGGCCGGTGGTCCCAACGCCATCTCGCGCGAGAACGTGCAGCGCAAGCTGGTGGTATCGGCCAACGTCAGCGGACGCGACGCGGTGAGCGTGGTCGACGATATCCGTCGTGTGGTCGACGCACAGGTGACGCTTCCCGAGGGCTACCGCATCGAATACGGTGGCCAGTTCGCCACCGCCAAGACGGCGTCGCGCACACTGCTGCTCACCTTCGTCGTCGTGCTGCTGCTCATCTATCTGCTGCTCTACACCGAGTTCAACCGCTGGTCGCTGGCGCTGATGGTGCTGCTCAACCTGCCGCTGGCACTCATCGGCGGCGTGGTGGCCATCAAGCTGGGCGGCAACCTGCTCAGCATACCCGCCATCATCGGATTCATCACCCTCTTCGGCATCGCCACACGCAATGGCATCATTCTGATATCGAAATATCAGCGACTGCGTGACGAGACGCCGTCGTCCGCCGTGCGAGAGGTGGTGCTGCAGGGTTCCGTCGACCGTCTCAACCCCATCATCATGACGGCGCTCACCACGGCGCTGTCGCTGATACCGATGGTGCTGGCTGCCGACAAGGCCGGCAACGAGATACAGGCCCCGATGGCTGTCGTCGTGCTGGGCGGCCTCATCACCTCCACCCTCCTCAACATCTTCGTCGTCCCCGCCGTCTACGAATGGTACGCCCAAAAGAATGTGTGAATGTCCGATTAGACTAATTGGACCAATTAGACTAATTAGACCAATTAGACCAATTAGACCAATAATTTCTATTCTCTTCTAACCCTTAAACCCTTCCACCCCATGAAACAAACCACCCTCTGTTATCTGCAAAGCAACGACTGTTACCTGATGTTGCACCGTGTCAAGAAAGCCAACGACGCCAGCCACGACAAATGGATTGGGGTAGGGGGGAAGTGCGAAGCCGACGAGAGTCCCGACGAGTGCATGCTGCGCGAGGTGTGGGAGGAGACCGGCCTGACGGTGCAGCAGTGGCGCTACCGTGGCATCGTCACCTTCATCTCCGACGTCTGGCCCTGCGAGTACATGCACCTCTTCACCGCCACGCAGTGGGAGGGCACCCTGACAGCCTGCGACGAGGGTGTTCTGCAGTGGGTGCCCATCGCGCAGCTGGAAGAGCTCAACCTCTGGGAGGGCGACAAAATTTTCCTGCGCCTGCTCCGCGATCCCGCCCAGCCCTTCTTCTCCCTCAAGCTGGTCTACCAAGGCGACGACCTCGTCTCCGCCAAGCTCGACGGAAAGAAACTTGCGCTCTGATTTGGTGGGTTAAAAAAAAATATGTACCTTTGCACCCGATTTCCGTAACGGAAAAGTTACAGTGCGGGGTAGAGCAGAGGTAGCTCGTCGGGCTCATAACCCGGAGGTCGTTGGTTCGAATCCAGCCCCCGCTACCAAAATCAAAAGTGAGCAGGACGCAGTCCTGCTTTTTTTATGTGGTCAACTCGGCTAAAGCTTGCTTTCAGCCGGGTTGACTGCATAAAAAGGGTCCTGTACAGCATACTCACTTTTGATTTTGAGCAAAGTCCCCTCCACTGGATCGCGAGCGAAGCGAGCAATCCAGCTTCCGCTATTTCCCAAAAGTTTCCTCAAATCCCGCCATTCCCATCGGATAGCGCGCAGATTTCGGTGGCGAGGGTGTTGAGATTGTGGAAGCGGCTGTAGTCGCTGTCGGAGGGCACCCCGGCCACCTCACCCATCGCATCGAGGCTCCAGGGGGCGAGGATGAGCAGGCTGCCGTTGGCACAGGCGTCGAAGCGCTGTCGCTCGGGCTTCCATAGGGGGCCGATAGGCTCTTTCTGGAGGTGTATCAGCGGGTAGCCTTTCTCAAGGCATTCGTTCTTTATAAACAGCTCGCCACGCGAGATACCGGGGGTCACGATCACCGTTTGTCCGCCGAGGATGGCCGACAGCCACCGCGCGTGCTGTTGGGCGTAGTCGTCGGTGGTCTCGTAGGGCTGGCCGGTGACAGGGTGCCGGCGGTGGCACTGTACCTGTATCTTGTTGGCCCAGCGCAATAGAAACAGGTTGCCGAAGGTGCCGTAGTAGTGGCTGCCTATCTGCATCCTCAAGCTGCGCTGCATGGCGTCGGGCATGCTCCGTCGCAGGATGGCGCGGCGTGGATTGTCGTGTACATAATTGATCATCGCCCGCTTGTGGCGTTCGTCGAGACAGACGGTGTCGTCGTAGTTGTCGTCAAACAGGGGGCTCCGCTGTCGCCCTGCCAGGGCGTAGTATTCTTGTCGTTGCTTCTTGGACAGCACTGCCAGCAGGGCTCCTTCGGTGAGGTATGTCGAGGCCTTCTCCCGCAGCCATTCGGGTGTGTCGGGGCTGTCGCTGTCGATAGTCAGGGGCCGTTCGCTGGCCTTGGGCAGCCCTTGCATCTCGTGCCACCGCCGTGTGCATGTGGCTTTGAAGGCTTGCATGATGTCGCCAAGGCTCCATTCCATGGGCTCCAGCACCTCTATCACGCCGTGGAAGTGGTCGGGCATGCAGACGCAAGCGTGCACCATAATGCGGTTGCCGTGGCTGGCCTGAAAGGCTGGCGTCTGTTCCCACATCTGTGCCACCACCGCTCCCAGCGGAGAGAGCACCACCCCCTCGCGGCCTACCCCCTCGCGGCCAATCTTGGCCGTGAGGGACCCCAGCAACGGCCGCCGATCCTTCACCACCAGTGTGATGAGGTAGATGCCGCGACCGTGGTAATCGTGCCCAGGGTTGCGTGGACGATAGGAACCGGCCGGCATCGTTGTGCTTGTGTGTGTTTGTATTTAGGCCTTCCGCGAGTGCCGTCTATAGCTGTTTCAGCGCTTTCTCCAGGAACTGCGCCATGCCGTCGGCTTTGCTGTTGGCGCTCTTGGCGGGGTCGTAGATATAGACTTCGGGCAACACCTGGTTGCCGTCGGCGTCGATGACGGCATAGCAGGGCTGTGCGTTCTGGTTGAACTGTTCTATCTGGTAGCGCAGGTTGCGGCGCCCCAGCGTCTTGATGGTGCGGCTGCCGTCGACAATCCACTCCTCTTCGGGCAGCTCAATGTCGTTCATGTCGGCATACAGCGCGCAGATGACAAACTCCTCGTTGAGCAGCTTCTTCACCCTTGGGTCGGTCCACGCCACCTGCTCCATCTCGCGGCAGTTGGCGCAGTTGCGTCCGGTGAAATCGATGAACACCGGCTTGCCCACCTCGCGGGCGTAGGCCTTGGCCTCCTCAATGTCGTAGAAGCCTTCGAAGCCTGTGGGCAGATGCAGCTTGTCGGCGTATTTACGGTCGGCGGGCAGCTTGCCTACGGTCACTGTGCCGCCGTTGCCGCCGCCGTGCTCCACCACCAGTTTCTCGATATTGAAATCCTGCGTGTCCATCGGTGGCAGGAAACCGGCGATGCCGTTGAGCGGGGCGCCCCACATGCCGGGAATCATATAGACCACGAATGAGAAGGTGGCGATGACCAGCGTCAGCCGCAACACGCCGATATGTTCCACCGGCTCGTCGTTCTTGAACCGTATCTTGCCCAGCAGGTACATACCCATGAGGCCGAAGATCACGATCCACAGCGCCAGGTATACCTCGCGGTCGAGCAGATGCCAGCTCCAGTAGAGGTCAGCCATCTGCAGGAATTTGAGGCCGAAAGCCAGCTCGAGGAAGGCGAAGACGATCTTCACGGCGTTCATCCAACCGCCCGACTTCATATTTTTGATCATCGACGGGAAGATGGCCAGCAGCGTGAACGGCAGCGCGAAGCCGATGCCGAAGCCCAGCATGGTGAGCAGCGACACCCACCGGTTGGCCGTGCTGGTGGCGAAGCCCACCAGTGCGCCGCCGATGATGGGACCAGTGCAGCTGAAAGAGATGAGCACTGTCGTCAGCGCGATAAAGAACGGTGCCATCAGGCCACCCTTGTCGGCCTGCTCGTCGCTCTTGTTCACCCATTTTTCGGGCAGCTTGATCTCAAACAGACCGAAGAACGATAGGGCGAAGACGATGAAGATGGCAAAGAAAATGAGGTTCGTCACACCGTGTGTGCCCACCAAGTTCAGCACCTCGGGGCCGAAGAACAGCGACAGTATGGCGCCCAGCACGGTGAAGATAAACACGATAGAGAAGCCGAAGAACCACGCCTGGCGACGGCTCTTGCGCTTGCTTCCGTTGCCGTGCATGAAGAAGTTGACGGTCATCGGTATCATGGGGAACACGCACGGCGTGAACATCGTCACGATGCCGAACAGCAGCGCGCCGAAGAAAATCGCCCAAAGGCCGCCGGAAGCACTCTCTGAGGCGGCAGGCTTGTCATCAGGGCTCTCTGAATATTCTGAGTACTCAGAGGATTCTGAGGATTCAGAGGATTCAGAGGATTCAGATGACTCCGATACCTCGGATGCCACTTCCGCCACCACCGTCGCCACTTCCGCCGCCTCTTTCACCTTTATCTCAAACGGCACATCGTCGGGGGCGATGCAGCTGGTCTCGTTGCACAGCTGATAGTAGAGGCTACCTTTCACGCTAAAACTCTTGCCTGTGGTGCGGCGTATCTTCTGGCGGAACTTCACGGTGCCGTCAAACGACCGTACCACCACGCCAAACATCTCGTCCATCGCCTCGTGGGGCTTGGGCTCGCGCACTGCGCCGACGCGGCTGTAGTCCTTGCTCTCGTCGAACGTCACCTGCAGCGGGATGGGGCCACCTGTGCTGGAGTGCTGCGAGTAGATATGCCAGCCGTCGTCGAGTTTGACGGTCAGCGTCAGCTCCACCTCGTCGCCCGACAGGTTCTGTGCATTGAAGCTCCAGTGGGCGGGGTTCAGCACCTGTGCCGTCGCCGACAGCATACAGATGCAAGCCATTAAGAAAGGTATCAGTTTTCTCATAAGTCTTTTGTTTATTTGTCTAATCACCAACTACTTCAAATTATATTTCAAAGTCTTGTGAGCCTTGGCGGTCTCTATCTCCAGCGTATAGCGTCCCTTGGGCAGCTTGTTGATGCCGATGCGTTTGCCGCTGGTGTAATGCTCGATGGTGCGCACCGTCGTCCCCTCTTTGTCGACAAAGGTGATGGTGGCCTCTTCGCCGCCGCTGTATTTCAGCACGATATATCCCAGGTCGAGGTAGGGCACCACCTTCACATCCAGCGTCGCGCTGGCGCTTTTCGTCGTCCCTGCCTTGCCTGTGCTGGCGCCTGTCGTCGCATCGCTGCTGGCGGCCTCGGCCGTCTCCTCCTTGGGTGGCTCGATGGGTTTCGGCTCGGGGAACTTAAACTCGCTCAGGGCAAACAGGCCGTAGAAATCGCTGCCGAACCACACGGTGCCCATGGCGTCGGCCGCCACGCACTGCATATTGGCCTCTGCCGGGAAGGGGCTGTTGGTGGCGTTGAAGGCATACCATTTCCCCTTGCGGTCGTACACGGCGCCGCCCTTGTTGGTGGCGATCCACAGCCATCCCTGTGCGTCCAGTGCCAGTGCGTTGATCTGGTTGGAGGGCAGGGGAGTGTTGTCGGTATTGAAAATCTGCCATTTCTCGCCGTCGAAGCGGCAGAGACCCTTGTCGGTGCCCACCCATTTGATATTGTCGCCGTCCACGGCGATGGCAGGCACGATATTCGACGGCAGCCGCGAGTTCTTGTTGGTGAACAGCGTCCACGTGCGTCCGTTGTAGAGGCAGAGGCCGGCGTTGGTGCCGATCCATTTGCGGTTGGCGCGGTCAATGGCGGTGCAGAGCACAAAATCGCTCAG
Organism: Bacteroidales bacterium; assembly: GCA_017449975.1. Lineage (GTDB taxonomy): Bacteria > Bacteroidota > Bacteroidia > Bacteroidales > P3 > Colimorpha. Next base: position 57,137 of record JAFSYK010000044.1, read on the forward strand.
CAGCTCCGAGTCGTCGGGCGTATACTTGTCCCAGTTGCGGCCGTCGTAGCGCACCAGACCGTTCAGTGTCACGCTGATCCACTTCACGTCGTTGATGTCGATGGCGATGCTGTGTATCAGCCGCATATTGTATTTCTTCAGTTCGTCGGGGTACTCCTTCCACTCCTTGCCGTCATACGAGATGGGGCCGTAGTCGTCGGTGCCGATCCACAGCACGCCGTCGCGGTCCACGGCGAAGCAGTTCACATACTGTCCTTCCAGCTTGCTGTTGCTGGCCGACAGGTCCGTCCAGGTGCGTCCCTTGAAGTGGAACAGCCCTTCGGGGGTGCCCACCCACAGGTTATGGCGTGCGTCGGCTGCCAAAGCCAGAATGGTATTGCCCGCCAGCTTGCTGTTGGTGTTGTTATAGGCTGTCCAGGTCTCCTGCGCCCACAGGCTGCAGGTACTTATCATCAAGGTCAATATGGCAATGAGTCGTTTCACAAATTCCCGCATTCAAACAATCAAACAATCAAACAATCAAGCAATCAAACAATCAAGCAATCAAGCAATCAAACAATCAAGCAATCAAGCAATCAAGCAATTCTCAAGTCTTATGCTTCTCCTTCTTCGCGGCCGGAAACAGTATATTGTTAAGTATCAGTCGGTAGCCGGGTGAGTTAGGGTAGAGGTTCAGGTCGGTCGGAGGGTCGCCCACATAGTGTCGGTAGTCTTCGGGGTCGTGGCCGCCGAGGAACGTCCAGGTCCCCTTGCCGTATTCGCCGTGCAGGTAGCGCACCTCGCCCAGCGCCTTGTTCTCGGCCAGGATGACCGCGCCCGACTTCACCGTCTCGCGACGGAACGCTGTCGTCTGACCCATGAAGCCGTGTATCACGCGTGTGTGGTTCTGTGTCAGCATCGTCGGCACCCAGTCCCATTTGGCGGAGAACTCGAACAGGGTGAAAAAATCGTTCTTCTCGTTTACCTGTCGGCTGCGGCTGCGGTCGTCCACGTCGATGGTCGAGATTTCATACTCCGACGGGTTGGTGCTGATGCGGAAATCCTTGAAAGCAAAGCACTTGTTGTAGTCCAGCTGGTTCTGTGCGTCTGGCTGCATCGGGTCGCCGTCGAACATCACATCGCAGATGTCCACATTCTCGGCCGCCAGTGCCACGTCGTAGCTGTCTGGTGCCGAGCACATGGCGAACAGGAATCCGCCGCCCGCCACAAAGTCGCGTATCTTGTGCGTCACCGCCAGTTTCAGCTGGCTCACCTTGGCGAATCCCAGCTTCTGTGCCGTAGCCTCTTGTCCGCGCACATCCTCGATATACCACGGCTGGTTGCGGTAGTTGCCCCAGAACTTGCCGTACTGTCCTGTGAAATCCTCGTGGTGCAGGTGCAGCCAGTCGTACATCGGCAGCACGCCGCCGATCACCTCCTCGTCGTATACCACGTCGTAGGGTATCTCTGCGTAGGTCAGCACCAGCGTCACGGCGTCGTCCCACGGCAGCTTGTTCTTGGGCGAATAGACGGCTATTTTAGGGGCTTTGTGAAGCTTCACGGCATCCATATTCACCCCGGGGTCGGCAATCTGCGACAGTATCTCGCTGCTCTGTCCGTCGGCGATCACCTCGCTGCGCACACCGCGCAGCTTGCACTCGCGTTCCAGTGCGTCGGCGTACTTCATCATAAAGCTGCCGCCGCGGTAGTTCAGCAGCCACGTCACCTCCACCTCGCGTTCCAGCGCCCAGTAGGCGATGCCGTAGGCCTTCAAGTGGTTCGTCTGGGTCTCGTCCATCGGCAGCAGCAGATACGCCGCGCGCGTGGGCAGCAGCACCGTCAGAACCATCATCGATACCAACAACAAATGTTTCATAATTCTTAATAACGCACAAATCCCCATAATATTGTTTTATTTATTTTTGCAACTCTCAATTCTCAATTTCCTAATTCTCCTGCTCGGCCTTTCGGCCTCACGAAATCTCTCGTATCTTGTAGATTTCCCGCTTCGCGGATTTTTTAGTTTTTAGTTTTTACTTTTTAGTTTTCTCAACTCTCAATTCTCCCCATGTCCCGCGTCCTCCTCTGCAGTTTTCTGCTGCTTCCGTTCCTCTTCTGTTCGGACCCCGTCACCACGGCGGCCCCCGAACCGCCGGCGCCCGTCGTCCCGCGAGTCTTTCCCACCGACCTCTTCTCGCCGCCGCTGAACCGTCCCATGGCCTTCTCCGGCCTCTATGGCGAGATACGCCTCCACCATTTCCACACCGGTGTCGACCTCCGTGTGGGTGGTGTCGTCGGCGACCCGGTCCACGCCATGGCCGACGGCTACGTCTACCGTATCAACGTCTTGGAGGGCGGTGGCGGCAAGATTCTTGCCGTGGCGCATCCCGAAGGCTACATCACCTATTACATGCACCTCAACGGCTATGCTGGCGACATCCAGCGCCTGGTCGACCGCATGCAGCGCAGCCGCCAGTCCTATGCCGTCGACACCACCCTGCCGGCTGGTGCCATGCCGGTGCGGCGGGGCGACGTCATCGCCTATGTGGGCAACACCGGCGGCAGCGGCGGCCCGCACCTGCACTTCGAGATACGTGACGCCACCGGCAGCTGGTACTTCAACCCGCTGCTCTTCGGCTTCGCCTACGACGACGCCATCGCCCCCACCATCCGCGGCATCCGCCTCTATCCCGCCGACGCCTCGGCCACGGTGGCGGGCAGCCGTGTCCCGCAGCCGCTGGCTGGCGACGCCGTCACCGTCGCGGGTCCCTTCTACCTGGGTGTCTATGCCACCGACGCCTCGGAGGGCTCCACCCTGCGCAACGGTGTCCGTCGCATCGAGGTCAGCGTCGACGGTCAGGACTTCTTCGCCTATCAGGTCGACTCCCTGCCCAGTGGCTGTGGCTACCTCGTCAATCCCGTCGTCGACTACGACCACTACTGTGCCCACCGTGAGGGCTACGTCCTCACCCGTCGGCTGAAAGGCATGCGCGACAACCCCATCACATGGGCATCGCCGGCCGACGGCATCCTCCGCTTCGCACCGGGCACCACCCACCGTGTCACCGTTACCGTCTCCGACTGCAAATCGAACCGTGCCTCGCGCTCCTTCACCGTGCATGCCGTGGCGCCCACGGCGGCGCCCGCCGTGGCGATCGACGACAGCTATCAGCACCTGCCGGCGCCCTACGACCGTCCTTTCCGCCTGCGGCGCGACGCCTTCGAGGTCGACATGGCGGCCGAGACGCTCTTCGACGATGACACGCTGCGCTACGCCGTCACGCCGTCCGACAAGCACCTGTCGCCCGTCTACCAGCTGCGCACCACCTGCTATGCCCTGCCGCCGCGCAAAACCTACCGTGTCGCCATCCGTCGCGACCAGTGCCACGGCATCGTGCCGGGCAAGATGATGATGGCCCTGGTCAACGAGAAAGAGGTGCTCATCGCCAACCCCGTCACCGACAGCGCCGGCTGGTTTGTCGCCAAGGTTTACGGCTTCGGCCAGTTCTATATGACCAGCGACACCAAGGCGCCGACGCTCAAGCCCGTCAACTTCAAAGAGGGTGGCACCGTCTACAGTAAACAGCTCAAAGTGAAAGTGGGCGACAACCTGTCGGGCATCACGCAATACAAATGCTATGTCAACGGCAGCTGGGTGCTGGCGGCCTACGACCGCAAAATCGCCTCCATCCTTATCGACGCCGATGCCCTGACGGTGGGGGAGAACTCGCTGCGTGTCTGTCTCACCGACGCCTGCGACAACACCACCGACGTCACCTACCGCATCCACTACAGCACCGCCAAGCCCAAGGCGGCCAAGAAAGGCAAGGGTAAAAGCAAAAAAAGAGCTCGCCGATAAGCGAGCTCTTTTTTTAAGGGAATGAGAAATCCGTTATTCAGCGTTGATGACGGCTTTGTGAACGGCATTCCAACCGGCGGCGTTGATGCCCCAGTTGTTGGTGGAGTTCTTGTTCACATTGATTCTCACTTTTCTTCTCTTGACTTTTTTGTTAGCGTTGATACCCATAGTTGTATGTTTTTATCGTTTAACTTCTTGATAGTGAATCAATCGAATGATTTTTCCACAAGCGATTGAGTATGCAAAAATAAATCAAATAATTGATATGAACAAATTTTAAAACCAATTTTCTTATAATTTTGAGCGCAGCGACCCATGAGAAAAGAAAATCCGCGAAGCGGGAAATCTACAAGATACGAGAGATTTCGTGAGCGCGAAGGCCGAGCAGGAGAACAAGAAAATTGAGAATTGAGAGTAGAGAATTGAGAATTAAGCTGCCGCCAACCTGCGATAGCAAGAAAATCTACAAGATCTAAAAGATCTCGCGAGCGAAGCGAGCAGAAGCCCAATCCGCGAAGCGGGAATAATTTATAAGATCCACGAGATTTCGTGAGCGCGAAGCGCGAGCAGGAGAATAAAACCTGCGCTAGCAAGAAAATCTGTTTAAACAGACCGCTAAGCCTCCTCGCGGTGCTCTTTGCGCAGCAGGTCGTTGACCGTCTTGACGGGGTTGAAGGTCTCCAGTGGCACCTCCACGAAGAGGGTGATCCAGTGCGCCATGGCGCCGTTCCAGAGGCCGGGTAGCTCCTGCGATTTCACAACCTGTGCTCCTTTGCTCTTCTTGCTGATGAAGCCGGTCTGCGGGTCGACAAACTGCCGCAGGTCGAAATAGCGTCCGCGATAGTCCTTCGTGCCGCACACCAAATCCACGGGGTTGAAGTGGCTGGCGCCTTGCAGGATGGCCTCTTGCGACGGCTCTTTGCGGTTGATTTGCGCCGTCTCCACAATCTGCAGGCTGCGGCGTCCGTTGCTGTCGGCCACAAAGAAGGGGCCGCCGCCGGGTTCGCCCTGGTTCTTCACCATGCCGCAGATGCGGATGGGGCGGTTCATGGCGTCAAACAGGATGCTGCATTGCTCCTTGACGGGCCGCTCTTCGAGGTCGTCGGGTAGGGCGATGAGCAGACGCTCGCTGGCAAAGCGGGCCATCTTCTTCAGCTCTGCCGCCGTCGCCTTGCCTGTGCGCAGCTGGCGCAGGTAGGGGAAATATTGCCGTTGCAGGTCGAGCAGCAGACCCGCCAGCGCCTTCTTGTAGACGAGGGTGGGCTCCTTCATCCAGTCGGGCACCACGTTGTCGATGTTCTTGATGAAGATGACATCGGCGCGGCACCCGTTCAGGTTCTCTATCAGGGCACCGTGGCCGCCGGGGCGCAGCATCAGGCGTCCTTGCTCGTCGCGCACGGGGTTGTTGTATTCGTCCACGGCGATGGTGTCGGTGCTGTGTTTCTGCTCCGACATCGACACCGACAGGCGGATGCCCAGCGCCGACTCATACTGGTGGCGTACCTGTGCCAGCTTGCGGCGGAACAGGGCGCGGTGTTCGGGCGAGATGGTGAAATGCAGCCGCACCGTGCCGTCGTTGCCGCGGGCGTAGGCGGCGCCTTCCACGATATGCTCCTCCAGCGGCGTGCGCTGACGGTTGCCGTATTTGTGGAATTTCAGCAACGCTTTGGGCAGGGAGCCGTAGCCCAGATACTGCTCTTTGAGCAGCATATTGATGACCGAGGCGTACTCGCGGCGCTCCAGATAGTCCTGGAGGTGCATCGACGTACTTTCTATCTCGGCTTTCAGGTCGTCGTAGAACGCAAAGGTGGACAGGTTCTGGATGAACTGCTCCACCGAGGGGTACTCTTTCTCAAAGTTCTTTGCAACGCCGGTATACTGCGCTGTAAAGGCGTAGAGATCCTTGAACATACGGCTGGCGGCACCCGATGCGGGGACGAATTTCAGCAGCCGTTTCTCCTTCGAAAGTCGCTGATAGCATGATAGATATTTGTCTATCTCTGCCTTGCTCATGCGCAGGATGCCTCCGTTCTCCACGGTGGCGGCGGCGACCAGCGAGCAGGGGGGAAAGCCCTGACGGAAATGGGTCAGTTGTCGCTCGATTTGTTCGGGCGTGATGCCATACGACGCCAGCTGTCGCAGGTCGTCGGGCGAAAACTTCTGGGATGCCATGATGTGCTGCGGTTACTCGGCGGGTTCGGGTTCCACGTCCACCACATTGACGACGATGCTGTCCAGCAGGATGTCGCCGTTGATGTAGACAGTGGATTCCACCGTCTCACCCTCTTTCAGGCGGATGGACGATGAGCCGTCGCTGTGGAAATGCTTGTACGTATAGGTAATCGTCGAGGGGTCGGAAATGGAATCGACCGTGGTCTCGATGATAAACATACGGGCGTTGATGTCAAAGACGGCCGGAGCGGCGAATTTGGTGCTGAACACACCCTCGTCGTCGGTGTAGCCGAAATCGCCCACCGTGCTGCCCGATGCGCTGATGGACACAGCGGCATGCGGCACCACGCGGCCGGTTGCCTGTTCGACGACGGTGACATCCAGATAACTATACGTGTCTTTGTCGCACGATTGAAATGTGATGGCGCCTAAGGCGCTGAAAAATAGAATGCCGACGGCAATCAGACCTTTTTTCTTCATATTTTTCTCGCTATGTAAATATTTTCAACTAATTTTGCATGCAAAAATAACAAATTTCGGTCTATTCTAATAAAAAAATAATATTGCACTTCTAAATTTGTTGCAAATTTTTCTTTTGGTTAGACCTATATATCATAGATACAAACTGTTGCATAGTTATGTTGAAGGATCAAATCAAGGAGCATCTGAACGACATCCACAACACCCACGTGGAGAATTTTAAGGATCGTATGGCGGAAATCGAGATGTTCCGCGTCCGTTATCTGGGTAAAAAGGGTTTGTTGAACGACCTGTTCGACCAGTTCAAGTCGCTGCCCAACGAGGAGAAGCGCGAGGTGGGTCAGTTGCTCAACCAGCTGAAAGAGGCCGCCCGTGAGAAAATCGAGGAGTTCCGCAGTGCGATGGAGCTCGCCGAGGAGTCGCGCGACACGCTGGATTGCTCCATGCCCGTCGACTTCAGCCCCGTCGGAAGCCGTCATGTGCTGTCGGTGGTGATGAATGAGATAACGGATATTTTTTCCCGCATCGGCTTCACCGTGGCCGAGTCGGTCGAGATCGAGGACGACTGGCACCTCTTCTCCGCCCTCAACTTTCCCCCCGACCATCCGGCCCGCGACATGCAGGATACCTTCTTCGTCGAGAAAGAGGAGGGCAAGACCGATGTGGCGCTGCGCACCCACACCTCTTCGGTTCAGGTGCGCGTGATGGAGAACAACAAGCCTCCCATCCGCATCATCGCCCCCGGCCGTGTGTTCCGCAACGAGGCCATCTCAGCGCGTGCCCACTGCATCTTCCACCAGGTCGAAGCGCTGTATGTCGACAAGAAGGTCACCTTCGCCGACCTCAAGCAGACGCTGCTCTATTTCGCCAAGGAGATGTTCGGCGAGCAGACCCAGATTCGTCTGCGTCCTTCCTACTTCCCCTTCACCGAGCCGTCGGCCGAGATGGACATCTCGTGCAATATCTGCGGCGGCAAGGGCTGCAACATCTGCAAGGGCACCGGCTGGCTCGAGATTTTGGGCTGCGGCATGGTCGACCCCAATGTGCTGGCCTCTTGCGGCATCGACCCGAACCAATATTCGGGCTTCGCCCTCGGCATGGGTGTGGAACGTATGGCCATGTTGAAATACCAGATTCGTGACCTGCGTCTCTATTTCGAAAACGACCTCCGTTTCCTGCGTCAGTTCGACGCCATTGTCTAACTGCCTTAGCTTCTCATACCATGTCTGTTATACGTATCAATGGCATGTCGTTTTATGCCCATCACGGCTGCTTCGACACCGAGCAAACCATCGGCACCCGCTTCTTGGTCGATGTGGCCATGCAGGTCGACACCAAGCAGGCGGAACTATCAGACGACCTGAACGATACGGTCAATTATGCCGATGTCTATCAGGTGGTGAAACAGGAGATGGAAAAACCGTCGCACCTGCTCGAACATCTGGCGCGCCGCATCGCCTCCGCCATTATCGTGGCGTTTGTTTCGATACAAGGTGTTGAGGTTAAGGTCTCTAAGCTCAATCCACCCCTCGGTGGAAAGATGGAATCCGTCAGCGTGGAAATCAATCAGGGGATTTGTTAAAAAATCCGCCTACCTATCTCATTCCATGATTTTTGAGAAGGTTTTTCCCTCAGAGCATTCCCTCGTCACAGAAACTGTAGTAATCGCGGGTCTCCAAACCCCCGTTGCCCACAATCAGGTGGTCGACCAATTCGATGTCGAGCACCTTTCCCGCCTCGGCGATTTTTTTGGTCAGCACAATGTCCTCGCGACTGGGTTTTAGGTTGCCCGACGGATGGTTGTGCGCCACCGCCACCGCAATGGCGTTGCGGTCGAGTGCCCCTTTGTAAATCAGTCGGATATCCACGGCGGTCTGCGTGATGCCGCCGGCCGAGATGCGCTGCATTCCCACCACGCGGTGGGCGGTGTTCAGATAGACCACCCAAAACTCCTCCGTCGGCTGCCCGCTCAGTTTTTCAGCGATTACGTTGTAGAGGTCGGTGCTGTTTTTTATTCGGTCGTTGTGCGGCCGTTGGTTCTCGCCGGCCAGCCGTCGACCCAGCTCCAGCGCGGCGGCGATGCTGGTGGCCTTGGCCAACCCCACGCCTTTGGTTTTCATCAGCTCGGGAACGGTGCGCAACGACATATTGGTCAGGCTGTTGCCGTGGTTGTTCATCAGCTCCTGGGCCAACGTCATCACATTCTTTTCGGCCGACCCGCTGCGCAGCAGGATGGCCAGCAGTTCCGCGTTGCTCAGCGTCTTTTTTCCGTGCTGCAACATCTTCTCCCGCGGCTTGTCGTCGTCGGGACAGTCGTTCATCCTTAAATGGGGCGTTTCCTGCATCTTTTTTCTATGAATATTTGATGCAAAAATACCTTTTTTTGGCGCATCTTTTGTCAGGTCAATAAAAATTATTATCTTTGCATGTTCAAAGTATAATATAACTTTAAAAAACATAAACTATAAGCGATGCAGAATAAAGGACTTATTCGATTTCTGGCGTGGGCTTTTGTGCTGGTGTGTCTCTATCAGCTATCCTTTACGCTTGTTACCCGCAGGGTTGAACGCAATGCCAAAGCGGAGGCTGCCCGTTATGTAGCTTCCGATGCTGTTAAGAATGACGCACTTAAGCGTGCTGGCAACGACGAGTTGATGTCGCAGATGATTCTCGACTCACTGCAGGTTGCCCATGAAGCCCAGTACCTTGATTCTATGGCTACAGAGAAGGTTTATCTGGGCCAAACTTACCGCTACTGCCAGGCCCGTGAGATTAACCTGGGCCTCGACCTCAAAGGTGGTATGAACGTGATGCTGGAGGTTTCTACGGTTGACGTGGTTCGCGCATTGGCCAACAATACCACCGATAGCAACTTTAACCGTGCCATTGATATGGCGCTCGCCAATCAGAAACGCACCACGAACAAAGATTTCGTCTCCCTGTTCTACGAGGCCATCACCTCGATTGACCCGAACGTGCGTTTGGCCAGTTATTTCAACTCGCAACTTCGCGACCAGATTAAACTCGATGCCGACAACGACGAGGTGATCAGCGTGGTGCGTTCCGAGGCGGCCAGCGCCTACGACCGTACCTACGAAATCCTCCGTCAGCGTATCGACAAGTTTGGTGTGGCCCAGCCCACCATCCAGCAGCTCCGCGCTTCCGAGCGCATCCTCGTCGAGCTGCCCGGTGTTAAAGATCCCGAGCGCGTGCGCAAACTTTTACAAGGTACTGCCCAGTTGGAGTTCTGGGGCACCTACGAGTGCGCCGACGCCATCCGTCGTCTCGAGGCGGTCGACAATCTGGCTGCTTCTGCCAATGAGAGCAGCGCTGCCGCCGAGGTGATGACCGACAGTGCCGAGGTGGCTACCACCGACAGCACCTCGCTGCTCGACCAGCTGGCTGGCGACGCCACCACCGAGAGTGCCGCCGACGAGGCGATGCAGGATGCCGCCAAGCAGCACCCCCTCTTCGCTTTGATGGAGCTCAACGTTGACCGTACCACCGGTCAGATTGGCCGTGGTCCCGTCGTCGGTTATGCTCCGCAGAAAAATCGCGCCGCCATCGACCGCATGATCAACGTCGCCCTCGACAAGAAAGTCATCAACGGTCGTGAGATCAAATTCCTCTGGTCGGCCAAGCCGGTCAAGGGTACCGTCGACATCTATCAGCTCTTTGCTATTAAAATTGAAACGCGCGACGCGAGCCCGCTGCTCGACGGCGGTGTCATCACCGACGCACGTCAGGACTTCAGCACCGTGGGTGGCAACGAGATTTCCATGACCATGAACACCGAGGGTGCCCGCGAGTGGAAACGCATCACGGGTGAGAATGTGGGCAACTGCATCGCCATCGTGCTCGACAATCTGGTCTACTCTGCTCCTGTTGTCAACGGCGAAATCGCCGGTGGCCGTTCTTCCATCACTGGTGACTTCACCCTCGAGGAGGCCAAGGACTTGGCCAACATCCTCAAGTCGGGTAAGCTGCCCGCTCCCGCCGTCATCGTGCAGGAGGCTGTGGTGGGTCCCTCGCTGGGTCAGGAGTCCATCCACAAAGGTATCATCTCCTTCATCCTCGCTTTCATCGTGGTGCTCCTCTACATGGTTGTCTTCTACAACCGTGCCGGTTGGGTCTCGGTGATTGCCCTGCTCGTCAACATCTTCTTGCTGATGGGTATCGTCGCGTCGATTGGTTCGGTGCTCACCATGCCGGGTATCGCCGGTATTGTGTTGACCATGGCCATGGCTGTCGACGGCAACGTTATTATATATGAACGTATAAAAGAAGAGTTGCGCAACGGCTCCAGTCTCTCCAATGCTGTCGAGGCTGGTTTCAAGAACGCCCTCTCCGCTATCATCGATGGTCAGGTGACCACCTTCCTGCTGGGTCTCGTGCTGATTATGTTCGGTTCGGGTCCTGTCCAGGGCTTCGCCGTCACCCTCTGCATCGGTATCGTCACTTCGCTCTTCACCAGCATCTTCATCACCCGCTTGGTGATCGACCGCATGTTGACCAAGAAGCGTCAGCTCAACTTCTCCTTCGCCTTCTCCGAGAACTTCCTGCGTAATGTCCATATCGACTTCCTCAGCAAGCGCAAAATGTTCTACACCATCGCCGCCGTCGCCATCGTCATCTGCATCGGCAGCTTGGCCATGCGCGGCATGAGCTTCGGTATCGACTTCACGGGTGGTCGCACCTATGTCGTCCGCTTTGACCAGCCGGTCAACGCCGTCGAGGTGCGTGGCAACCTGGCCAAACAGTTCGAGGATGCTCCCGAGGTCAAGACCTACGGTCCCAGCAACCAGTTGAAGATTACCACCAAGTACAAAGTCATGGAAGATGGCGATGAGGTGAAGAACGAAATCATGGGTCGCCTCTATGCGGGCACCAAGGATTACTTCGCCGACGACATCACGCTCGACGAGTTCCGTTCCACCGAAACCAACCCGCTGGGTGTCATCCAGGCCGAGCAGGTCGGTGCCACCATCGCCAACGATCTGAAGCGTTCTTCTATCTTGGCTGTGTTGGGTGGTCTGTTGGTCATCTTCGTCTACATCGGACTCCGCTTCCGCAGCTGGCGTTTCGGTGTGGGTAGTGTCGCCGCTCTGGCCCACGATACCATCCTGGTCATCGGTGTCTTCTCCCTGCTCTGGGGTCTGCTGCCCTTCAACCTCGAGGTCGACCAGTCCTTCATCGCCGCCGTGCTGACGGTTATCGGTTACTCCATCAACTCCACGGTGGTTATCTTCGACCGTGTGCGTGAGAACCGCAAACTCTTCCCCAAGCGCAGCCTGAAGAATCAGATGAACGACGCCATCAACGCCACGTTGGCCCGTACCTTCAACACCAACGGCACCACCTTTGCCACCCTGCTCATGATGTTCATCTTCGGCGGTGAGGTGATTCGTGGATTCATCTTCGCCCTGTTGGTGGGTGTCATCTGCGGTGTCTTCTCGTCGGTCTGTCTGGCCTGCGGTCTGGTCTACGACGTCTCCCGCAAAGCCGACAAACAACTCACCACTACCACTAAATAAAGGTATATATAATAATATATATAATGTGAACTTGCTGAACCGTTCAATCCAACAACCCAACAGTTAAACAGTTCAACAATTCAACTGAACTTGCTGAATCGTTCAATCCAACAACCCAACAGTTAAACAGTTCAACAATTCAACAATCCAACCAGGCATGCTGCTCACCCTCACCGCCATATTTCTCCTGATCTCCCTCGTCGGCCGCAAGATTAGCAAAGCCTTCGCCGACGTGGCATCACTGCCCACGGCGCCTGCGCAAGCACCGGCGCCGCAGGCTGCGGAGGAACTGTCGGACGAGGCGCCCTACTTCTCCTACGAGCAGGAGATGGTCGACACGGCTTTCCAGGCGACGGCTGCACCGTCCGCCAAGCCCGCGCCCGCTCCCGCTCCTGTTGTGGCGGCACCTGCACCTGCCAACCCCAATACGGTGGACTTCGACCTGCGTCAGGCCGTCATCTACCAAACCATTCTCCACAATCCTTACTGGACTGAATCAAGACAATAATAATTAATACGTACTCAGTATGTTTAGAAAAGTACTAATGACGATCGGGCTGATGCTTATGGCGAGCACTTCGCTGTGGGCACAGGGTACCATGAAAGGTACCATCACCGATGCCAAGACGAAGGAACCATTGCCGTTTGTCAACGTCATTGCCAAGCAAGACGGACAGCAAATTCGCGGTGGGCAGAGTGACTTCGACGGTATCTTCACCATCAAACCGTTGCCTGTTGGCAAGTATGATATCGAAGTGTCGTCGGTCGGTTACAAAAAGTATGTCCGCAATGGTGTCCAGGTGACGGCCTCGGGTTTTACTATTGTTGACGTTGCACTGGAGCCAACGGCCACCAACCTCGAAGAGGTGGTTATCGTTGACAACAAGGTGCCTATCATCGAGATCGGCTCCCCCGAATCCGGTAAACGTCTGTCTACGGAGGACATCGCCCGTATGCCGGGTACCTCTGTGGAGAGCATCGTGGCCGCCGTCGGTGGTGTGGGTTACTCCGATGGTGGTACCGGCACCGCCCGTGGTGAGGACCAGATGGTCACCAAGCAGGGTGGTGTGGTCAAGCGCACCGGTATCAATGTCCCCAAGGAGGCTATCGCCGAAATCCAGGTCATCCTGGGTGGTACGCCGGCTTCCATCGGTGAGGCTATCGGTGGTACGCAGATTATCACCCTCAAACCACCTTCAAGCCAGTTCAAGGGATTGGTGAAGTACGATGGTTATCTCGACTATCGTCTCGTCAATTCGTTGACCTTGTACTTGACGGGTCCTGTCCTCAAGAAGAAGGTCGCGATCGAAGGCGGCGGTACAACTGAACGTACACTCATCGGTTTCCGTCTGACGAGCCAGGGTTCCTATGTCAACTTTGGCCTCTATCGTCCGCGTGGCTACCGCTACCAGATGGTCAACGACGACAAGGTACGTTACCTCGAAGAGAATCCGTTGACCTACGACCCCTTGACGGGTCTTGTCAACTATACGGCCGACCGCGGCATGCGCGCCTCCGACTTCGTTGAGTTCAAACGTCTCACGAAGAAGGATTTCGGTGGCGACGCCGACCGCACCCCCAACCTGCAGCGCTATTCCATCGCTGTGGAGGGTGCCCTCGACTTCCGCTTCTCGGACTATGCCACGTTGACCGTCACCGGTGAGTTCGCCTTCAGCCGCAGTCCCAGCGCCAGCATCTCCCCGCTCAACATGAGCCGTCAGGGTACCGGCGTCAGCGACTACACCAACTGGGGTATCACCGTCGACTTCACCCAGCGCTTCCGCGATGCGGAGCCCGCAGCCGACGCCACCCTGCCCGAGAGCAAATCGGCAGCCGCCATTTCCAACGTGATGTACAACATCACCGCCATGTTCAGCCGTAGTTCGGGTAGTGCCTACAACGCCAACTTTGGCTCCAGCATGGACGACATCTTCAAGTATGGCTACCTGGGTCGTTTCGAGACGGTGAAGCACCGCAGCTACGCTGCTCCCACCACTTTCGACTACAACGGTATCTCCATCCAGGCGCAGGAGCAGGACAGCTGGCGCGACGAGATCACCTCGTTCTCGCCCGTGACCAACAGCAACAGCGTCCTGGCCCGCTATACCTCCCAGCTGTACGAGATCGAGGACATTGCTCCCTATCTCATCAACCGCGAAAACCTCCTTAGTTATAAAGGTCTCATGAACGGCGACAGTCCTTCGACTGACCTCGGTCTGTTCACCAACGTGGGTGTGCAGTCGACCTCGTTCTATTTCTATCAGACCGACTACATCTATTTGCAGGCCAAGGCTTCGGCCCTTATCAAGGGTCACGATGTGGAGTTGGGCTTCCAGTATGACCGTTCTTCCGAGTCCTACTATTCGTTGGGTGCCTACGGTCTGTGGACGCTGATGCGTCAGGAGGCCAACAAGCACATCCAGCAGTTGGACAAGAGCAACCCCATCATCCGTCAGGAAGGTTCTTCTTACTATGTCGACTACAACCGTCTCTACAATGCCGACCAGCAGGAGAACTTCGACATCGCCTTCCGTCAGTACCTGGGTCTGAACGTCAATAGCACCGACTGGATCGACATCGACCGCTACAGCCCTGAAGACTATGTCAGCGCCGGCGGTATCAATATGTTCTCTTCCGATGAGCTCTTCAACCAGGGCAACTCGTTGGTCAGCTACTACGGCTACGACCACACTGGTAAGAAATACAACGGCCGCAACTGGGATCTCGACGACTTCTTCAACCCCTCCTCGAAGGGTCACGGTGACTTCCGCTATCTGCCGGCCTTCTCGCCGGTCTACTTGGCTGGTTACATTCAGGACCAGTTCTACTTCCAGGATCTGATCTTCAACGTTGGTGTCCGTGTCGACTACTTCGACGGTAACCAGTATGTGTTGAAAGACCCCTATCTGTTGTATGAGTCCTACACCGTGGGTGACATCCGCAACAACGGTAGCCTCATCAACGGCGGTACCGCCTCGTTGTACAACGGTGCCGGCGACGACTGGGTGGTCTATGTCGACGACGCCACCTCTTCGTCCCCCAGCATCCGCGGTTACCGTAACGGTAGCGTCTGGTACGATGCCGACGGTGTCGAGGTCTCCTCGCCCGACAAGGTTACGGGTGCCTCCGGCAAACCGACTCCCTATCGTACCCCCCGCGGTCAGCAGGCTTTCAACAACAACACTGTGGCCAAAGAGGCCTTCGAGGACTACAAACCGCAGGTGGTTGTCATGCCTCGTATCGCCTTCTCGTTCCCCGTGGGCGACAACTCCCAGTTCAAGGCCAGCTACGACATTATCGCCCGTCGTCCCTCCAGCGGATGGCAGGCCAACTACCTCGGCTACCTCTACATGACGCAGATCTCCAGCATCAGCAACCCCAACCTGAAACCGGAGCGCGTCACCAACTACGAGGTGGGCTTCCAGCAGGCTCTCAACAAGAACTCTGCCGTCAGCATCTCGGCTTACTATAAGGAAACGCGCGACCTCATCCAGATCGTGCAGTATGCCGGTGCCGACCCCAACAACAACTACTACTCCTATGGTAACTTGGACTTCAAGACCATCAAGGGTTTCACTTTCGAGTATACGCTCCGTCAGACCAAGAACGTCAGCATCAGCGCCAACTACACGCTGCAGTATGCCGAGGGTACCGGTCTCTCCTCGACCACGATGACCGAGCTCATCAAGGAGGGTTACACCACCCTGAAGATGCTCAACCCCATCTCCGACGACCGTCGTCACGAGTTCAAGATCAACCTCGACTTCCGTTATGACCGCGGATCCAAGTACAACGGACCTACCATCACCCGCGTGGTGACCGACAAGGCTACGGGCGAGAAGCGTAAGAAAGAGATCAAGCTGTTGGAGGACTTCGGTGTCAACATCATGGCCGTCGCCCAGTCGGGCCGTCCCTACACCAAGGCCTATAGCAACATGCAGTCCACCATCGTCGGTAGCTACCGCGGTGCCCGTCTGCCTTGGGGCTTCTACTGCGACGTCGTCTTCGACAAGTCGTGGCCCATCCAGGTCGGCAAGCGCAGCACCATGCTCCGCGCCGCCCTCACCGTCCGCAACATCTTCGATATCCGCAACGTGGTGGGTGTCTTCTCCGTCACTGGCAACGCCGAGGACAACGGTTACCTCACCGACCCCGAGACGCAGACCATCATCCAAAGTACGGTTGACCCGGTCGCCTTCCGCGAGATCTATCCTATCTATATGACGAATAGCTACTTCAACTATTCCAACCCGCGTACCATTATGCTTACGCTGTCGTACAATTTCTAATGCAGTTTTAACGTGATAATATCTAATACAATGAAGAATATTTTCAGCAGACTATTATTATTGGCGCTTCTGGTCTCGTCGACTTCGGGTGTTGCTGTCGCCCGCGAGTGCACGACCTGCAAGAAGAATCACGCCAAGCAAGCTGCCCTGCAGACCAAGGCAGCCGTTTGCAA
Source organism: Bacteroidales bacterium (assembly GCA_017449975.1). Lineage (GTDB taxonomy): Bacteria > Bacteroidota > Bacteroidia > Bacteroidales > P3 > Colimorpha. Next base: position 73,623 of record JAFSYK010000044.1, read on the forward strand.
GCGTGCACAGAGTACGGCGGAGTTGAATGTCAACAACGTGCGAGCACGTATCAACGCCTACGGTAACATGTGGTTCGACGGTAGTGTGGCGCGCTATTACATCCCCAACAACAGCAACACGTCGCCCCTCTATTGCGCCGCTCTGTGGATCGGTGGTACCGACGTCAACGACCAGCTCCGTATCGCTGCTTTGCGTTTCGGTTCTGACGGCGACGACTACTGGCCCGGCCCACTGGAACTCAACACCGCCTATGTCGACTTGGCCATGTGCAACAAGTACGACAAGCACTTCACCATCACCCAGAACGAAGTCAGCGACTTCCGCAGCATGTTCAACTACGAAGGAGCCATTCCTACGCAGGCCGACAACTACGATGAGTCGCGCGTGGCCCAGGTTATCAAAGAGTGGCCCGCCCACGACGACGAGAACCAGTTTGTCTCCTCCTATCTGGCACCGTTCTTCGATGCCGATGGCGACGGTGTCTACGACTGGCGCAAGGGTGACTATCCCTACTACGATTTCAAAAACGAGCTCTGCCCCCGTACTTGGAAGGCCGAGCACCCCGGCAGCTCCCTGCAGATGGCCGAGACCATGGAGACCACGGCGGGCATCGTCCACGGCGGTATCCTCTCCGACCAGGTGTTGAAGGGCGACCAGACCATCTGGTGGGTCTTTAACGATATGGGTAACGTCCATACCGAATCCCAGGGTTCGCCCATCGGTCTCGAAATCCGTGCCCAGGCTTTCGCCTTCTCCACAAACGACGAGATCAACAACATGACCTTCTACTCCTACGAAATCATCAACCGTTCCACCTATACCCTGAAGGACACCTATTTCAGCCAGTGGGTCGACCCCGACCTCGGTTACGCTGGTGACGACTACGTCGGATGCGACGTCCGTCGTGGTCTGGGTTACTGCTACAACGGTGACGAGTCCGACGGTCCCGGATCGGGTTCCTACTCGGGCATCCCGCCGGCAGTCGGTATCGACTTCTTCCAGGGTCCCTACATGGATCCCGATGGCTTGGACAACCCCAAGATCGACATCGACAAGATGCGTCTCTACTATGCCGCCGCCCTCGATGACTACAAACTCCTCGACTCCGCCGGCAACTATGTTGGCAACGACGCCATGGGCCGCACCGTCTACGACACCTTCGCCCTGACCCAGGATGCCGACCGCTTCCTCAACGCTTGGTACTTCAAGAAAGACGACGCCGTCGGTAACTGCGCCATCAACGGTGTCAACTTCGGCAACGGCATCGTCGACGACGAGCGTTTCGGTATGCGCCGCTTCGTGTATTACAACAACGCCAGTTCCGGTGAGAACGGCGAGCCCACCAAGGCTACCGACTACTACAACTACCTGCGTGGTAAATGGCGTAACGGCCAGCGCATGTGGTTCGGTGGCGACGGTCTCAACGAGTCCCAGGGTGCCATCCGCGACCTCGAGTGCGACTTCATGTTCCCCGGCAACTCCGACCCCTGGAACTGGGGTACCAATGGTATCGACCCCAAGAGTCAGGGCTACACCAATGAATATTGGAGCGAGCAGAACGATGGCAACCAGCCTTCCGACCGCCGATTCATGCAGTCCGCGGGTCCCTTCACCCTGCGCCCCGGTGCTGTCAACTACATCACCGTCGGTATCCCCTACGCCAAGTCGCCCTCCGGCAACGCTTGGTCGTCGGTTGAGATGCTGCGCGAAATCGACGACGTCTGCCAGGCCCTCTTCGACAACTGCTTCAAGGTTCTCGACGGCCCTGACGCCCCGACGCTCGTCGTCCAGGAGATGAAGAACGAGGTCATCCTCTACATCACCTACGACAACCCCGGCTCCAACAACTACGGCGAGTCCTATGCTGAGATGGATCCCTCCATCCCGAAACAGTACACCGTGCTGGAAGGTATCTCGGGCTATCCCGGTGACACCACCTACATCCACGGCGACACCTCGTTCAGCACCCAGACCCAGGTCAACAAGACCTACTACTACGACTCCATCGACCGCCAGTATCGCTTCGAGGGTTACCAGATTTATCAGCTGAAAGACGCCAGCGTCTCCATCGCCGACATCAAGGACGAGACCAAGGCTCAGCTGGTCTATCAGTGCGACATCGAGAACTACTACGACGAGGAGCACACCCTCCCCATCGCCCAGCTGGTCAACTACACCCAGAACTCGGCCACGGGTCTCCTCTCGGGTGAAATCATGGTCAACGGTAGCAACCAGGGCATCCGCCACGTGGTCCGCGTCACCAACGACAAATTCGCCACCGGTACCAACACCGCGCTGGTCAACAACAAAGAGTACTACTTCATCTGTGTGGCCTACGCCCACAACCGTTTCAAAGAATATTCCCAGACCGACGCTTCCAAGCTCGATGGTCAGAAGACCACCTATCTTGCTGGTCGTAAGAACGAGTGGGGTGGTACCATCTCGCCCGTCAAGGCCATCCCCCACGATCCCGTCTCTGAGAACGGTGGCACGCGCATCAACGCCGAGTTCGGCATCAGCCCTGTCATCACCCGTCTCGAAGGCTACGGCTCGGGTGCCAACCAGCTGCAGATGCTCGCCTCCTCCATCGAGGAGCTGATGGGTGCCGAAGGCCAGCCCGCCATGGCTCCCGGTGAGCTCGTGGGCAACGCCATGCAGCATCCCGCTGTCATCGCCCATCCCAAGTACGCCGAGAACTACGGTCCTTTGAGCGTCCGCGTCATCGACCCGCTGAGCCTCAAACAGGGTCAGTTCGTCATCAACTTCACCGGTGCCGACAGTGCCAGCCGCTGGTTCATCACCAACGCCGACACCACCAAGCCCGTCTACGGCAACGTCTATCGTGTCTACTCCGACTTCGTCATCGGCCGCTTCAACGAGCAGCTCTTCCTCGACCTCGGTATCGCCGTCTCCATCCAGAATCCGCCGGCCATGGCCACCCCGCTGAACTGCACCTCCAATAATACCAAATATTATTATGGTGGCTTCGTCAACGAGAGCGGCGTGGTGCTCAACTCCTCCATGGCGTTCGCCAACCCCTACACCCAGTGGCTCTCCGGCGTGCCCGACTACGATGGCAGCATGGCCACCAACTGGATCCGTTCGGGTGCCCAGTACTCCAAAGGTTATGTCACCACCTTCACCAGCACCAACGCTCCGGTCAGCCTGAGCGAGACCTACCTGGATGCCGACTACTACCGCGAGTACTACCCCAAGATGGGTACCGCCACTTCCAACTCCGACTACAAAGACCACGCCATCGACCGCACCAACGTCTATGAATCCGTCGTCAACGGCTTCTGGGGTCCCTACGGTCTGGTCTCCACCAACGAGTTCCACCCGGGCTTCAACCTCTCCTACTACATGGCCGAGGCCGACCTCATCGACTCGCTGCGCCAGAAAGGCTTGCTGAAGACCACCAGCACCTACAACCTCATCAAACGTTCGCTGCTCAACAACCAGCTCAACACGGCGCTCCAGCTCAACGACCTCTCCGACCTGCCCAGCGTGCGCATCGTCCTCACGGCCGATACCTCCAAGTGGACCCGCTGCCCGGTCCTCGAGATGTGCGAAGACCGCACCCAGTCCGAGGGCAACGCCCGCAAGTTCCACAAACGTATCCACAAGTCGGTCGACAAGCTGGGTCGCACGGTCGATGACCTCGGCATCGCTGCCAACGTCAACGATCCCAACAACCCCGCCTACATCGACGAGATGGGTATGGGTTGGTTCCCCGGCTACGCCATTTCGCTGACCACGGGTGAGCGTCTGAACATCATGTTCGGCGAAGACTCCCGCTACGTCCAATACAATGGCCGCGACATGCTCTGGAACCCCGTCCAGTCCTACATGGAGGGCTCTTCCAACTACATCATGGGCGGTCGCCACTTCATCTATGTCATGAAGGCCACCTCGCAGAAGTTCTTCAACATGAGCAACTTCTCCTCCACGCCGACCTTCCAGAACTACACCACGCCTTCCTACGACGCCGGTCGCTGGGCCAACAAGATGCTCGGCTCGCTCGACCGTCTGATGAACACCGTCCAGACCGGTGTCCAGTTCGTCACCCTCTATCGTGGTGTGACGGGTGGCTTCGATGGTCTGCCGCAGGTCTACCCGGTCCGCGACTCCATCTCGCTGCTCTTCTCGTCGGTGGCATGGGTCAACATCCCGTTGGTCAGCAGCCAGTTCGCATTCAAATACCCGGGTCGCGACGCCGCCCTCAACGCTGGCTCCGCCTCCAACGGTATTCCTTGCGACGTCACGGTCGAAATCCAGATGAATGTTCCCTACGGCCGCTACATGGGTCCCAACGCCACCTCCGCCGCGACGGTGACGGGCGAACCGGCCGTCAACAACGACTATCCGCGCTACATGTTCGAGATCAGCCCCGACCTGGCCGTCCAGACCGGTGTGGGCACCAACTCCTCCATGGCGGGTAGCGACGACTACAAGGAGCAGATCCTCCGCGAAATCGGTGTCTCTCCCAACCCGTACTACAGCTTCTCTGAGTACGAGACCGACAACCAGCTCGACACCAAGGTGCGTTTCAGCAATGTCCCCGCCAACACCGTCATCTCCATCTACACGGTGGACGGTACGTTGGTGCGTCGCTTGGGTCCCACCTCGGGTGCCTACACCACTGTCGACTGGGATCTCCACAACCACAACGGCCTGCCCATCGCCGGCGGCATGTACCTCATCCACTTCGAGGTTCCCAACATCGGCGAGCGCGTCGTGAAATGGTTTGGTACCATGCGTCCTGTCGACCTCAACTCCTACCACTTCTAAACTAAGCATTGTAACGCTAAAATCTTGAATGAACATGAAAACATTTCTTAGAATATTTGCTGTAGTCGTCCTCTTCGCGACCGTGTCGGTGTCGGCTGTCCAGGCCGGTAACGACGACCGTAGAGGTACTGCTGGAGCCTCCGAGTTGCTCATTAACCCGTGGGCTCGTAGCGCAGGTTGGGGTACTTCAGGTATTGCCTGTGTACGTGGTATCGACGCTTTCTATTCCAACATCGCCGGCTTGTCGTTCACCAATAAGATGGACCTTGCCTACTCCAACACCCAGCTGTATGGTGGCAAGAGCGGGCTCATGGGTGCGGCCTCCATCAACTCCTTCGGTTTGGCGGTCCGCGTCTTCGACGCTGGTGTCATGGGTGTGTCCGTCATGGCCATGAGCTTTGGCGACATCCCCGTCACCACAGTCTACAGCCCCGATGCTGGCAAGAACGGTACCTTCTCGCCCTCTTACATGAACATCAACGTGGCCTATGCCCACTCGTTCACCCGTAGCGTCCACGGCGGTGTCAACCTCAAAGTCGTCACCGAGAGCACCGACAACGTGTCGGCCTCTGGCTTCGCCATCGACGCCGGCATCCAGTACGTCACCGGTGCCAACGACGAGTTGAAGTTCGGTATCAGCCTGAAGAACCTCGGTTTTGGCCTCAAATACAGCGGTGCCGGTCTTTCCTACACCCACGTCAACACCGTCGACAACACCGTTACGGCCATGCACCCCTCCGTCGACATGGAGATGCCCACCTGTCTCAACATCGGTCTCTCCTACGACTTCCTCTTCGACAAATGGGATCAGATGCTCACCGTGGCAGGTGCCTTCACCTCCAACGCCTTCCTGAAAGACAACTTCGGCCTGGGTGTCGAGTACTCCTTGCTCAACATGTTCCAGCTGCGTTGCGGCTACGTCTTCCAGCAGAACATCTTCAGCGAGAGCGACCGCACCACTGCCAACACGGGTCTTTGCGCCGGCGGCTCTGTCAAGATCCCCATCGGCAAGAAGGACAAAGAGGGCAACGGCACCTCGCTTTCCATCGACTACTCCTACCGCACGGCTTCCCCGCTGAAAGGTACCCATTCCATTGGCGCAAGTTTGAACTTCTAAACGTAACGATTCCATAAACCACTAATTGGGAAAGGTTGTTCTGCAACCTTTCCTAATTTTTAAGTCTCACCCAAACTACATTTCTCACCATGTCTGAAATCAAATATTATAGTGAAGAGGGCCTTCAGAAACTGAAGGACGAATTGCACGAGTTGATCACCGTGGACCGGCCTGCGGCCATCGCCGCCATCGCCGAGGCGCGCGACAAAGGCGACCTCTCCGAGAACGCCGAGTACGACGCCGCCAAGGAGGCGCAGGGTCATCTCGAGGCGCGCATCTCCCGTCTGCAGCAGCTGGTCTCCAACGCCCGCCTGCTCGACGAATCCAAGATCGACACCTCCAAAATCCTCCTGCTCTCCAAGATCACCATCTGCAACACCAAGAACAAAGCCACGCAGGTCTACACCATCGTCCCCGAGAGTGAGGCCAACCTCAAAGAGGGCAAAATCTCCGTCACCTCGCCCTTCGCCAAAGCCTTCCTCGGCCACCGTGCCGGCGAAACCGTCGAAGTCGTCGTCCCCGCCGGAAAAATGACCTTCAAAATCCAAAAAGTCGAACGGTAAAAGCATCGTTATACCGTAATTTCGTTATACCGTAATTTCGTTATAACGTTATAACGCATGACCTTCAAAATCCAAAAAGTAGAACGGTAAATCTCGGATTCTCCTGCTCGCGCTTCGCGCTCGCGAAATCTATAAATCTTATAAATTATTTCGCTTCGCGGATTATTTAGTTTTTACTTTTTACTTTTTAGTTTTTAGTTTTTACTTTTTAGTTTTTTTACTTTTTAGTTTTTACTTTTTAGTTTTCTCAATTCTCAATTCTCAATTCCCAAACCATGCCTTCCATCTTTTCCCGTATAGTGGCAGGTGAGATTCCCTGCTACAAAGTGGCCGAGACCGACGAATTCTTGGCCTTCCTCGATGTCAACCCTGTCGTCAAGGGTCATGTCCTCTGCATCCCCAAGCAGGAGGTCGACTACATCTTCGACCTCGACGACGACCTCTTCACCCGTCTGCACCTCTTCAGCAAGCGGGTCGCCAAAGGTCTCAAGCAGGTCTGTCCCTGCCGCAAGATAGGCGTCGCCGTCGTCGGCATCGACGTGCCGCACACGCACATCCACCTCATGCCGCTCAACAACCCCGGCGACCTCAACTTCGGTCACCACATCACCATGCAGCCCGACGAGATGGCCGACCTGGCCGCCCGCATCGCCGCCGCCATCCAATAAAAAAAGGCGCCCCCCCCCCGGGCGCCTTTTTTTCTATGCGGCGCCCCCCGCCCATTAAACCCATCCTGCCCATCCCGCCCCCAGCACCCCATCCAGCACCCGCCATCGGCGCCCCCGCCCATTAGCCCCATTGGCCCAATTAGACCAATTGGACCAATTAGACCAATTAGACCAATTGGACCCATTAGCCCCATTAGCCCCATTAGTCCAACCCGCACCCCCAACCCCAACCGTAGGGGCGTACCCCCGTGTACGCCCGCACCCCCACCCATTAGCCCAATTAGTCCAATAAAAAAAAGGCGCCCCATCCGGGCGCCTTTTTTTTCGGCGCCCTGCCAGGGCGCCGGACTGGCGTCATCCATTATACTTAAACGTTCCGTGCTCGCTTTTGACGGTCACTTGGTGGCCTTGCATCGCTTCGCAGTGGCCGATAATCTGGGCGTCGATGCCGAAGCTGCGGCTGATGTCGATAATGCCCTGCGCCGTCGCTTCGTCAGTGTAGATCTCCATGCGGTGACCCATGTTGAACACCTTGTACATCTCCTGCCAGTCGGTGCCGCTCTCGGCCTGTATCATGCGGAACAGCGGTGGGGTGGGGAAGAGGTTGTCCTTCACCACGTGCAGGTTGTCCACAAAGTGCAGCACCTTCGTCTGAGCGCCGCCGCTGCAGTGTATCATGCCGTCTATCTTGGGTCGGTACTCGTCCAGCACGCGCCGTATCACGGGCGCGTAGGTGCGGGTGGGCGACAGCACCATGTGGCCGGCGTCCACGCCCTGTACCTCCGTGGCGTCGGTCAGCCTGCGGCTGCCGCAGTACACCACCTCCTTGGGCAGACTGTTGTCATAGCTCATGGGGTAGTGCTCTGCGTAGTACTGGCCAAACACATCGTGTCGTGCCGACGTCAGGCCGTTGCTGCCCATGCCGCCGTTGTAGTGCTGCTCGTAGGTCGCCTGGCCGTAGCTGGCCAGACCCACAATCACGTCGCCCGCCTTGATGTGGGCGTTGTCCACCACGTCGGCGCGGCGCATGCGCGCCGTCACCGTCGAGTCCACGATCACCGTGCGCACCAGGTCACCCACGTCGGCCGTCTCGCCGCCGGTGAGGTAGATGCCCACGCCCAGCTGGCGCATCTCCGCCAGGAACTCCTCCGTGCCGTTAATGATGGCGCTGATCACCTCGCCGGGCACCAGCTGCTTGTTGCGGCCGATGGTCGACGACAGCAGTATGTTGTCCACGGCACCCACGCACAGCAGGTCGTCGAGGTTCATCACCACCGCGTCGATAGCGATACCCTTCCACACGCTCAGGTCGCCCGTCTCCTTCCAGTAGAGCCAGGCCAGCGACGACTTCGTGCCGGCGCCGTCGGCGTGCATGATGTTGCAGTAGTCGCCGTCGCCGCCCAGTATGTCGGGGATAATCTTGCAGAAAGCCTTGGGGTACAGTCCCTTGTCGATGTTCTTGATGGCGTTGTGCACATCCTCTTTCGAGGCCGAAACGCCCCGCAGGTTATATTTCAAAGTATCCAATGGTTGAAAGGTTTAAAGGTTAGAGGGTTTGAGTGTTAAACCTATTAGTCCAATTAGTCCAATTGGTCCTATTAGTCCTATTGGTCCCATTGGTCCTATTAGTCCAATTGGTCCCATTAGTCCCATTAGTCCCATTAGTCCCATTCCTCACTATCACCCACAATGCAAAAAGCTCTCCACCAGTTCCAGTGTTTTCTCTTTGTCGTGGCCTATCTCGGCGCGCAGGCTGCCGTCGTTGAAGGCGCGCAGCTCGCTGATGATGCCGTCTATCAGGGCGGGGGCGAAGATGCCCATCTCCTCGTAGATGGCGCGGTCGCGTTGCAGCAGCTCGGCGCTGGCCACACAGCTGTCGGGCAGCACCTCCAGCCGTTTCAGCACCTCTTCGTGCTCAAAGATATTCACGCTTACATAGCGCTCCTTGGCATACTGCACCGCGTTCTCCATCTCAAAGCCGTAGCGTGCCGCCACCGTCATGCCGGCCAGCAGCAGGTAGATATTCGCCGACCCGTCGGGCGTGCGCAGCTCTATCGTCTGTTTGTGCGAGAAATCCACCGCATCGTTCTTCTCCAGCGGGTTGCAGTGTGCCATCATATTGCCGCTGCCTTTCGTCCAGCCCAGCGGCACGCGCACCATCGCGCTCCGGTTGCGGTCGCCCCAGCAGATATTCGTCGGCGCCTCCTGGTGGGGCACCAGGCGGAAATACGACGTCGGGTTCGTGTTGCCGAAGGCCGTCAGCGACCCCGCCAGCTTCAGGATGCCCGCAATGGCCTTGTGCGCCACGTCGGTCAGGCCGTCGGCGCCGATATACATATTCTTGCCCTCCTTGCTGATGCGGGTGTGGATATGCATGCCGCTGCCCGCCTTGCCCACCGTGATCTTGGGGGCAAACGTCACCGTGATGCCGTACTGGTAGCCCAGCGTGCGCATAATCCATTTGGCAATCACCAGCTGGTCGGCGGCGTCCTCCAGGGTGGTGGGCAGAAACTCTATCTCGTTCTGCTCATACATCGTCTCGCCCACGGTGAAGTTGCCCACCTCGCTGTGGCCGTATTTGATTAGGCCGCCGCATTCGGCGATCAGCTTCATCGCCTCGGTGCGGAACTCCTCGAACTTGCAGAACGGCGACGAGGCGTGGTAGCCGCGCTGGTCCTGTGCCAGGTAGATGTTCTCCTTCGGGGCGATGACATAGTACTCCAGCTCGCCCATCACCTCGAACTCCATGCCGCCAGTCTGCTCGCGGAACGCCTTGCCGGCCTTGGCCAGCGTATATTCGGGTGCCATTTCGAAGGGGGTGCCGTCCTTCGTGTAGTAGTTACACAGGAACGACAGGGTGGGGATGTCGGCAAAGGGGTCGATGAACGCCGTGCGGAAACGCGGAATCACATACAGGTCGCTGCTGCCGGCCTCCAGGAAGGGGAACAGGCTGCTGCCGTCCACGCGCTCGCCCGAAGTCAGCACCTCGTCGGCGTGCTCCATGCTGTTGATGATGAAATTCAGCGTCTTCAGCTTGCCGTCGTGCGCCATATAGCGGAACTTCAGCATCTCAATGTCCATCTCTTCGATGACCTTGAGCATATCGGCCTTGGTAAACTCCCGCATCGGTTTCTGCAGGAACTGAACCAAACGGTTAGGGTTGTGTTGTAATTGTTGTGATGTCATGATAATGATAGATAGATAAAAAGAAAGTAAAACGAAAAAGCTGAGTGAAAAGTAAAAACGAAAAAGTAAAAACTAAATAGTGAAACGAAAAGCTAAATAACTAATAATGAAGATGAAAAGATAATAAAAAAGATAATAAATAAGAAGTATTGTTTTTTTATCTAAACTATAAATGCAAAGATAAAGATTTTTTTTCAAACAATCGGAGTTATTGGACCAATTAGTCCAATTAGTCCAATTAGTCCAATTAGTACCCCCAACCCCCAACCTCAACCGTACGGGCGTACCCCCGTGTACGCCCCCAACCCCCCAACCGCACCCCCAACCCCGCAACCCCAACCTCCCAACCCCAACCCGCACCCAATCCCTCCCCCTCCCGCACTATCACACATTCTCCCTCCCGCATTAAAAAAATTTTCCTATCTTTATAGAATAACCCCGTGTATCCATTCACGGCTTATTGTATTGTTATATATGTTCTTAAATGACTTTTTAACAATAGGGGAGAGGCTGTATAAACCTTTCCGGTTGGGTTTTGTCTTGTCCAAACCCCCCTCCAGCGTTTATTAAAAAAACAAAATAGCATATTAAAAACTTAAAAAAACTTATCAATTTTATAATTTAACTCTTAACATTATGGTAAAACGATTACTGATGACTTTTATGGCTGTGCTGGCGATAGCGGCGGCCACGGGGTCCGCAAGGGCGCAGGCAAACATCTCTGGAAACTCTATTGACTTCTTTGAAAGTAGCGGAACCCTCAGCAGCGATATGACCTGCACAGACTTTAATGTCTATGGTTATAGCATGCTGACCGTCAACCAGGGCGTCACGCTCACTTTGAACTGCGAAGATTTCAATCTTAAAACCAACAGTGCCATATACCTTCACGGCACGATGACAGGGTCTGTCGGCGGCGAACCAGACTGGAACAACAACAGCTACATCGACGTCTATCTCTCCGACGGCGCGAAGTACACGGTCTCCGGGCTGGAGTGCATGGATGGAGACGGCTACCTGCGCTATCACGGCTACGACGCCGCCACCGACGGCCACGGCACGGTAAGCGTGACCAACGGCTCGGCCGCCGTGACCGACGGCAGCATCGGCTACAGGACGACCACCTACACCTTCACCGCCACCCCCGCCAGCGGCTACCGCTTCGTGAACTGGACCAAGGGCGCGGGCGGCGAGGAGCTCGGCACCGATGCCAGCATCGACGTCACCTGCCAGCAGAACGGGCGGTATCAGGTGTATGCCAACTTCGCACAGGTTCCCGTGCCCATCACCGTCCGCATGGCCGCTGGCACCGAGGATGCTGCCAACTGGAGCATCGCTTCGGGCAACGTCTCTGTGCCGGGCACCCAGGTGCTGGAGAATGTGATGTCGGGCTCCGAGGTCACCGCCACCTACAACGGCACCACCCGCAAGGTGAAGAGCGTGAAGGCTGTGAAGTATGTGCCGCCGGTGCTCGTGGAGAGCATCGTGCTGGACAAGCAGACGGCCTTCCTCGGCGTGGACAGCACCATGACGCTGACGGCCTCGGTGCTGCCCGAGAACGCTGCGGACAAGAGCTACACCTGGAGCAGTGACGCCACCGCCGTGGCCTGGGTGAACGAGAACGGCGTGGTGACCGGCTACAACCCCGGCACCGCCAACATCATCGCCACCGCCAACGACGGCAGCGGCGTGAAGGACACCTGCGTCGTCACCGTGCTGAGCCCCGTCATCCTCGACGGCGTGACGGTGCTCTATGCTTCCGACAACGACACCTGGTCCACCATCATTGGCTACAACCCGGGCGTGCTGTACCATGACGGCAATAATGTGAGGCTGACCTCCAACGGCGCCTTTCTCTATTTTGATGGTCACCAGGTGCTTGTAGATGATTTTATTCACCCCGTCGTCTTAGAATATTATCAATGGCTGCGCAAAGCCGAAATCAGCGGCTCTGAATTCTATTATCACCAGGGCGAGACTTGGCAACAAGCCATCAGTGCCGACCGAATGTATAACGAACAATGGTCAATAAATGATGGTAAGGTGATATACATGGGGGACTGGATACTGGTTGATGATAATTGGGAGCCGGTAGCCCCGACGGCCACAATTGACCCGTCGACAGTCGACTACTATTTTGATTTTTAATTATGGATAACTAGTAACCCCTCGCGGCGAAAAGGAGTGCCCTGCGGGCAGAAATCACACAAATCGGAACAAATCAAACAAATATATTGGTCGCCCTTCGGGCTCAAAATTAAAAGAAAATTGAACAAGAAAATTAAAAGAAAATTTTGAATAATTTTGAAACCAATTTTTCTATAATTTTGAGCGCAGCGACCCAAAAAGAAAAAGGATTTGAAGGATTTGAAGGATTTCTCGCCAACGGCGACTCCCGAAAAGAACGAATTCAAAACAAATTAAAAACATAACGACAATGAAACATTTTAGAAAAAGTTTTTTGACGCTCCTGGCGCTGACGCTCTTCGGCGGCGCGGGAGCCTGGGCGCAAGGCCCGACGGCAGCAGAGATTAACTCTGATTTATATTCTGGCTGGTCATCAATAGACGACGAGTTGTTTAAGGCGAGCGAATTGCCTGGCTTCCAAGCTGTCACAGAGGATCAGGCAAAGAGTTGGGCTGGCGTACCGAGTACCGGTATAGTCGTACTATATTATGAATTTGTAGCAGATGGACATGCTAAATACGTAAGATTTGTGAACGGAGTATATGAAGGATCATACGAAGAGAATGAATTTGAACGCTATTTTATCTATGAGGATATCGCATATAATGGCGATAAAAGGTACTTCTACACCACCGGCGGCGGCGCCATCGAGCTGACGAAGGTGGGCGACAACCAGTGGTCGCTGGGGCAGACGCCGGACTATGACCTGGAGCTGCAGGTGGAGTACTACCAGAAGCATGCCCTGAAGAACATCCCCGCGGGCTGGACGGTGAAGGTGAACGGCACCGACAAGACCGCCGCCATCGACGGCGACTCGCTGATGATCAGCGAGACGGACAGCGTGACCCTCGTGCCCGACGGCAACCCCCGCCGCGTGAAGAGCGTGACGCTGACGGAGGTGCCGTCGGCTGTCCTCGTCGAGAGCGTCACGCTCAACAAGGCCGCGACCACCATCTTGGCCGGCTCGACCGAGACCCTCAGCGTGAGCAGCGTGACACCCGATGACGCTACCGACCAGAGCGTGACATGGAGCAGCGACAACACCGACGTTGCCACCGTGGGCGCCACGACGGGCGAGGTGACCGCCGTGGGCGTAGGCACCGCCAACATCACCGCCACGGCCAACGACGGCAGCGGCGTGACGGCCACCTGCGCCGTGACGGTAAGCAAAGTCGTCACCATCAACCAGAGCGATTGGGGGAGTTGGGATATTAGTTTCACAAAAGACGGTGTCACCGTCTCAGCAAGCATGATTGACCCTCATGACGGCAACCTCATGGACGGCGGAACATTCTCTACCACCCTCGGCAACTTCACAAAGATTGTTGTGACGTCCACCAGTTGCCATGCTTCCGGCACGGGCTGGAGTGGTAGCCACTCATCAATGACCTGGGCGGGCACTCCTGCCTCCACAGTCTCTTTCAGCGGCGATTTTATGGGCAAGGGCATGACCCAAACCACCATCGTCTGCACCATCGTGCCGACGAATTGAGAATAGACCTTGGGGAATCAGGGCATTCTGATGCGTCAGAGAGGCCCCGCGGAAAAACAACTCACGCGCGTCAATTTGAAAACTCACGCGCGTCAATTTGAAAACTCACGCGCGTCGATGCAAAAATCGACCCTTTACGAAGAACAATAAATAAATACATATAAATATGGCAACAAAACTCAAAATCTCAAAGGTTTCGAACGTAAACCCGAAGACCAAGCAGAAGGGCTTCACCGCCCGCGTGCTGACCAACGGCAAGGCCGGCTACGAGGAAATCGTGGCCGAGGCCTGCCACAACACCACGCTCCACAAGGCCGAGGCCAAAATCGCCCTCGAGCTCTGCATGGAGAGCGCCGCGCGGATGCTCAAGCAGGGCTACATCGTCGACCTCGGGCCCCTGGGCAAGCTCTACCCGAGCTGCAGCAGCGGCTGGTACGCCACCGCCGAGGAGATGCGCCTCTCCGACGTCAAGCCCGGCCTCTACTTCCGTCCCGACGACGAGGTGGAGGGCGCCATCAAGGGTGCCAGCCTCGCCTGGGCCAAGGAAGAGGACGCCGACGACGACTCCGACGGCGGCGACACCCCGACCCCCACGCCCGACCCCACTCCCGGCCCGGACGAAGGATAGAAGCTCAAAAGAATAAAAAGAGACAAAAAGAGTTCTTTGACATACTGGGACAAAAACGAAGAAAAGTATTTTCCGTTTGCAGAGAATGATGTATCTTTGCAGCACAATAAAAAGATACAATCATGTGTACTGTAAGCGTCAATATCAATGAGAACCAGCTCCGTAGCATCGACCCGATGCTCACCGACCACGGCGCCATTTCACGCTGGGTCCAGCGGCTGGTAGACAGCAACATGATGCGCCTGATGGCCGAGCGCACCTCGCCGATAGCCTACTCCACCGAGCAGGCCCGCAGCCTGGTGACCGACCGGCTCAACCGCCTCGAGAACGGCCAGGCCGAGACCGTCGGCCACGACGAGGTGA
>JAFSYK010000006.1 GCA_017449975.1 Bacteroidales bacterium
GTCCGTTGTGTCGGATTTGCAATCTGCAATGTTCACCCTCAGGAATGAATAATCCCTACAACAAAAACTAGACTCACCGATATGCAGCAGCCTTCAACCACCAACATATACGTTTCGGATTGCAAATCCGAAACAACGGAATCAACTTAAACGAATAGAGAAAATCCTTCCTTTGGAAGAAAGAGAAAGAATTATTTTCTATGGGAATTAACCATAGAGTAATCATGATTGCATATAGAAATCCACAATATACAAATGGGCGTGCGGCGGGCTCGGCGCAGAGCGTCGTCGAGCTGTGCGACCCGGTGTATTATGTGTCTCCGCTGGTCACGCTGACGAGAAGAGGCTACACGAAACATTATTTCGAGGGCGAGCGGCGTATCTGCAGCTCCATAGGCGGGTGTGTGGTGAAGCCATGTTTGATAACCGCCGTATTCGAATCGGCGGAGCGGTCGTCAACGACCGCCGGCACCTCAAGGGTGCCGTTCTCCGCTCCCGATGGTCGCTATCGAAAGCATCCACAGGATGCTTTCTTCACACACGGTAAATTTTCAACATCGTGTCGACGTTTTGCTCCCAGTCGTAGCGTTCCGCTACGCGGCGGCGGCCCGCCTCTCCCATGGTTTGTCGCAGCTGCGGGTCGTCGATGAATTTCTGTATGGCGGCGGCGGCGGCCTGCGCGTTGTCCTTGGGCACGACGAAGCCCGTCACGCCGTCGGCAACGACCTCTTGGAAACCCTCGGCATCAGAAGTAACGACAGGGCACTGGCACGACATGGCCTCGACAGCAACCACACCAAAACTCTCCTCACGCGAGAGCGACACCGCCACATCAAACTGGGCATAGAGTGACGGCAGCTCGTCGTTGGGGATAAAGCCCAGAAACTCCACCCTATCGCGCACTGCCAGCTGATCGCAGAGCTGTTCGAAATCCGCACGGTCGGGGCCCGTTCCTGCGATGAGTAGTCGCATATCCTTTCCGCTGTTGCGACGACACACCAATGCAAAAGCACGGATAAGCGTGTCAATACCATAGCAGTATTTCAGTGCTTTGACATTACCAACCACGAAAGTGGCAGGCTTCGATGGAGCCGCAATCGGAGCAAAACGGTTCATATCCACGCCGAAAGGGGTGACCTGTATCGGCTTGGCTGTATACTTGTTGGTCTCGCGCGCCATACAGTGGCTGGTAGACAGGACACCGTCGGCACGACGCAACGCGAAACGTAGCAGATGGTTGTAGAGTTTTCCCTGACGGGGGAAAGTGTAAACATCGCTACCCCACACCGACAACAGGAAAGGATGGAAGCACGACAGTGCACCCACCAATCCACAACTGCTGGCGTTGTGGGCATGAAGCAGGTCGGGACGGAAACGACGTATCTGTCTGCGCAGGTGCTTCACCGCCTTGAGATATATGAGCTTGGCGGCGATGCGCTGCGAGCCGGCTGCCGCCTCATCCAACACGAAATCGCAACTGTAGACCTGAACATGTGGCATCCCGTCGTAAAACGAACAGTCGCACCGCAGCAGATTGAACAACAGTATCTCACAACCCCGCTGACTGAGCGATGATACCCAGCGGCGAGTGTGGATGCTGTCGGCGTCGGCGATGAGGAGGAGGCGCATGGGATGAATGGTTAGTGGTTATGGGTTATTGGTTATTGAGAAGAAGTAAAGGAGACAGTAGTTAAGGAGTTAAGACAAATGAATGGTTAGTGGTTATGGGTTAGTGGTTATGGGTT
This sequence comes from Bacteroidales bacterium, assembly GCA_017449975.1. Lineage (GTDB taxonomy): Bacteria > Bacteroidota > Bacteroidia > Bacteroidales > P3 > Colimorpha. The sequence goes on from JAFSYK010000006.1 coordinate 1,746, forward strand.
ATGGGCTAGGGGTAATTGGTTATGAGTTATTGGTTATTGACAAGTGCGTGATTGGTGATTGGTGACCTGTGAAACGAGTGCGTGACTAAAATCGTATCACGGGTCACAGGTCACGATGCGGTAAGCGAGTTGGCGATTTGCTGGCAGCGGGCTTGCCAAGTATTCTTGACCGCCACCTCTTCAATGTGTTCTTTATATGCAGCCAGAATATCCCTATTCTGCAGAACATGCTCCAAGGCGGCACGAATGGATGCCGCATCCTTGTGGCTCACCATACCAATATGGTTCCTCTCGACAAAGCGAGCCATCCAGCTGTCCTCGACGACAAGCATCGGAACACCATAGCCGATTGTTTCGAAAAACTTGTAGGGGGCCGCAAAATCGATATAGTCATTATAGAAAGTCATGGCAAACAGATCCGCCTGCTGATACCGCTGTCGGACCGCCTCTCCGCTTTCGTGAACCACATTAACGTTGGAACTGACAAGCGGCGCGTATTCTTCGGAGACGGCATCCCAGTCGTAATCGCGGCAACAGAGTGTCAATCGTACATCCGGCAATCCCGAAACCGCTTGGAGCAGAGGTTTGAGGTTGTAGTTGGTACCCAAACCACCGACGTACAGCAAAGAGAGGGATGCGGTGTCGCTGGACTTGCAGTTTTTGCTATCCGCAGACAACAAACGCTCACATCCTGACGGCAGTTCCACCACTCGGCAGGTAAACTCGGCTGGTATGTGGGTTCGCATCTCCATCGTCGGAAGAAAAAGCACGTCGAGCCACCTGCGGTATTGCCACAAATCATAGCGATAGAACAGTGTAGCCATGCTATTCTTCCACCCATCACCGCGGTTGGCGAAACGCCAATGGATGTCGCGATAGAACAATCCGATAGGGATGCCATGCTGCTTACAGAAACGGAAGAATCCGAAATCGAGGAACGGGTAGGTAGGCAGGTGGTTGCGCTCGGTGAGCAGGGTGGGCATGGTCGACGACTCGCTGTAGAGGAAATCGTAATGCACGCCCTGACGGATATTCCGCTTGATGGCTGCGATGCGTTGTTTGCGTTCCGCACCGTAGCCCTCAACCACATCGACCTCGTAACCCAATTCGGCAAATGCCGCCATCAACTTTTGCGGACGAATCTGACTCGCCGACGGATCGGAACGGTCGATATGGATAGGTATATGGAAAATAATTCTCATCGTTTCAAAACATAGCCTGTCACCTCACGCAGATACCCACGGTTGAACAGCCAATAATAGAGCAGATAACCAATGCCAAAAATCACCATGTCAGCCAAATAAATCATCGGACGTTCCATATCACCCCAGAGCAATAATGGTAACGCCAGCAGCAGCGCCACACAGGCGGCGGAAAAAGGTGTCGCCATCGCACGGAGATATTCTGCAAAGCGCATGCCGATAAGCCGATGCACCACAATCTTCCAGCAGCCGAAGAAGAGGACGACAGCAATAATCACCTGTGCCCACGTCATCGCCTCGATACTGATACGTGCCGCGACCAGCGTGCCTATCAGCATCAGCACCATGCGCAGACACATCCACAGAAAGCCCAAATCGGTGCGTCCCAGCGAGACAATCAAGATGGCTATCGGATTGGCAATGGAATGGAGAATTCCCCACAGCGCCAAAATCCGCACAAACCATACCATCTCCATCATCCCACTGCCGTATAGCACGCTGACGATGCCTTCGGGAAAGAGAAACACGGCGAAGAAGATGGGAAAGTTGATAAACGAGAGCAGCGTAAGCACACGGCCGTAGGCATCACGCATCCGCGGCTTGTCGTCCTGGAAGCGGGCAAACGCCGGCGCAGCCACACCGGTGACGATGGGGTTGACCAACTGAACAGCCTTGTAAAGCAACTCTTTAGCCAGATTGTAGACACCCAGCACCTCGGCACTGAAGAAGCGGCCGATGAGGAAGACATCCAGCTTGGTGGCGGCATAGTCGACCACCTGGGTGGAGAGCTGGTAGCCGCCGATGCGCAGCAGCTCTTTGATTTCGCCCAGCCGGAAGTGCCAAAGGACACGATAGCTACGCAAGCCCGATACGGCATAGACGCCGTGGGTCAGCACCGCCTGCAGGATGGCGCCATAGACCAGACTGAACACGCCCGCGCCCCGCAACGCCAGCACGATGGTAAAGATCACACCCAACGACACGCCCGTCACCTCGACGATGGCGATAAAACGGAAATCCATCTCCTTGGTCTTGAAGGTGTAGAACATCTTGCCAAAGGCATTGATAACCAGCGTCAGCGACAGTAGCGGTATCACCTTGAGTAGCTGTGGCTGGTGATAGTAGGAAGCGATGAGCGGCGTGAGGGCGAAGAGGATGGCATAGAGCGTCACACTCAACAACAGGTTGAGCCAGAACACAGAAGAATACTGCTCACGCGTGATATCCTGCTTGTGGATCAGTCCCGTCGCCAGTCCCAGGTTGGCAAAAATTTCGGTAAAACCCAAGAACATAGTGGCGATGGCGATCAAACCAAAGTCACTCTTGGAGAGAATACGCGCCAAGATGAAAAGTTTGAGCATGTGCAAGACGGTCGTGGTGATAGTGCCGACACTATTCCACTTGACACCTTTGACAGTTTGATTGCGCAGCCCGTCGCTTTCCAATTGAGAGACAATAAGAAGTTAGGGTATATTTTGACCGTTTACCGTCCGGTGTAGCCACGCATGAGGCCGGTGTTGGCGCTGCCGATGAAGCTGAGCACTTGCTTACCCTCGTCGGTGTGGCCGTAGCGCTCTTTCACCTCCTCGACAGCGTGCGTGATGGTGAGGCCTTTTTGGAAGATATAACGATAGATGTCGGTGATATTCTCGATGGACTCCCGACTGAAACCGCGACGCTGCAGTCCCAGCGAGTTGACGCCGGCATACTGGATGGGATAGCGGGCCGCTTTCACAAAGGGAGGTATATCCTTGTCGATCAAGGCACCTCCCTGCGTGATGACATGGGAGCCGATATGGACAAACTGGATGATGGCCGTCTTGCCGCCCAGAATGACATAGTCACCAACGATGATATGGCCCGCCAGCGTGGCGTTGTTGGCAAAGACACAGTTGTCGCCCACCACGCAGTCGTGCGCAACATGGACGTAGGCCATCAGCAGGTTGTTGTTGCCTATTACGGTCTTTCCAGAAGCTGAGGTGCCACGGTTGATGGTGCAGCACTCGCGAATCACATTATTATCGCCAATCTCGACAGTGGTATATTCACCTGCAAACTTCAGATCCTGCGGCACAGCGGAAATCACGCTGCCGGGGAAAATCTTGCAATTCTTTCCGATGCGGGCACCCGGGAAAATAGTAACATTGGGCCCAATCCAGGTACCGTCGCCAATCTCCACATCTTCATATATAGTGGTGAAGTTCGAAATCGTCACATCTTTACCCACACGGGCATCGGGATGAAGGTCGTATAGCTTTGTCATTATTACTAAGAATTATTTATTGACAATAGTTTTCAATTAAATACTTTGCAAACATGGTGTTGGCCTTGTGGCCAGGCTTATAGATAGCAAAATGGCCTTTGATGAGAATACCCGTGGTGCGGATATCGCCCACAAAGTCCAGCAGTTTGTGTCGCGCCGGCTCATTGGTGAAATAGGGGTCGGTGGTATTCAGCACACCGTCGTGAACCTTGAACTGCGCCGGATCCTTGTGGAAGGTCTTGCCCAGACGACGCAGCGAGCGACTGCTCAGTTCTTTGTTGACAAACACCAATGCGTTGTCGAGGCTGCCGCCCTTGATGAGGTTCAGATGCAGCAAAGGTTCAATCTCGTGGAGAAACACGAAGGTGCGACAAGGGGCGATGCCGGCGGCATACTCGCTCATATCGTTCAACGTGGCCTCCTGCCACCCGATAACGCTGTTGGGGAAGTCGATCACACAGTCCACCGAGAAGGTGTCGGCCGGCGTGAGATCGTAGACAGAGCCCGTCTCCGCCACCTCGTAGTGGATAGGCTCCTTCACCTCGTAGAACTTGCGCGGCACCTCGAGCTCACGCACACCCACACGGTGCAGCTGCAGCAGCCAGGGACGCGCCGATCCGTCGAGGATGGGCACCTCGCCGCCGTCCATCTCCACCAGCACATTGTCGACCTGCATGCCATGCAGTGCCGACATCAGGTGTTCGATGGTGGCGATAGAATGACGACCGCTACCCAGCGTAGTGCCGCGCGACGTGGCGCCGACATTGGTGGCCAGCGCATACTGCGTGACGATATTGATGCGGTCGATACGCCGGAAGGCGATACCGAAATCGGCTGGTGCGGGTTTCACCGTCACGGTGACCGTTCGACCGGTGTGCAGACCCATACCGGTCATGCGGAATTCCTTGTTTATGGTGGTCTGCATCATGGTTATCGACATTCAAAAAACTGAAAATTATTCAAGCGAAACAGCAGTGCCGTGTTGCCCTCGAAGCCGTTGCCCGGCTGCGTGCAGTGGAACGACGCGGGACGCAGCAATCCTTCGGGAGCACGGTCCAGATTGGGGTTGCGCCAAAAAGCCGTTCCCTTCGAGTGGATGCCGGTGACAAAATAGAGGATGGCGTCGTGACCCAACGCCGCATAGTAGTTGGAGGGCTCGACATGATACTGCCGATAAAAATCGCGCAGAAAATCCAACTGGCGACGGCTGCTGTAGTCCCACTCATTGCTGAGGAAAGTATGGTAATGTTGGTTCTGAAGGAAGATCAAGTCTACATCGGGATAGATATCGCACCAGTTGTCCAGCGTCACCAACGTAATATCGCACTTGGATGACACCGAGGAGAGACGGCTCAGCAACGTGTTGTTGTACGTCCGATTGCGGTCACGCCCGGCATCATAGACACTCAACACGACAATTTTATTCTCGCCTTTGAGCGTAGAAGCCAACTTGCCCGACGCCGCCCAGTCAAAGAACGTGTAACGGATGGCCGTCTGCGACGAGAGCTGGCTACGCAGCTCGTCGAGCACCGGCTTCTCGGCATTCGACTTGGAATGGATGATATAGAGCGGAGTTCCCGGCATCGTGGTGCGCATGTATTCCAACAATCGGCGGATGCGTGCCGACGCCGACGGCTGGCACTTCACCACGTAGGGGTTCTGGTTGACAATCTCGTCGCGCATCGAGAGGGGGTTGATGATGAAGACATGGTCGTCTGCCGCCAGTTGTGCGGCACGGGTGAACGACTCCTTGGGCAACAATGTGATGACCACGTCCGAAGCTCCCACATTGAAGCTGCGCCACTGCCGCTCGACGGTGGCGGCATCCTGCGTGGCGACATCCACCACGTTGAGACGGACATTGACCCCTTGCTGCTGCAGCTCATTCAGGCCCATCTGGATACCCTCGTAGAACTGGATAAACTCAAACTGCTTGTAGCTCTTGCGTCCACGCTGCTCCACATCGAACTTCGTGGTGGAAATCGACTCAATCTGATCCAGATAGAGCGGCATCATCAGCGACACCACGACGGTCGACGGACTCATGCGGTCGCGTATAACGGCCTGCGGTATAGGTTTGGGCTGTGCCGACGAGTGTGAAGTAGACTGGGTGGAGCTTGACTGTGACGTGGTGGCCGGAGCCGATGTCGTAACCTTCGAAGGGGTCTGCGTGGACTGCGCTGACACAGCAGCGTTCTCATTCACCTTCTGAACGGGAATCCACACCGTATCGCCCACCGAAAGGAAATGGATATCTTTCTTGACAACGGCATCGTAGTCTTTGACACCATAGGCTCTGGAGATGGAATAGACGGTCTGTCCACTCTGCACCACATGCACATAGAACTGACGACCATTCATCCACTGCGTCTTCGTGGAACGCTCCACCGGAACACCGCCAGGCATCTGGGCCCAACAGATCGGGCCAGCCAGCAGGATAAGCATCGTCAAGTAGAAACGTTTCAGCATAAAATCAATATACTATCTCGCAACTATAAACTTTAAACTATCTACCCCTACTCCCACTCAATCGTTGCGGGCGGCTTGGAGCTGATGTCATAGCATACACGGTTCACGCCGCGCACGCGGTTGATAATCTCATTGGACATCTTGGCGAGGAATTCATAGGGCAGATGGCACCAGTCGGCCGTCATGCCGTCCACCGACTCCACAGCGCGCAGTGCCACCACACGCTCGTAGGTGCGCTCGTCGCCCATCACGCCTACCGACTGGATAGGCAACAGAATGGCGCCAGCCTGCCACACCTTGTCGTAGAGATCGGCATCGCGCAGACCCTGGATGAAGATATCGTCGACCTCCTGCAGCACATGCACCTTCTCGGGCGTCACCTCGCCGAGGATGCGGATAGCCAGACCGGGCCCCGGGAACGGGTGTCGGCCGATGAGGCTGTCCTTGATACCCAACTGGCGACCCACGCGACGCACCTCATCCTTGAAGAGGCTGCGCAGCGGCTCCACCAGTTTCAATTTCATATAATCAGGCAAACCGCCCACATTGTGGTGCGACTTGATGGTCTGCGACGGACCTTTCACCGAGCTACTCTCGATAACATCGGGGTAGATTGTTCCCTGTGCCAGCCATTTGGCATCGGATATCTGTTTGGCTTCGGCATCGAACACATCAATGAATGTCTTGCCGATGGCTTTGCGTTTCTTCTCGGGGTCGGTCAGACCGCTCAGCGCCTTGTAGAAACGAGACTTGGCGTCGACGCCCTTCACATTGAGACCCATGTCGCGATAGGACTCCAACACGTTTTGGAATTCGTTCTTACGCAGCAGTCCATTGTCGACAAAGATACAGTGCAGTCGGCTACCGATGGCTTTGTTGAGCAACACCGCCGCCACCGTCGAATCGACACCGCCGGAGAGACCCAGCACCACGGTGTCGTCGCCCACCTGGGCACGCAACTGCTCCACCGTAGTCTCCACAAACGAAGCGGGCGTCCAAGTGGCGTTGCAGTGGCAGATGTCCATCACAAAGTTACGCAGCAGCGTCAAGCCATCGGTGCTGTGGTGCACCTCGGGGTGGAACTGGATGGCATAGGTCGGTTCACCCTCTATCTGATAGCCGGCATAGCGCACATTGTCCGTAGAACAGATGCAGCGATAGTTGTCGGGCACATGCTGAATGGTGTCGCCGTGGCTCATCCACACCTGGCTGCCCACGGAGACGCCCCGCAAGAGCGGTGACGACGCATCGACATAGGAGAGGTTGGCACGGCCATACTCGCGGGTGGCAGAGGGTTCCACCACACCGCCGCCCCAACGGGCGAGGTACTGCGCACCATAGCACACGGCCAACAAGGGCAGCTTGCCTTTGATACCCACCATGTCGGGTACCGGCGCATCAGGAGCCGTACAGCTGTAAGGACTTCCCGAGAACACGACACCTTTCACGTCAGGCGTCAAAGCGGGAATTTTATTGAACGGATGAATCTCACAATAGACATTCAATTCACGTATTTTGCGTGCAATCAACTGCGTATATTGCGAACCAAAGTCAAGAATAATAATAGTATCCATCGAGTAAAACGATTGCATTCAATCTTGCAAAGATAAGTAAAAAATCGGGACTAGCAGCCATCCGAAATCCTTAATAAATAATAAATAGACATGCGCGCGTCTGTTCAAGATAATTTTCGTACCTTTGCACTTCATGAAAAAAACAAGCATCATCTCTCTTGTACTGACAACCTGCATCTTATTGGCCGGTTGCGGTGGCGTAGGAAAGGTTCTGAAAAGCAACGATTTCGAAAAGAAATACGAGGCTGCGATGAACTACTACAACAACAATAGTTTCAGCAAGGCCATCCAGGTGTTTGAGAACCTGACCCTTTACTACCGCGGGCAGGAACACGGCGAGGACATTGTGTGGTACTATGGCCAGTCGCTGTTGCAGGAGAAGGACTACTACTCGGCAGCCTACCAATTCAAACGTTTTACCAAGCAATATCCCTACAGCAAGCGAGCTGAGGAAGCAGCTTTCCTGGCGGCCTACTGCCAGTACAAAGAGTCGCCAGAATACTCGCTGGACCAGACGACCACAAAAATGGCCATCAGCGATTTCGAGCATTTCGTGGAGCGTTACCCCTATAGCACACACATCCCTGAAATCAATGGCTACCTGGATGAGATGCGTGGCAAACTGATGCGCAAAGACTACGAAATTGCCTACGGCTACTACCTCATCGAGGCGTACCATGCGGCCTATGTCTCACTGCAGAGTTTTCTGAACAACTACCCCGACTCGCCCTATCGCGAGGACGCCACCTTCTACCTGCTGCGCAGCGGCTACGAATACGCCATCAACAGTACCGAAGAGAAACGTCCCGAGCGTCTGAAACAGGTTATCAACGACTTCGAAAAGTTGTCAAGCAGTTTCCGCGAAAGCAAGTACATGGCGGAAGCCCAGGAAATCTACAACAAGACCCGCGCTGCCATGCGTGAGAAATAAGCATTTAGATATTCAATTACACACTAACGCAATAACGCATTTTAAGATATATGGAAGATCAGAAAAAACGTGTCACCAACACTACAGTAACACGCAACACGGCTGAATTCAGCCAGCAGACCGACAACATCTACGAGACGGTGGCCATGCTCTCGAAGCGTGCCAACCAGATTGCCGCCGACGAGAAGCGCGAGCTGCACAAAAAGATTGAGGAGTTCTCCTCGAACAACGACAACGCCGACGAGCTGTACGAGAACCGCGAGCAGATCGAGATTGTGCGTCACTACGAGCAGATGCCCAAGCCCACGCTGGAGGCCATCGACGAGTACCTCGACCATAAGCTCTACTATCGCAATCCTGCCAAGGAGAACAACAACGACAGCCGCATGGAGGCCCTCGAGAACGAGGTCATCTCCTCGACAAGCCAGGAATAAGCAATGAACATTGTCGTCGGCATCAGCGGTGGCATTGCAGCCTACAAGTCGCCCCATCTGGTGCGACTGCTACGCGATGCGGGACACAGTGTGCAATGCGTCGCCACAACCCATGCACTGGAGTTTGTGACCCGCACCACGCTGGAGACCGTGTCGGGACGACGGCTGTACTGCGACCTCTTCGACCCCGCCAACGACCACTCTACCGAGCATATCTCACTGAAAGACTGGTGCGACGCCGTCATTGTGGCGCCTGCCACCGCCAACATCATCGGCAAGATGGCCAACGGCATTGCCGACGACGCCTTGTCGACACTGTTGCTGGCGGTAGGCGGCAAACCGATCTTCGTCTGTCCCGCCATGAATAGCGAGATGTGGCGTAACACCGCTGTGCAGCGCAACATCGAAACACTGCGCCGACAGGGTGTCGTCATGATCGGCCCCGACGACGGCCATCTGGCCTGCGGCACCAACGGCGTAGGCCGTATGTCGCAACCCGAAGCCATCGTCGCCGCTTTCAATGCCGCGACAGCCGAAGCAAAATTCCTTGCGGGGAAATGGGTGCTGGTGACCGCCGGCCCCACCTACGAGCGTATTGATCCGGTACGATTCATCGGCAATTACTCGTCGGGTAAGATGGGGGTGGCACTGGCCGAAGCACTGGCTGAAGCGGGTGCAACCGTCGAACTGGTGGCCGGTCCTATGCAGGCCCGCTGCCATGCGGAACGTGTCAATGTCCACAACGTGGAGAGCGCCCAGGAGATGTACGATGCCGCCACGCAGCTTTTCCCCCAATGCGATGCCGCCATACTGGCCGCCGCCGTCGCCGACTACCGTCCCGACCACTGTGCCGACACCAAAATCAAACGGCAGGACAAGGACGAGATGACGCTGCGACTGGTGCGCAATCCCGACATTCTGGCCACGCTGGGTAGCCACAAGCGCGACGACCAGACGCTCATCGGCTTTGCGCTGGAGACCAACGACGAGGAACGGCATGCCAAAGACAAGCTGGAACGCAAAAACCTGGACTACATCGTGCTGAACTCGCTACGCGACAAAGGCGCCGGTTTCGGTGTCGATACCAACAAAGTGACCATCCTGCGTCGCGACGGGGAAATCCACTCCCTCCCGCTGATGGACAAGCACGAAGTAGCCCGCCAGATTGTCGCATATTGCTTCCCCACCCTTCAACCCTAAAACCCTTTAACCCTAAAACCGTCCAACCCTCCAACCCACCACCGTGAAAAAACTCACCATTGCAGCCATCGTACTGGCCTCTTTGGCAATGATCGGAGAGGTCTTTATTTATGCAACCACACGCGAGTCGAACGACGACGTGCACCGCAAAGCCATCAAAGCCAACTACCACATCTATGCCCCCGTGCTGCCCGATACGCTCTATTTCGCCGGCGAACGGGTACCGATGAATATATATTATGTACGCGAAAGTATGGACCGCGAGTTGATGGTCAACATGTACTGGCACTCCAACATCCTGCTCTACATGAAACGGGCAGGACGTTTCTTCCCGGTCATCGAGCCCATCCTGAAAAAGAACGGTGTGCCGGAGGATTTCAAATACCTATGCGTCATTGAGAGCGGTCTGCAGAACGTCACCTCGTCGGCCAAAGCGCAGGGCTACTGGCAGTTTATCAAAAGTACCGGTGAGAAATATGGTCTCACCATCAACGACGACATCGACATGCGCAACAACATTGAGGCCTCGACCGAAGCCGCCTGTCGCTACCTGAAAGACTTGAAACAGCGTTTCGGCAGCTGGACCAGCGCCGCCGCTGCCTACAACTGTGGCGAAGGCGGACTGGGACGCCGCTACAAACTGGAGTCGGTCAACAACTACTACGATGTGCGGCTGAACCCCGAAACGGCGCGCTATGTCTTCCGCATCCTGGCTGTGAAACAGATTATGCAGCATCCGCAGGACTACGGCATCTACATCCGCCAGTGCGACCTCTACCCGCCCATTCCCACACAGACAGCCACCCTGTCGGGTCGCGACATCGACCTCTATGAGTACGCCCGTCAACACAACTGCAGCTACAAGATGCTGCGTGAGTTGAATCCCTGGCTTATCAACGAGACCATCAAAAACAAAGCCGACAGGACCTACACCGTCAAGCTGCCCATCAAGAAAGGCACCGAGATGAGCACCATCCGTCCCGAAAACTCCAACGAACTGGTCACGAAACTATGACCTCTATCTCCATCCGAGGGGCACGCGAAAACAACCTGCAGAATATCGACATCGATATCCCGCGCAACAAACTGGTTGTCATCACAGGTCTCAGCGGCAGCGGCAAATCAAGTCTGGCCTTCAACACCATTCATGCCGAAGGACAGCGTCGCTACATGGAGACCTTCTCCTCCTATGCCCGTCATTTTGTAGGCAACATGGAGCGTCCCGATGTGGACAGCATCGACGGACTAAGTCCCGTCATCGCCATCGAGCAGAAGACCACCAACAAAAATCCCCGTTCCACCGTCGGCACCATCACCGAAATCTATGACTTTCTGCGTCTGCTTTACGCCCGTGTGGGCGAAGCCTACTCGCACATCAGCGGGGAAAAGATGGTGCGCTACACCGAAGAACAGATCATCCATACCATCGAAGAGCAGTATGCCGACCACGACATCATGGTGCTGGCACCCATGGTCAAACGACGCAAAGGTCATTATAGGGAACTCTTTGTGCAGATTGCCAAGAAGGGATTCCTGCGCGTGCGTATCGATGGCGAGGTGCGTGAACTGACCGTCAACATGCAGGTGGATCGCTACAAGGTACACGACATCGAGGTGGTGGTCGACCGCATCCATATCAAACCACATTCCTCACGCCTCAAAGAGGCAGTGCGCACCGCCTTTAAGCTGGGTAAAGGTGTGCTGATGCTGCTGGACAACAGCGTCGATGTCGACGACGAAGCACGCTGTCGCTATTTCAGTCGCCTGCTCATGGACCCCACCACAGGTCTCTCCTACCCTGAGCCGGAACCCAATACCTTCTCGTTCAACTCGCCCTATGGCGCTTGCCCCAAATGCAACGGACTGGGTGAAATAGCCGAAATAGACTTAAACAAGCTGATACCAAACCGGCACAAGAGCATCCGCCAGGGTGCTTTCGACGTGCTGGGAAAATATAGCGCCACCAACTACCTCTACCGTCAGCTGGAGCGTCTCGGACAAAGCTACGGCTTCACCATCGACGACCCCGTTGAGCAGTTCAGCCCCGAGGCGATGGATGTCATCCTCTATGGCACCAGCGACTATTCCGACATGAGCGACTACTCGGAAAAGGCCGCCACAGGCAACGGCTTCCCCGGCATCGTGAACTACATCGTCCAGACTGCCTCTGAAGAGAGCTCTGCCGCCATGCAGAAATGGGCCAGCAGTTTCATGAACACCGTCGTCTGTCCCGAGTGCCACGGTCACCGGCTACGTCCCGAATCGCTGGCGTTCAAAATCGACGGGATGCACATCGGCGAGATGGCAGCCCTCGACATCGACGAACTGATGCAACAGTTGGAGGGATTGGAGGATCGACTGGACAACACCCGCTCCGCCGTCGCCCACGAGATTCTAGGCGAGATACGCACACGGCTGCAGTTTATGATAGATGTGGGCACCAGCTACCTTTCGCTCAACCGCAGCACACGGTCGCTGTCGGGCGGTGAATCGCAGCGCATCCGTCTGGCCACCCAGATTGGGTCGCGGCTGGTCAATGTGCTTTACATCCTCGACGAACCAAGCATCGGACTGCACCAGCGCGACAACGCCAAACTCATCGAAGCATTGAAATCGTTGCGCGACCTTGGCAATAGCGTCATCGTGGTTGAACACGACCGCGACATGATGCTCAACGCCGACTGGCTCATCGACATCGGTCCCGGCGCCGGCGTCCACGGCGGCAAGGTGCTGTTTCAAGGTAACCCCCAGAATCAGATTATTCCGAATACTCAGAATACTCTGAGTACTCAGAGTACTCTGAATACTCCGATAACAACCAGCCTGACGCTCGAATACCTCTCACGGAAGCGCGACATTCCGATTCCGGAGAGGAGAAGCATCGAAGGCCACCAGCACCTTATCATCGAAGGTGCCACGGGCAACAACCTCAAATCGGTCACGCTCGATCTGCCACTGGGTGTATTCGTCTGCGTGACGGGTGTCAGCGGCAGCGGCAAATCAACACTCATCAACGAGACGCTGCATCCCATCCTGAGCCAACGACTCAACCGTTCCGACAAAAAGCCACTACCCTACAAGGCTATCCATGGCGTCGAACATATCGACAAAGTTATCGAGATCGACCAAGCGCCCATCGGACGTACACCGCGCAGTAACCCCGCCACCTACGTGGGACTTTTCGACGACATCCGTCGACTCTTTGCCGAGCTGCCCAGCGCACGCATCCGTGGCTACAAACCAGGGCACTTCTCCTTCAACGTCAGCGGTGGCCGCTGCGAGCACTGCAAAGGTGCCGGCGTGCGCACCATCGAGATGAACTTCCTGCCCGACGTCTACGTCAACTGCGAGATGTGCAACGGCAAACGGTACAACCGCGAGACGTTAGAGATTCGCTACAAAGGCAAGAGCATCTCCGATGTGCTGGACATGACCATCGACGACGCCGTCGATTTCTTCTCCTCCTTCCCGAGACTATACAACAAGCTCAAGACCTTGCAGGAGGTCGGACTGGGCTATATCCGACTCGGCCAGCAGAGCACCACACTCAGCGGTGGCGAGGCACAACGCATCAAGCTGGCCACCGAGCTGGCACGCACCGACACCGGCAACACCCTCTATATCCTCGACGAACCCACCACGGGATTGCACTTCGAGGACATCCGCGCCCTGCTCGACGTGCTGCAACGACTGGTGGAACGCGGCAACAGCGTGGTGGTCATTGAGCACAACCTCGACGTGGTGAAAGTCGCCGACTGGGTCATCGACATGGGTCCCGACGGCGGTCGCAACGGCGGACAGATTGTCTTTGCCGGCACACCCGAGCAATTGGCCAAACAGCCCAACAACAGCACGGGATACTATCTGGCGAAAGAGTTGAATAGTGAATCGTGAAGTTGAGAAATTGTGAAGTTGTAAAGTTGTGAAGTTGTGAACTTAACATCTTCTCATCATAACATCTTAGTTTTAACCACTGACCACTTTTTAGATCTTACTTTTTAGTTTTTAGTTTTCAAAGTCTGTGCACTCCCTCCTTTACGCCCTCTACCTTATCGTCGTTCCCATCGTCGTCATGCGACTGGGCAGTCGTTGGCGTTGGATTGAGCGCATCAGTCCCATGACGGTGCTCTACATCATCGGACTTCTGGTGGCCAACTTCACCCATTTCTCGGCAGCGGAAAAGGTGGGCGACATCACCGACCTCTTCAACACCGTCGCCGTACCCACCGCCATACCGCTCATGCTGATGAGCTGCAACTTGAAAGGCTGGTCGGTGGGCAAAGCTGTCAAAGTGTTCCTCTGCGGACTGGTGTCCGTACTGGCTTGCTGCATCATTGGCTACTTCATCTTTCGCGACCCCGACAATCCCACCCGCTTTGCTCAAGTCAGCGCGGTAACGACAGGACTCTACACGGGCGGCATCCCCAATGTCGGCGCCATCTCGCAAGCAGTGGGCATCAGCAACGAATTATATCTTTACATCACCTCCTACGACTTGATTGTCACCGGACTCTACCTTGTCTTCGTCATCTTCGCCGGCAAGGTGGTCTTCCGCCGTCTGTTGCCTCCACAGAACACAACAATTCAACAAATCAACAACCCAACAACTCAACAACCCAACTTATCAACAGACAGCCAAATCAACATCTCAACATTTCAACGACTCAACATATCAACAATACTAAAAGAGCTCTGGCTACCCTTTCTGCTGACCGCTGTGATTGTGGGCGTCTCCGTCTTGGTGTCCACCCTCTTTTCGCCTGCCGGCAAACGAAACATGACCCTGCTGATTCTGACGCTGACCACCCTCTCCATCGCCGCCTCGCTGCTGCCAGGCATCCGCCGGCGCAATACAAAAGCCGACAGCGAAGGCCGCCAGCCCTATTCCTTCGAGTGCGGCCTCTACTGCGTCTATCTTTTCTGTTTTGCCATTGCCAACAGCTGCGACGTACGCGAGATGGATCTCTCGGGCAGCTTGGATGTGCTCTATTACCTGGGCTTCGTCATCTTTGGCTCGCTCACCCTGCAAGTCATCCTGGCCAAAGTGATGAAGATTGACGGCGACAGCGTCCTCGTCAGTTCCATCTCACTCATCAACTCGCCGCCCTTCGTACCCATGGTGGCAGCCCTGCTGGGCAACAAAGACATCATCGTCCTCGGCATCACTGTCGGACTCCTGGGCTACATGCTCGGCAACTACATGGGCATCGGCATCTTCCACCTGCTCACCAGCCTCGGATAAAACAAAAAAGAGACCAATAAGTCTCTTTTTTGTTTTCAGCGGAAGGAGAGGGATTCGAACCCCCGGACCCTCGCAGGTCAACGGTTTTCAAGACCGCCGCATTCGACCGCTCTGCCATCCTTCCGAATTGCGATGCAAAGGTAAAGAAAAATGTTGAATTGTTGCGTTGTTTAGCTGTTGATTTGTGAAATTCGTGAGCTGTGATTAGATAGTTCATACAACCCTCAATCCTCAATGCTCAACTTAGATAGCAGCGCCTCGCAGCCTACGTAGATATCCTCATAAGCGGTGTCGAAGTCGCGCGTGTACCACGGGTCGGCAACACCACGGCCATGGTGGGCGGCATCGCTGGCCGGCGTATGGTCGAGCAACATCGACAGCTTGTGCTGCGGGTCGCCACCCAGCATACGGTGCAGGTCACGCATATTACTCTCATTCATGCCCACGATGTAGTCGTAGCGATCGTAGTCGGCCAACGTAATCTGTCGCGCATGGTGCCCCTCGCAAGCAATACCCTCCTGCTGCAGCTTCTTGCGTGCAGGCGGATAGAGCGGGTTGCCATGCTCTTCGTCGCTGGTAGCGGCAGAATCGACGACAAAGCGGTCGGCAACACCCTGCTGCTCGGCCAGGTGACGAAACACGAACTCCGCCATGGGACTACGGCAGATATTGCCTAAACAAACAAAGAGTATCTTCTTGGGTGTCATAACTATCGGATAACAAAAGAGCCGCATCGGCTGCGGCTCTCGTTGCTCCCCAAGCAGGACTTGAACCTGCGACCCCCTGATTAACAGTCAGGTGCTCTAACCAACTGAGCTATTGAGGAAGGTTTCGTTCTCTCGAAATCGATTGCAAAGATACAACGTTTTTTTGGATGCTGCAAATTTATTTTCGAAAAAATAATTAGCCGCTGACAATCGGGCTAATGGGAGAAGGCGAAGATGGCGGTGTCACTATGGGCGGGACGCTGCGGAGCGTAGGTACAGCCCGTGGAGTCGGTATAGACCAACGGCTGGATGAGACAGATGACACCGGCTCGCGCTTTGACTTTCAGTCCCTGCAAAGACTGTCCGTCGTCGTTCATACCTACCTGCCGATAAAAACGTATCTGGAAATAGGATTCAGGCACATGGCTCTTTGCCAGCAGCTGTCGGAACTCCTCGTTCTGTTCCACCCACTGCTGCCGCTTGCGACGGCTGTTGAAAGAGGGCATCGACTCTCCCGGCGCATAGAAATACTCATAGGTGCAGGGAACGATAAAGCTGAAGTGGTAGATTTGTGCGGGGTTGTCTTGAAAACGGCGGCGCAGCCCCTCTTCCCAGCGTACCTTGTCGGCAGGATAGCGTCGTTTCAACTGCTGCACCAGCTGACTGTTGTCGACTGCCGAGTCGGGATGGTGGAAGGCGTACCAGGTGCGGGCGTAGTAGTGGCGCAGCGATTGCGGGTTGCGGTTCCGCGAGAGGTAGGCGTAGTATTCGAATAATTTGGAGGCCATCACCGTGACGTGGCCACCGAAGGCTTCGGCCAGCACGTCGAGCAGTGCTTGGTTCTGTCCCACAGCGCAGCCATGCAAGAAGACCACGGTGAGCGAATCGACCAGCGTGCTGTCGGGCGACACCACTAACCGTTGCTCCAACGCCTGCCGTAACGTTTCGGGCGAAGTCCGCGGACCGCGCGGCGTGACGGACATCTGCAGGTCGACAAACTCATTGCCATGGCTGACGAGGTTGATGAGGCCGTAGGGACGGTGGTTGACAGTGTCGGGATGGGCACGCAGCCAGTCCATCACTTGACTGAGCGACGTGAGGTTGTCGACCACTACATCGGTACGGTCGTCGGCATTGATCCGATAGTAATGCCCCGCCATTTCATAATATCTGTTATAGACACTATTGTCGTGGCCCAAGATAAAAGTCACCGAGCGACGCGGAATGGTATCGACCTCGATGGTGTCGGCGACACTATCCGTCGCAACAACGTCGATGTCGCCCCTCCCCTTGCAGGAGAAGAGCGACATCGCAGTAGCCAGTCCGAGGAGGAGCAGTTGCAGCCTCATTCCTCGGGGATGACAAAGTTGATAGGTAGAGCGAATTGTACGCGGACGGGTTTGCCCTGCATCATGCCGGGCTTCCACTTGGGCATCATCTTCACCACGCGCACCGCTTCGGCGCCGCAGCCACTACCGATATCTCTCAGAATCTTGATATCCGTGATGGTGCCGTCTTTCTCGACAACAAAAGAGAGAAACACCCTGCCTGAAACGTTGTTGTCGATGGCCTCCTGCGGATAGGCAATATTGCGCGAAAGGAAGGCGATGAGCGAGTCCATGCCACCGGGGAACTCCGGGTTGGTCTCCACCAACGAGTATATTTCTTCTTCCTCTGTCTCATCCTCTTCTATCTCCAGTTCGACAACAGCCGATTCCAGCACCATCCCCTTGCCATTGGGAACTGCTCCCGAACGCATTAGCATCGGAGCGGCATCATAGCCTACGGCGTAGTCGCTCACACCCTCGGGCATGGGCAGCGGCTGTTTGACGACAACCTGCTTGCCATCCTTGTTGACCACCTGCTCGTCGATAGCGATGAAGGAGGTGTAGTTGGACATAAGATTGTATTTCAGTCCCAATGCAAGAATCTGCTTGGCGGTGGGATTCGTTTCGTCGGCATTTTGTCCAACCATATAGTCGAGGTATTTGATGCGCTCGCGTGCCCAGAGGTAGCGCAGAGCAGCATTAGCCGTGTCGGCCTTCACTTTCGACAGGTCAAAGCTCTGCTTCCAGCCCTTGCGTCCCACCTTGCCAGTGAGGGTCAGCGAGCCCGTGGCTTTGCCTTTGTATTTGCCATAGATAAGGATAGGACGCTCGGCCATCATGTCGGGCACCGCAGCGGGTTCGACATCGTAGGCCTTGAAACTGCCACCCAACTTGATGCGCGTCAGCACCGGTGTGCTGATATACTCGCGGAAGCGCTTGGCTTGTGCGGCGGACTCCTTCTCGCTGGTGACGACAAACGGTTCACCGCCGCCGGCAAAGGCCATACCCTCGATGAGGTAGCGGTTGACGCTGGAGCCGATACCAAAGGCGAAGAAATTGGCTTGTCCGCTACGTTGACGTATCCACTCGAAGCAATCGCTCTCGGCATCTACATAGCCGTCGGTGGCGATGACAACGGTGCGCGCCATATCCTGGTCGGGCAGCGGGATGGCATAGGCGGTCTTCAAGGCGTCGAGCACCTCGGTGCCACTCCACTTGTTGGCACCCTTGATGAAGTCGAGTGCCCGCTGGACGTTGGCCTCGGTGACATCGACAGAGGTGGGACTAAAGATGTCAGCATTGCTCGAGAAGAGCACCACATTGAACTTGTCGCCTGGGTTGAGTCCCATAATCAGGTTGCACATCAGGCTCTTGGTCACCTCCATCGGGAAACCCCACATCGAGCCACTGACATCGACGATGAAAATGTACTCCCGCGGCGGGATATTCTCTTTGGCCACACGATTGGGAGGCTGTACCATGGCGAGGAAGAAATTCTCGTCGGCGCCCTCGTAGAGCAGCACGCCACTCTCAATCTGGCCACCCTGCAGCGAGTAGTTGACGATGACGTCACGGTTGCCGCCGGCTGTCTCCGAAGGATCAAGGGTCACCGTAGCCCGACGCAGGTCGGCGTGATTAACCCTCATCTTGTGACTGGTACAATGAATATCCTGGATGGGGATGCCCGAACGGATTTCGAGTTTGTAGCCAAAGCCGTAGGTCGGTTTCTCGCCCGCATGAGTATAGGGCGTCCGCACGAAGTCGTCGTCGGGGGCATTGTCCGACCGTTCCTTGTTGGAGTAGCGGGGCCCCACCACGGTGGGATAGACGAAGGCGTAGACTCCCTTCTCCGGCACCAGCAACTCAGTGTATTTCAGCTCAACGATGATGGTGTCGGCCGGCATAATGTTGCTGACATTCATGGTGAAGACATTGGGGCGACTCTGTTCGAGCAGCGAGGCACGCTTACCTTCCTGCTTGGCCTGCTCGTAGTCGGCACGCGCCTTCTTCTTCTCCTCAATCTGAGCGCGGACGATGCGGCTGCCAATGGTCATCTGCATCCCGTAGACGGCGGCACGCGTCGACATGGGGAATGTGTAGATAGCCTCCAGCGCGTTCTTACCGCTGTTGACGTAGACCTGACGCACGGTGACATCGGCGATGGAGCCCACGATGACCGTGTTGACCGAGGTCTCTTTCAGCGGCAGCGCGTCGATCTCGGGATTGTCGCTAATGACAACGAAATAAGGCGAGAGGGTTTTGTCCTCGTCTCTGTCGCCACGTTGTGCGAAGACGCTGCTCAGTGTCAGCAGACAGAAGCCCAAAAAGAGAAAGAGTTGTTTTTTCATATTTGGAGGATTGAAGGGTTTTAGGGTTTGAAGGTTTGAGGGATTAAGGGGGTTAGGGTACACCTTTTATACTGCAGAACAGACGGTTCTACATTAAAAATAACGCACCACGTTGTCATTCATTGTGTCGGCATTAATAAAAAAGCAAGGGTGGCCGGATGGCCACCCCTGCTGCAATTATTCCGTATGTCGTTACTTCAACCCCGTGTTGCTGTTTTCAGTGTCTCGATTATGTCGGAGGCGATGAGCGAGGCTTGGGACTGCTGCTGCACTGCGATATCCCCTGCCCTGCCGTGGAGGTAGACTCCCAATCGGGCTGCCTGGTCGGGGGCTAGACCCTGCGCCAGCAGCGCGAGGATGACACCCGTGAGCACATCACCGCTGCCCGCCGTGGCCATACCGGGGTTGCCACTGTCGTTGACATAACAGGTGCCATCGGGGCAATAGATGCGAGAATGATGGCCCTTGCGGACGATATGTAGCTGATGTTGCATGGCGACTGCCGCTGTTTCGGCTTCACCGAAGAGGCGGCTGTATTCGCCGTCGTGGGGTGTCAGTACCGACTGCGACGGGATGGTTGCCAGCATCCCCGCCCGAGCGATGCAGTTGAGTGCGTCGGCGTCGAGCACCAGCGGAAAACGCACCGCCATAAGCAAGGCCTGTACCGCCTGTTGCGTGGCCGCCGAAGTGCCCAATCCCGGCCCCATGGCTACAGCATTATAGCGTTCCAGATTATCCGGAAGCGAAGTAAAACAGACGTCGTCCTTATCAACCGACACCATTGCCTCGGGCACGGCGACCTGCAGGAGTGGCACCAGCTGTCGTGGCACATGGACGGTGAGCAGGCCCACACCAGACCGCAGGCAGGCGCGTGCCGCCAGGATGGCGGCACCGGCTTTTCCGTAGCTGCCGGCGACAAGCAGGGCATGACCGTAGTCACCCTTGTGGGTGTCGGGACGACGGTGGTTGAGGCAGTCAGCCATGAAGGGGATAGTAACAGACATGGGGGTTGTTTTGATCATTTCTAAAAAAGTCAGATGCGGCGCAAGCGCCGCATCCGACTCAACACATTGAAAAGACGTGTAACGTGTTTTATTCCGTTTTGCCTGCAGCTTCAGGCTTCAGCATCACGACGACATAGTTGTCGAGTTTGATGTACTTCTTGGCGATGTCGCGCACCTGCTTCGGCGTGACAGCGTTCACACGACGGCTGTAGTCCTCGATGGAGGCATTGTTGTCACGGTTCTCGTTGTACTGATAGCTGCCCGAGATCTGACCCAGCCAGTAACCGTTGTTCTGCATAGCGTTCTCGCGGTTGTGGATCATCTGACGCTGCACCTTGTTGAGGGTAGCGGTATCGGGACCATTCTTTTGGTACTGCTTGACGATTTCGATGGCAGCAGCCTCGACCTCTTCAGCCTTGTCGGGATCGCAGCCGATGTAGAACATCCAGTTGAAGGACTTGTCGGGCATGATCTCATAGTCGATGTTGACCGAAGGACTGTAGGTGCCACCCATCTTCTCGCGGATCACCTCGAGGGCGGTGATGGACATGGCTTCGCTCAGCTGGTTGACAATCATGCGGTTCTCCATCGAAGCGTCAAACTTCTCGGTCTCGCCGTAGATCATCAGCATACCCTGGTTGTCTTCACCTTTGTAGACGGTCTCGTGCTTCACGCCTTTGGCAAACTTGGCGGAACGGTTGACCCATTTCTCCTTAGCCTGCTTGCCATCGCAAGGCAGGTTGCCCAGATACTTGGCAATCATGTCGACGTCGCCGTCGGCAATGTTACCCACGAAGAAGAAGATCTGGCCGGAGGCGTCGTGGAAACGCTCGCGGAAGATGTTATAGACCTGGTCCAAAGAGAGCGAGTTGATCTGCTCCTCGGTGGGCAGGAGGACACGACGTTTGTCGTTGGGATAGGCCGTCTCGTAGAATTTCTTGAGGAAGGCGAACTGCGGGTTCTGGGCCACAAACTTGATCTGGTTGCGCAGGGCGTCGATGTTCTTGTCGAACGACTCCTGGTCCTTGCGCGGAGCATCGTAGTAGAGGTAGGTCAGCTGGAGCATCGTCTCCAGGTCTTTGGGCGAGCAGTTGCCCGAGAAGCCCTGCGACAGCTCGTTGATGCTGGGGCTGATGGAGAGGTTGACACCCTTCAGTTTCTTCTGCAACTGGGTGGAGTTGAACTGAGCGATACCGGCGTCGTCGATCAGACCGTCGGCCGACTGGGCGGCGTAGGCATCCTTGTCTTCATAGAGCGAGGTACCACCCCAAGCAAACGAGCTCATCAGAATCTCATCCTCTTTGAGGTCGGTCTTCTTGACGATGAAGCGGACACCGTTGGGGAGGGTGTACTCCTTGTAACCCAGCGCGGTGTTCTCGCGGGTCATCTTGTAGTTCTTCACAGCGGGCAACTCCTTGGCGAAGAGGGGCTCATCCTTGAAGTTGTCGACCCAAGGCTCCGTCTTGATATTCTTGGTCTCGTTGTATATTTTCAGCACCTCGGCCTCGGTGGGGAAGCGGTAGCCTTCCTGATCGGGACCCGTCAGATAGTAGACAAAGTTCTCTTCGGTAATCCACTGCTGGACCATAGCGTTGACCTCTTCGAGGGTGATTTCGGGGACGAACTCCTTGGCGCGCTGCCACTCCCAACGGATGCCGGGGATGACTTCACCTTCCAGGTAGTTGTTGGTGTATTCCTGAGCCAAGCTGTTGCTCTGGGTCTTGTTCTCCTCCTTAGCCATCTTGGTGTAGCGGCTGATGAGTTCCTCTTTCTGACGGTCGAGCTCGCTCTGGAGGAAACCGTGCTGGTCGACGCGATAGAGCTCGGTGAGCATCATGCGGGTAGCATCCTCGATGCGATTCTCCTTGGGGGCACCGGAGGCCATAAAGGCGTCGCAGCTGCGGCCGAGGAATCCGCCGTAACCGGCACCGGCACCCATCATGGGCGAGGTAGCCTTCTCGCACAGCTCGTTGAAGCGGTCGTCAAGCATGCTGTTGATCAGCTGACGGACGAGGCTCTGACGGTAGTCACCGATGGTGCCCTGCGGGGCTTTCGGGTGTTTCCAGAAGAACATCAGGCTGGTGGAGGTAGCCTCCTTATCGGTAGCGATAGCGATGAGCGGCTCTTTGTTGCCGGGGATATCGAAAGTGGGACGCGGCTTGGGGTTGACGGGGGCAGCATGCTTGCTGAAAATCTCCTTCACGCGGGCCTCCATCTCGTCGACACCCTTGGCACCACCGAGGTCGCCAACGATGACCACAGCCTGCATATCGGGACGATACCAGTCGTGGTAGAAGCGCACGATGTCGTCACGCTTGAAACCCATGATGACACTCTCCAGACCGATGGGCAGACGCTCGGCATAGAGCGAACCCTTCAGCATGATGGGCCAGGTCTTGTCGCGCAGACGCTCGCTGGCGCCCTGACCGCCACGCCACTCCTCATGGATGACGCCACGTTCGTCTTCGAGCTCCTGCGGATCGAACAGCAGGTTGCCGGCCCAGCCATTGAGGATGTCCAGACCCATCTGGACCATCTCGGGCTTGTCGGCAGGCATGTTGACGTAGTAGACCGTCTCGTCGAACGACGTCCAGGCGTTGATTTCACGACCGAACTCGATACCGTTCTTCTGCAGCGTGTCAATCATCTTGTTGTGGGGGAAACCCTCAATGCCGTTGAAAGCCATGTGCTCGCAGAAGTGGGCCAGACCGCGCTGACTCTCGTCCTCGAGGATGGAGCCGGCGTTGCTCACCATACGGAACTGGATACGGTTCTCGGGCTTGCGGTTGTCACGGATGTAATAGGTGAAACCGTTGGGCAACTTACCGATGCGCACCTTCTTGTCGACGGGCACAGCGGCCTTGAGATCCGATTTCTTTGCGGGCTTGTCGCCACCAGGAAGCTGGGCGAAAGCCATGCTGCCGACAAACAGGAGCAGCAGCATCGTCAAAAAACTTTTTTTCATAGTGGTTAGAATTAAAGGGTTGTTGTTTATTGGGTTTGTTATGTGACGTTTGACATTTAATGTTTAACGTTTAATGTTTAACGTTTAACGTTTAATGGTTAATGTTTAATGTTTAACGTTTAGTGTTTATCGTTTAGTGTTTATCGTTTGACGTTTAATGTGATTCTGAGTTTGACGTTCAATATTGTGCAATGAGGAAATGTATACCTTATATATTATGCATTTATACTGTCTCGTCAGGCCTATATTCCAACACATCGCCCGGCTGACACTCCAGCTCCTGACAGATGCGCTCAAGGGTACTGAACCGCACCGCCTTGGCCTTCCCCGTCTTGAGAATGGAGAGGTTGGCCGGCGTGATGTCCACCCGCTCGCTGAGCTCCAGGAGCGAGATGCCGCGATCCAGCATCATCTTGTCGAGGTTGACGATAATGGCCATAGAGATATTAGATAGTGAGGTCCTGCTCCTGCTGCATGGTGTTGCCGATATGAATCAACTCGCCCACGAAGAGGATGACAAGTGCAAAGAATAGACGGGTAAAATGAATGGTATAGCGCACCTGCGGCACCCAGTCGGTCGACTGCAGCACCTCAAAGGCGGTACGGCGTTCGAGATAGAGCGAAGTATCGAAAGCCAATGTCATCAAGAACATCAAGATGCCGATGGAGCGGAACACCCAAACCTTGCGCCACTGGAACACACGACCGCTACGAATAGCGCGGTTGATATTGGCAAGCAGCACCACCACCAGCACAATGATGGCCAGCATAGAGACGATGCCAACCACCTGCAGCACCACCGTCCACGTCACCATCGGCGAGTCGGTCCATTCGTCGCGGGAAGAGAAGAGCGCCATATCGAAGGTTGCCACACGTGCCAAGATTGCACCGTCGGCATCCGTGCCATGCACCACATAGGTGTGTGTCGTATCCGACTCGGCGCAGGGCAGATCGGTGACGCCCAAAACAAAGGAACGGTCGTCGGCCAATGAGCGATCCACCTGTCGCAGCAAAAAGTCGTCCTCGGCACTGACCAGGCGGAGGAAGAACAGCGTGGCGCAGAACAAGACGATACAGACGAAAGCGCCGTATATCAGCCACAGGCGACGAGTGTTGTTGGATGTTTTCATGGTTTTGTCTGCTTGTTTTCGATGCAAAGATAAGAATATTTATTGAATTACAATAAAGATTTATCGTTTTTCAATAAAAATATTTTTTTATGCACAAAAAATGTGGGCGCATCGTGCGATGCGCCCACATTATTATTGTACCCTTTCGGGATATTGGCGATAATTATTCAGCCACGCTGATGACCACGCAGCGCGACACCTTGTTGTCGTTGAGCCACATGTTCTCCACTCCACCCTTGGCGGAGACCATCAAGCGGTCGCGGCTGACGCCGTACTTGTTGACCAGCATGTCGGCCACAGCGTTGGCACGGCGCTCGGAGAGAGCCTGGTTGTATTCCTTCGAAGCGGTCTGGATGTCGGCATAACCCGTCACAGCAATCTTCACGTTCTCCGGCATATCCTTGATAGCGTCGGCAGCGGCGATAATGGAGACCTCTTCGTAGTTCGTGATATTCCACTTGTCGATACCGAAGTGGATAGGCACCCAGAACTTGGTCGGAACCTTAACCACCTTCGGGGCGGTAGTATTGTCCGGCGTAGGAGCAGGCTTCTGGATAATGTAGTCGACATACTTCGGTGCATTGGCGCAGGCACGCGAAGCCAACTCGCGGTCGCCCGTCAGGCGTTCGACATCGACACCGGCGCCACAAGCGGCGGCGGCAACCTTGTCGAGCGTCTCATTATTCTTATTGGCCATCTCACGCATGACATCCTCGCGGATGTTCTTGGCGTAAGCATCGGTGTTCTGCTCGACGATGGTAGAAACAGGCACCCAGGTGTAGGCGGTCGGGTCGTTCTTGTCGAAGCCGAAACGATAGGTCACACCGACCAAAGCGGAGAAGGCTCCATCCAGCGGGAAGTTGTCAGCATCGATATGGTTTCTCTGATCGTGGTTGCTCCAACCTTTGCCATCGAAATCTTCGGCAATCAGCGAACCGCTCAGGGTTAGATCGAAACTCCAACGTTTGCTGAGCAGCCACTGGTTGCGGAGACCCAACTGCATGGCGGCGCCAAACTGGGTAACATCCGTCTGCACGGCCATCAGCAAGCCGGCACCAACAAATCCCACCAAGTTGAAACGACGGCTCTCGTCGTAGCCACCATAGATGAGGTTGGAGATACTGAATGAACCGTAAACATTCATACTGAGATAACCACCAGTAGAAGAGACATAATTCAAGTCCTTGTACTGCTTGTCACTGTCTGAATAGAAAGTGCAATTGTCATCGCCGACAGGACTCAAGCCCTTGTAGGGACGATAGGAGAAACCCAGACTGAGACCCAACAGCGGGCTAGCCCACTTGGTGATGGTCAGGTCGACGGCGGGAACGCTCCACCAATCGAGGAAGTTGGCATGCCAATCCTCCTCGCCAATATAGAACGAGGGACCCACGGACAAACCAATCTCCCAGTTGTTGGCGAAACGGGTACTAGCAACAGTCTGCATTTGGTAGGTAGTAGTTGTGACGGTGTGCGTGGAGCCATCCGTGGTGGTCTCCGTAACCGTCGTGCGGTTGTTCTGAGCGTTGGCGAAAGCCATCATGCTCATCGCAACTAACATCACATAAAACTTTTTCATAATAGAATTTCGTTTCAAAAATGTATTTTAATTTTTCTAATATACGTAATAAACAAATAAAAGTTACACAAATTCAATCAAAAACACAAAATCCACCCCTTTATTTATTTTACAAAAATACTAATTAATTTATAATCCAGAAAATAAATCTACAATTTGTAGGTAAAACCCAGCAAAAAAGCCATTGTTCCATCTATTGGAATATTATTGTCACTCACCGGGCCATACTCCCCATCAAACTTATCCGAAATCAAAGAACCGGTGACTGTCGCATCCAGATCCCATTGGTCTGTCAGTTTCCATTGACCACGGAAGCCACCCTGCGCTGTCCAATCCATGGCATGCGTAGCGGCTTTCATAGCGACGACAGCACCCGCTCCGACAAACATCACAAACCGGAACTCCCCACGCACATCCCAATGGAATAGGCGGGTAACATCCAGACAACCATTGGCCACAAAGCCCATATAGGAGCCCGTGGCCTGTGAATAAGCTGTACCACCATACATGGGATCACCAGTCCTTCCAAAAGTAGCCTTTATATCCTCAGGTGATCCTAAACCCTTGTATTTCCTAAAGAAAACATCACCACCGACACCAATGCATCGGGTTACCCAATAGGTAGCCGAAAAGTCCAGCGCAGGAAAGCTCCACCAATCTTTAAAACCAGCCTCCCAGTCATACTCTCCCATATAGAGACATGTACCTGCAGAAAAGCCTAAGTCCAATGAATGATGGGTGGAAGGATAAACAAGAGTTTGTGCCTTACAAAAAGTAAAAGGCATGAGTAGCAATAGAGCAAAAAGCAGTTTCCTCATGGTTCAGACAACGCGTTGCAAATTTTTGACAAAAGTACAATACTATATCAACACGAAAACAAATCCTATTTTCAAGTTGTGAACAATGATTTGTTACCGAAAAAGAGTATCTTTGCATCACCTATTATATGAAAACACTAATATTTGTTCTGGTCGCCACGATGGTCTGCCTGTCACTGCTGATGGCGGGACTGGGCATCAAGATACTGTGTCACCGCAGCAAGTCGTTCCGCCGACCCTGTACCAACGCCGACCCCAAGACCGGTCGCTGCGCACACTGCACCTGTGGAAAAAACAAATTTTGAATTTCGAATTTTGAATGGTGAACTGAGCTCGGCAACATTGAGGAGCCAATGGACGCATTAAACGTAAAACATTAAACCTCTAAAACCCTTTCACCCCTCAAACCCTCGACCCCTCGAACCTTTCAACCCTTTCAACCCTTTCAACCCTTGAACCCTCGAACCCTCAAACCATCAAACCCTCAAACCCTCTGAAAATATGAATATCGATTTCACCTTTGAGAACCCCACACGCATCCATTTCGGACGCACCGCCATGCAGCACCTTCCCGAGGAGCTGCGGCTTTACGGCAGCAACGTGCTGCTCGTCTACGGAAAGAATTCCATCAAGGCCAGCGGCCTCTACGACCAAGTCATCGCAGTGCTGAAAGAGACCGGCAAAAATGTCTGCGAGTTGTCGGGCATCAATTCCAATCCACGCTACAGTCAGGTACTGGAAGGTGCCCGTCTGGTGCGGGAGAACCATGTCGACCTTATCCTGGCCGTGGGCGGCGGCTCCGTCATCGACTGCTGCAAAGGCATCTCCGCCTCCGCCTATTGCGACGGCGACGCCTGGGAGAAATACTGGATGCAAGGCGAAGCCGTGAGCGGCCGCATCACCCCCATCGGCACCATCCTCACCATGACCGGCACGGCGTCGGAGATGAACAGCGGGGCCGTCATCACCAACGAGGAGAGGAAAATCAAGCAGGGGCGCGTGTTCCCCATGGGCGACCTCAACCCCCGTTTCTCCATCCTGAATCCCGAGTTCACCTATAGCGTACCAAGATATCAGATGGTTAGCGGCATCTTCGACATCTTCTCGCACCTGATGGAACAGTATTTCGGTGGCGACGACGACAACGTGAGCGACTATCTGCTCGAGGGTGACATGCGCGCCCTTATCAGCGCCGCGCGCGCCGCCCTGCGCGACCCTCACAACTACGAAGCACGCAGCAACATCATGTGGTGCGCCACCATGGGACTTAACAAGATACTCGCCGTGTCGAAGAAACAGGACTGGGAGGTACACCAAATCGAACACCAGCTGGGTGCTTATACCGATTGCGCACACGGCATCGGTTTAGCCATCATTTCCGTACCCTACTATCGCCATATCTATCGCTACGGACTACACCGTTTTGTGCGCTATGCCCGCAATATCTGGGACGTTGACCCCACCGGCAAAAGCGACGAACAGGTGGCGCTAGAAGGCATCGACCGATTGAGCGACTTCATCGCCGAGCTGGGCATCCCGCAGACACTGCGCGAGGTGGGAGCCACCGAGGAGATGCTGCCCCTCATCGCCGAGAGCGCCAACAAGATTGGCGGCTACCACACACCTACCACCGAGGAGGTGCTGGAAATCCTCCGTGCCTGTTATTAAAAACACACTCCATCTTATGAAAAAACGAATCTTTGCACGGCTCACTTGTCTGCTTTGCCTCTTCCTCTCGTCCAATCTGGCCGCCCTATCGGCGACTACCTCCTGGTACACCAACACCGTTTCGATGCAAAGTCCAGACGGACGAATGGAACTACGGTTCATGTTGGTCGACGGCTGTCCGCAGTACGCCCTTTACCGCGACGGAAAGCCGGTGGTACTGCCGTCGAAGATGGGTTTCACCCTGGAGTGGCGTGACGACCTGGCTCATGCTTTCGTGCTGAAGGATCTGGAACGCAGTACTTTCGACGAAGTGTGGCAGCCCGTGTGGGGCGAGGAGGCCAATATCCGGAACCACTACAACGAGATGCTGGTGACGCTGGAGCAGCCCGCGGGAGTTGTGACGAGTGCCGACGGGCGTTCAAAGACTCTGCCGACCGTAATGCAGATACGTTTTCGCCTTTACGACGACGGCCTCGGTTTCCGCTACGAGTTCCCGATGCGGTACAATGGTGTCGACAACGCGCTGGTTTGCTTCTGGTTCAAGGAGGAGTTGACGCAGTTTGTGATGACCGACGACCACACTGCATGGTGGATACCAGGAGACTACGACACTCAAGAATTCAACTACACAAAAAGCCGCCTAAGCGAGGTGCGCGAACTTCACGACAGTTCGCATACCGATGGCGGCTGGCCTTGGAAAAGCTTCTCTGATACTGGTCTACAGACGGCCCTTCAAATGAAAACGGACGACGTCTCTACATCAATATTCACGAAGCTGCTACGCTCGACTTCCCCACCATGCATTTGGATTTGACATGGAATGAAGATGCGTTTTATTTACGAGCACATCTCTGTCCCGATGCAGCTGGCTACAAGGGGCGTATGCAGGCTCCCTGCCACACCCCCTGGCGCACAGTGATGGTCTGCGACAAGGCTACTGATGTGCTGCGCTCGCGCCTTATCCTCAACCTCAACGAGCCCTGTGCCCTCGAGGATGTCTCGTGGATTCACCCCGTGAAGTACATGGGTGTGTGGTGGGAGATGATCAACGGCAAGAGTACATGGAACTATACTAACGACTTTCCCTCAGTAAAGCTCGGAGAGACCGACTTCGAACACGCCACTCCTAACGGCACCCACGGCGCCAACAACGCCAATGTGCGCCGCTATATCGACTTCGCTGCCAAGCATGGTTTCGATGCCCTGCTCATCGAGGGTTGGAACATCGGCTGGGAAGATTGGTACGGCAAGCAGAAAGACTTTGTCTTTGATTTCCTCTCACCTTATCCGGATTTCGACCTGCCGGCGCTCAACAAGTACGCCCACGAGAAGGGTATCCGCCTTATCATGCACCACGAGAGCAGCGCCTCCACCGTAAACTACGAGCGCTGGATGGAGAAAGCCTATACGTTAATGAACCAATACGGCTACGACGCCGTGAAGAGTGGTTATGTGGGCACCATTATCCCCTTTGCCGAAGGACACTACAGTCAGCCCATCAACAACCACTACCACTATGCCATCGTCGAGGCCGCCAAGCACCATATCATGGTCAACGCCCACGAAGCGGTGCGGCCCACCGGTCTCTGCCGCACATGGCCCAATATGATTGGCAACGAGAGTGCTATGGGCACCGAGTTCCGCGAGCGCATCCATCCCGGCCACACCGCCATCCTGCCCTTCACTCGTCTGCAGGGTGGCCCGATGGACTACACGCCCGGCATCTTCGAGCCCGACATGGGCAAGATTGTCCCCTGGGGAAAGAAGATGAGCCACACCATCTGCAACCAGCTGGGACTCTACGTCACCTTCTACTCGCCGCTGCAGATGGCCGCCGACTTCCCCGAGCACTACGAACCCTATCTCGACGCCTTCCAGTTCATCAAGGATGTCGCCGTCGACTGGGATACCAGCATCTACCTCTACGCAGAGCCTGGTGACTATATCGTCACCGCCCGCAAGCCGAAGGTGTCGTCGTTGAACAAGGCCGCCGACGGGGTAGGAAAGTTGCCCGACGGTAAGAAAGGCGTCATCAGTGGCGCCGCCCGTTTCGTCCTAGCCATTCCCGACACGCTCCAGCCTATATACGCCATTCCCGGTGATACTACCTCAATATTGTATCCAGACTATGGTGCATTCGAACCACTGGACACGTGGTTTGTTGGTGGCATCACCGATGAGAATGCCCGCGAGGTCAGCGTGAAACTCGACTTCTTGGAGAAAGGCAAAAGTTACGATGCCGTCATCTACGCCGATGCACCCAATGCCTGCGGTCTCCCCAACGACGCTCATCTACCCTACAATCCTTACGCCTACACCATCGCCAACCAGAAAGTCACCTCCAAGAGCACCCTCAAGTTAAAGATGGCGCCCTGCGGCGGCTTTGCCGTTTCTATTCGTGAAAGGAAATAAAGGGATTAGTCTATAGCCAATCCACCCAGTGAGGTCTCTTTGTAGAGACTGGGCAAATCCTTGCCCGTCAGCTTCATGGTACGCACCACCTTGTCGAACGAGATAAGGTGTCGTCCGTCGCTCATTATGGCATAAATATTGATATCCAGCGCGCGCAGTGCCGCCATGGCGTTGCGCTCAATACAGGGTATCTGCACCAGTCCGCACAGCGGATCGCACGTCAAGCCAAGGTTGTGCTCCATCGCCATCTCAGCAGCGTATTCTATCTGCTTCGGGCTACCGCCAAAAAGCTGGTTACTGGCCACGGCAGCCATCACACAGGCGCTGCCCACCTCACCCTGGCATCCTACTTCGGCACCGCTGATGCTGGCATTGTGCTTGATGATGTTGGCAAAGAGACCTGCGGTGGCCATGGCGCGCAGGATCTCACGGTCACTGAATCCGTGGTTTTTCTTCAAGTGGTAGAGCACCGCTGGCAGCACACCGCTGCTGCCACAGGTGGGTGCGGTGACGATACGGCCACCACAGGCGTTCTGTTCGCTGGTGGCAAGGGCATAGGCGATGACCAGCGCACGACTCTGCAGTGACGGTTTGAAAGCCGATGCACGAATGAAGTACTGGTGTGCCTTGGAACGCAGATGCAGGCCGCCGGCAATGACACGGTCATCCAGCAATCCCTCCTCGATGGTCTGCTGCATCTGCTGCCACATCTCTTCGAGATACATCCACAGACTGCCGTCCTCGCACTGCTCCACGTATTCCCAAAAACTCAGTCCTTCACGATCGATATACTCCATTATCTCCTGCATCGTGTTGTGCGGGTAGGCCTCCCCTTCCGGCGTGATACCCAGCGGCACCTCGCCCTCCTCGGTAGCCAGATAGCCGCCACCGATGCTGTACACCAGCCACGAGTCGGTCACTCCACCCTGCTCGTCGATGGACTCAAACAGCATGCCGTTGGGATGAAACGGCTTCACTTCGTCGGCATGCCACACAATCTCGGTGTTCTTGGGTGCCAGACCACGGCTGATGGCCAAGTCGGTGTGGTGACCTTTTCCAGTAGCCGCCAGCGAACCGTAGAGCGTCACTCTGTAGCGTGCCGCGTCGGGCGTGCGTTTCTTAAACATCTCCGCCGCACGATGGGGACCCATCGTGTGACTACTGCTCGGCCCGAAGCCTATCTTATAAATTTTCTTGATTGTTTCCATGGTTGTTACGATAAAAGATGACGGAAATCATCAGGTATGGGGGCGCTGGTGGAGGTGGAACGGCAGTAGCCGGCCATCACCGTGCGACACTCGGCACAGAGGGTGCCGTCAGACTTGACAACCCGCTGCAGGATATGAAGACTCTTGTTGCCGATACGCTCCAATTCGGTTTCGACGGCTATCTCGTCGTTCATGTGTATCTGGCTGCGAAAATCGACCTCGACATGCACCACCATCACCGTGAAGTCTCCCTCCTCGGCATGGATGCCGCGGTCAGAAAAAAAGCGGGCTTTGCCCAGGTCAAAAAACTCCATGATGACAGCATTGTTGACATGCCCCATGGCATCGACATCATTGAAGCGCAGTTGGATAGGTAAGGTGTGCATGGATGGGAGGGGTTGAAGGGTTAAAGGGTTAAGGGTTTAAAACTTGGAGGGGTTAAGGGCTGGAGGGATAATTAGTCCTATTGGACCCATTAGACCAATTAGTCTTATTAGACCAATTAGTCCTATATCCAATAAAAAAGGAAGCACATGGTGCTTCCTGAGTGGCATTGACTGGAATTGAACCAGTGACACAAGGATTTTCAGTCCTCTGCTCTACCAACTGAGCTACAACGCCATCGAATCATCGGTTGACATACGTCTAACCTTAATTCATTTGCAAAAGTACAAGTTTTTTATAAACCTACCAAATTTTTTTTATCACACACAGGAGCACCTGTACAATATTGACTAATTATCAGACGATTGCACAGATTTCTCAACTACATTTTTCTTATTGCGACCAAAGAACATCTGGTCAATCAGTAGCCAAATAACCCCGATGGTGATGGCAGAATCGGCCACATTGAAGATGGCGTTGAAGAAGACAAAGCGCTGGCCTCCGACCCAAGGTACCCACGACGGCCACTGGCTGTCTATAAGAGGGAAATAGAACATATCGACCACCCGTCCCTGCAGAAACGGTGCATAACCACCGTCGGGCGGGAAGAGTGTGGCCACCTCATAGTAACTCTCATTGAAAATGAGCCCATAGAAACAGCTGTCAATCAGGTTGCCTATAGCCCCCACGAAGATAAGGCTGATGCAGACCAGCAGCGAGGTGCGGGTCTGGTTGCGGCGGATAAGTCTTAAAAGGTAATAGAGAATCGCCGCCGAAGCGATAAGACGGAACAGCGAAAGAATAATCTTACCCACATGTCCGCCAAAGGCCATACCGAAAGCCATACCCTCATTCTCAACGAAATGAATGAGGCACCAATCTCCAATCAGCGGTATTTCCTCACCGATACGCATCGTGGTTTTTATCCATATCTTCACAATCTGGTCGATGATCAGTATGGCGGCGATAAGACCAAAGCAGAGCCAATAGTTTTTACGACGGGACATGGGAAGTAAAGTGTAAGATAATAATATGTAATTAGGGTTGCGATGTGATTTGCGATAGCAGTTCGTCGTACCAGTCCTGACCAAACTTGCGAATGAGCGGCTCACGCAGATACTGGTAGAGCGGCACACCTGTGGCGGCACCCTTCTTGCGGGCGCTGCAGCAGACATCCCACTGGTGGTAGTTGACAGCGGCAAACTCCTCGTAGTTGTCGACACGGATGGGATAGAGGTGACACGACACCGGCTTCATGAAGTCAATCTTCCCGTCACGGTAGGCCTGCTCAATGGCACAGTAAGCGGTACCGTCTTCGCCCCACGCCACAAACGCGCACTCCCGCTTGTTGACCAGCGGGGTGCATGGCTCCCACGCATTATCGTAGGTCCACACACCTGTCTTTTCGACCACCGCACGTCCCGCCTCAGTCATATAGGGCTGCACGTCGGGCAGTATGCGTTCCAGCACAGGAATCTCCTCCTTGTCGAGTGGCGCCCCACAGTCGCCCTCCACACAGCACTGTCCCTTGCAGCACTGCAAGTCGCAGTCAAAACAGCAATCGGCAATGTCGTCAGACACGATGGTATTTTGGACGATTAACATTACTATTCAATCAATGTATGGAATTCGACTCATCTTCGCCTACATCATCTTCGTTGATGGAATGCAACTGTTCCAGCCATGAGGCCCAATGCAAATCATTTTCAGCCTCTTCTTCTTTCGAACGACGGTGCTCGGCCATCGTCTCGCCCGCCACAATACCTGTCGGGACGGCTATGATGGAGTAACCGAGAATCATAATCACAATGGCGATAAACTGTCCCACCGGCGTCACCGGTGTCACGTCGCCATAGCCCACCGTGGTCAGCGTCACCACTGCCCAATAAATACCCCTGGGGATGCTGGTAATCTTATCATTATAGCCATCCTCGACCATGAAGATAATCGTGCCGAGGATAACGGCCATGATATAGACAAATAGCATAAAAATGAGAATCTTGGCAAAACTGTTGCGCAATGCGTTCATCAATCGATGACCCTCATACAGGAAGCGCTGCATGTGGAAGATGCGGAAAATGCGCAGCATACGCAACAACCGCAGCACCATCAGCGAGTGGGTAGCCGGAAACAGCAGACTCAGATAGGCAGGCAGAATCGACACCAAATCGATGATGCCGTAGAACGAAAAAACATACTTGCGTGGCTTCTTGAGACAGTAGAGACGCAGGTAATATTCCACGGTAAAAGCGATGGTGAAACCCCACTCCAGCAGTGACACAATGATACGCATCACAGGATTGGTGATGATGCTGTCGACCATCAGCAACAACGTGTTGGCCAGAATGGCCACCAGCAGCCACACGTCGAACCGCTTGCCCGCCGGCGTGTCGGCCTGGAAAATCACCGTATAGATCTGTCGCTTCGTCGCCCCACGAAAACGTTTGGGCAGCAAAAGCGAGAATACAATATAATGAATAATCTTATATACCTTAGGCTGAAGCTTGGCCCAAAACATAACCCAACGGGCTCGGAAAGCCCGCCGCCGTTCAGCTAAAGGTTTTTTGTTTTTATTCATCAATCCCATAGTTCATAATAATCCATCAGTCCGTCGCCGCTCCACGCAAGTAGTGCAGCGTGTTGGCATGACAGGGTTCCAGATAGCGCCGGGCGGCGGAACGGACCATCGCGGGGGTCACCCGACGGTACAGCTCCGGCTCGGTATTGATCAGCTGCAGGTCGCCCAGCCACTGGTAGTAGCAGAGGCTGTGGGCGCGGTCGGCAACGCGGTAGTGGGAGAAGAGAAACGTGGACTCGTACTTGTTGACCACCTTCTCCAGCTCGTCGTCCGTCACCTCCTGTTCCAACAACTGTCGCACCTCGGCATCCACCGCCTGTTCGGCATCGGCCATCGCCACACCGTCGCACAGCTTTCCGGAAATCAGAAAAAGACCCCGGTCCACGTCGCCCGTCACGCTGGCGTCGAGTTCGGCAAAAAGCGCCTGCTCTTTGACCAGCCTGCGGTGGAAACGCGACGAATCGCCGTTGGAGAGAATATCCGAGACAAGGTCCATGGCCGGGAACAGCGCATCGTGGCGGTCGCACATCAGGTAGGTGCGGTAGAAAGCGTCGGCACCCACAGGACGCTGCACGGTCTGCCGACAGGGCTCATCGGAATCCGGTTCAGGTGTCAGATGCCGTGCGCGACAGGGGTCGCCACCGTCGGCAATGCCACCGAACCATTGTTCCACCCACCGCAGCGTCTGTGCCACATCGACAGCACCTGCCACCGAAAGGATAGCGTTGGATGGGCGGTAGTAGCGTTCAAAGAAAGACTGCACATCATCCAGCGACGCCTCCTGCACATGGGCAATGTCGGCACCGATAGTGCACCAGCGGTATGGGTGCTGCCGATAGCTGAGCGGACGCAGCAGCATCCACACGTCGCCGTAAGGCTGGTTGAGATAGCGCTGGTGGTACTCTTCGGTCACCACCCGCTGTTGCACCTGCAGCCGCTCGAGCGACAGGTCGAGTCCATGCATACGGTCGGCCTCCAGCCGCAACGCCGTCTCCAGCTGTCGTGCTGGAACCGTGAGGTAATAGTTCGTATAGTCGAGGTTGGTGAAAGCGTTCGACTCGCCGCCGATGCCATTGACCACAAGGTCGTAGTCGGGCACCGCCCGGGTGCCGCCAAACATCAGGTGTTCGAAAAGATGGGCAAAGCCCGTACGATGGGGATTCTCGTCGCGCGAACCCACGCCATAGAGCAGGTTCACCGTCACCAGCGGGGTGTCCGCTTCGTGGTGACAGATAACGGTCAACCCATTGTCCAGAATATGACGTGTACAGGCAATCATACTTGTTCAAAATTACAAAGGTACAGAAAAATTGAGAATTGAGAGTTGAGAATTGAGAATTTTAGTTTCTGGGTGAAAGTTATTTTACTAATCTAACACTAATTATTCGTATCTTTGTTTTTTTAATAACGTTTAAAGTTTAATGTTTAACGTTTAATGTGCTCCCACTAACAACTGACCACTGACCACTAAAAACATTCATTTTTCTATGCGCAACATTCGTTTCATCCGCACGCTCTCCATTTTTGTTTTACTGTCCATAGCTGTTTTACCCCTCGTGGCCGAAGCGCAGCCCGGCGGTCCTCCTTCAGGCGGCGGCCGTCCTCCGATGGGTGGCCCCGGCGGTTTTCGCCCTGGTCGATTCCCCGGACAAAACAACGAAAACAACCAGCAGCAACAGCAGCAGAAGACGGTGCGTAAGAAAATCATCGGCAACACCTACAAGGTGGTTGGCACGTTGCGCGACAGCGTCAGCGGCGAAACGCTGCCCTTTGTCAACGTCAGCGTGCTGGAGCGCGCCGACAGCACCTTTGTCAAAGGTGCCTCGTCGGACTTCAACGGCGAGTTCGAGGTGAACGGCGTGCCCGCCGGCGAATACTTGCTGCGCGTCTCCGCCATCGGCTACCGCAACTACTACCACCCCTTCACCGTGGAAAACAACACCGCACTGGGCACACTGAAACTGAAACAGGGTGCCACCACGCTGCAGGAGGTACAGATCTCCGCCGACCGGCCGCTCTACGCCATGGACGGTGAGAAGATGATATATAATGTCAGCGACGACCCCTCCATCCAGACCGGAACCACCGAGGACGCCCTCCAGAATGCCCCGGGCGTGGAGGTCGACGTGGAAGGTAACATCACCCTGCGCGGTGTGAGCAGCGTGGAGATTTGGATCAACGACAAGCCATCTAAACTGACGGAAGAGAACCTCAAAACCTACCTGCAGACGCTGCCCGCCAACGCACTGGCCCGCATCGAGACCATCACCAACCCGTCGGCCAAATATGCCACCGACGCCGAGGCGGTCATCAACATCATCACCTCCGCCCATATTAAGAGCAACCAGTTTGTCAGCTTCGGTGTCAATGGTTCCAACCAGCCGTTCGTCAGCCCCTGGATCAGCTATATGTGGGCCAAGGAGAAACTGAGCTTCAACATCTTCGCCTCGGGTCGTTACTCCAAGCGCGACAACACCAGCGAGAGCTGGTCGATGCGCCGCAACGACCGCGCCGGCGGTGTGCGGGGACAAGACTACGACACCACCTTCTATCAGGGCGACACCTCCAAGAGCCAGAATATCAGTAGCAGCGGCAACTTCTTTGCCAACCTCAACTACGAGATTGACTCCATGAGCGAGCTGTCCGTCAATGCCGGCGGTTTCTACAACTACAACCGCGCCCGTTCCTACCGTCAGACCGACCAAACCTTCTACAACACCACCATCGGCGACAGCATCCTGGCCTACACCATTGGCGACACCGCCACTACCCCGTCGTTTTTCACCCACGCCGGTGCCGACTACACCAAGAAATTCGACAACGAAGGACACAACCTGCGTATCGGCATCAACACTCGCTTGAACCGCAACGCTGGAGACGACTACTACGACCGCACCTATACCACCTACAGTCTGCCTGGAAAGAACGAGGACCGCTACCTGAAAACCGACAACTATGGCTACGGTCTCAGTCTCGACGCACGCTACAACCGTCCTTATTCGAAAGACGGCGAACTGAGCTATGGTCTGCGTGCCGACCACCAGCAGAGCAAGAACGACTACCGTCGCTACTACTCCAACGATGGTGGCAGCAACTACGACAGCGTCGATGCATTGCGCACCTATCACTTCAACGGACAGGAGACCAACGTCAGCGTCGATGTCAACTGGACGCACCGCTGGGGCGGTTTCACCCTCAGCAGCGGACTGGGCTACGAACTGGGTCGCACCTATTATAGCTACAGCGAGAACATCCAGCCGTCGACAGACAGCTCCTTCTTCACCCACAGTCTCCGTCCATCCATCCACCTCACCTACCGCACGGCGGACATGAACAACTACAAGCTCAACTACACCATGCGTATGAGCCACGCCGGCGAGGAGGATGTCACCCGCTTCAAGATCTACGGCGAGGACTCCTACCGCACCGGCAACCCCGACGGGCTGAAACCCAGCTACACCCACTCGCTGGAGGCTGGCTGGCAGAAATTCTTCGAGACCTTCGGCAATGTAGGCATTGAAGCCTACGGACGCTGGAGCACCAAC
Source organism: Bacteroidales bacterium (assembly GCA_017449975.1). Classification (GTDB taxonomy): domain Bacteria; phylum Bacteroidota; class Bacteroidia; order Bacteroidales; family P3; genus Colimorpha. Next base: position 40,735 of record JAFSYK010000006.1, read on the forward strand.
GAAATCAGTTCGCTGACTGACGCCGAATACGACAACCTGCTGGAGCGCATCGTCAGCTACTCCACACCCTACAACATGGGATCGTCGTGGCGCTATGGCTCCTCGCTCAACATGACCTATCGCCCGACGGGCTTCTTCAATGTGCGACTCTACGCCAACGTATACAACTACGGCTATCACCTCGACAACTACCGTGGTCAGTCCTACGAGAACAACAAATGGTCGTGGAGCGCTCGCATCAACGGATGGGCTAAAGTCTTCGACCAATACCAGGTTACCATGTCGCTGAACTACTCATCGCCCACCATCAGCCTGATGAGCGAGCAGAAAGCGCGCTACTGGTTCAATATTGGCGTCCGCAGTGATTTCTTCAAACGCAAGCTGTCGGTCTTCGTCAACGTACAGGACCTCTTCAACTGGGGTGCCCGCTACGGATCGGGATCGGAGAACACCAACCCCTACTACCTGAGCGAGAGCACCAGCAAGATGATCAACAGCCGATATATCTCGGTTGGCATCACGCTGCGCTTTGGCAAAATGGAACTGGAAAGAAATGCCAAAGACGGCTCGTCGGAGACCGGTGACTCCTTGTAAGATGCCTTGGGAATGCGTTAGGTACTATTAGACTAATAGGTCTAATTGGTCCTATTAGTCTAATTAGTCTAATAGTGCGTTAGGACTTTAAGATGAGATTTTGAAAAAAAATTTGGCAGTATTGAGAAAAAGTGCTACCTTTGCAACCGCTTTTGAAAGAGAAAAAGCCATTGTCCAATGGTGTAATGGTAGCACATCTGACTCTGGATCAGCCAGTCTAGGTTCGAGTCCTGGTTGGACAACAAGAACAAAAGGTTTCAGTAAACGCTGAAACCTTTTGTTTTTCCTCAATTCACTACTATTGGCGATAGACCATTTCAAACATTAGGTTTATCTTTGCATTGGAAAGATTCCTTACTATGACACTTAAAGAACTGGAAATAGGTGCAGTGGCCCGCATCACCGCCATCGGTGGCGAAGGTGCGCGACGTCAGCACTTCCTGGATATGGGTCTCATACCCGGCACCACGGTACGCATGATCAAGCACGCCCCCATGGGCGACCCTGTGGAGGTGATGCTGCACAGCTACTCGCTGACTTTGCGTAAATCCGATGCCGAGGAGATCAACATCGAACCCCAGACCGACGATAACTACACTACCTCCTGCCACTCCGACAGTACCGCCTATTTAGAGCATCTGCACGACCACAACGCCCACCCCGGACTGGGCGAGATGGGCGTGTACCACACCAAGGACGACGAACATCCGCTGCCCAAGGAGACGACACTCACCTTTGGTTTGGCCGGACAACAAAACTGCGGCAAGACGACGCTGTTCAACCTGCTGACAGGCTCCAACCAGCATGTGGGCAACTTCCCCGGGGTAACCATCGACCGCAAAGACGGTGCCATCAAAGGGCATCCCAACACCCGTATCACCGACCTGCCGGGCATCTACTCGCTGTCGCCCTATACGGCGGAGGAGCGTGTAAGCCGTCAGTTCCTACTCAAAGAACATCCCCATTGTATCATCAACGTGGTAGATGCCACCAATATCGAGCGACACCTATACCTCACCATGCAGCTAATGGAGCTGGACATCCCCATGGTACTGGCGTTGAACATGATGGACGAGCTGCGCAACAACGGCGGTTCCATCCGCGTCAACGAGATGGAGCGTCTGCTCGGCATCCCCGTGGTGCCCATCTCGGCCGCCAAGAACGAAGGCATCGAAGAGCTGGTGGAACATGCGCTGCATATCGCCCACTACCAGGAGCGCCCGCTGATGCAAGACTTCTGCAGTGCCGACGACCACGGTGGTGCCGTACACAACTGCCTGCACGGCATCATGGACGACATCGCCACCCACGCCGAGGTAGCACAGCTGCCACTGCGTTTCTCGGCCGACAAACTGGCGGAAGGCGACGCGGAGGTGCAAGAGGCATTGCAACTCGACGCCACCACCACCGACTCCATCAACCAACGCATAGCACGCATGGAACAAGAGCGAGGACTGGACCGCGCCGCCGCCATTGCCGACATGCGGTTCCACTACATCGAACACCTCTGCGCCCACACCGTCGTCAAGCCCCGCGAGAGCAAGGAGGCGCTGCGCAGCCGCAAGATGGACAAGGTACTCACGGGACGCTTCACCGCCATCCCCTTGTTCATCACCCTGATGGCGTTGATTATCTGGCTCTCCATCGACTTCATCGGCGTGCCGCTGCAGGACGGACTGCAGCAGTGCATCGACTGGCTGGCGAACCTCACCGCCGGCGCCATGGAACGGTGGCATGTAGGCACCGGCATCCAGTCGCTGGTCACCGACGGCCTCTATGGCGGTGTCGGAAGCGTGGTGAGCTTTGTGCCCATCATCATCGTGCTCTTCTTTTTCCTCAGCCTGCTGGAGGACAGCGGCTACATGGCACGCGTGGCCTTCGTCACCGACAAGTTGCTGCGTCATGTCGGTCTCACAGGACACAGCATCGTGCCCATGATCATCGGCTTCGGCTGCACCGTGCCCAGCGTCATGGCGACACGTACCCTACCCTCTTCGCGCGACCGTCGCATGACCATCCTCATGACGCCCTTTATGAGCTGCTCGGCCAAGATACCCATCTACGTATTCCTTGCCACCACCTTCTTCCCTCGTCACGGCGGACTGGTGCTGGCGGGACTCTACCTGCTGGGCATCGCCACTGGCGTCACCATGGCGCTAGTTGTCAAAATGAGCCACCGCAACGAGAGGCCGGCACCCTTCGTTATGGAGTTGCCCAACTACCGCATGCCGCAGCCGCGCAACGTGGGTCACCTGCTGTGGGACCGCACCAAAGACTTCCTGCAACGCGCCTTTTCCATCATCCTCATCGCCTCACTGGTCATCTGGTTCCTGCAGACCTTCAACTTCCGGCTGCAGATGGTCGACGAGGGCGACAGCATCCTGGCTTGGATTGCCAACCTGCTGACGCCGCTATTCCGTCCCATCGGACTGGGCCACTGGCAGCTGGTTACCGCCTTGGTGAGCGGATTCCTCGCCAAAGAAAGTGTTGTTGCAACCATGGGTGTGCTCGACTGCGCCACGTTGCTCACCCCGGCATCGGCACTCGCCATGATGGTATTCTGCCTGCTCTACACCCCCTGCGTCGCCGCCATCGCCGCCATCCGTCGCGAGTTAGGTGGCAAATGGGCGTTCTTCGTCGTCATCTACCAATGTGTGATAGCCTGGCTCCTCGCCGGCGCAACATGGCTGTTGGCCAGCTGGATGCTGGGATAAAAAATTATCGTTATAACGTGATAATGTGATAACGAAAAAATGAAATCGTAATAACGAAATAACGTTATAACGTAATAACGAAAACAAATCAACAACAAATAACAAACCACCATGCAAATCAACAGCCCTGGTTATTATTGGCTGGATTCGTGGGTGATGGCCAACGTTATCCAGTTGGCCACGCAAGACTTCTGCACACGCTTTCTAGACCACACCAACGACCCGTGTGGCCGACAATACGACCAGATGACACAAGCCGCCCGCTCCGCAGCAGCCAACATCGCCGAGGGCAACTCACGCCACACCACATCCAAGGAGACCGAGATGCGTCTCACCGACGTGGCAAAGGCCAGCATGGCCGAACTCTCCAACGACTACCTCAACTGGCTCATGCTTCACGAGCAGATTCCCTGGTCCATCCATTCGGTGGAGTACCGTGAGGTAAGCAACATCATCCTTGACCGTGCCACCTATAAGGATGACATCCAGCACCTAAGCAGCCTCCATATCCTGACACAGAAGCACAAATTTAACCAATGGTTCGGGAGCGACGACTCCATCGTGTCGGCCAACTGCATCCTAATCCTCTGCAACCGACTGATGCTTATGTTGGGAAAGCAGATCGAGAGTCAATTGGCCAATTTCAGGGAGGAGGGCGGCTTCACCGAAGCGCTCACCACTGTACGACTTGCCGCCAAAGCAGAAAAGAGCATCACCGATGGGGCACCCGCCTGTCCAAAGTGCGGCAAGCCGATGATCAAACGCATGGCCAAGAAAGGCGTCAACTCCGGAAAACCGTTCTGGAGTTGTTCCACCTATCCCGAATGTAACGGGACAAGGAATATCTGAATTAATTCGTAATTACGTTATAACGAAAAAAACGCAATAACCTTTAGTTCAACTCGTTCTTTGCTTGGGAGATATTGCTGAAGAACTGGATGCGCTCGAAGCGGTCGCCGTCCTGGCGGTGCGCCGCGTTGAGGCGGCCACGCATCTGCTCCATGTTCTCGCAATGGTGACGCACCATCCAATCGTTGAGTTCCGCCACCATGTCGGTGATGGCCGAGACACCCTTCTTGTAGAGCACCGAGCAGACCTCGGCGGCTGTGGCACCAGCCAGCAGCACCTTGACGAAAGCGTTGCCATCGACAACACCACCCGACGCCAGCAACGGCATGGCAGGCAGCTTGGCGGACGTCAACGCCGTCCAACGTAACACCTCAGACAGTTCACTGCCGTTACTCAAGGCTTCGCCACTGCGCACCGACAACTTCTCGATATCGAAATCGAGCGGGCACATCTTGTTGAAGAGCACCACCGCGGCGGCACCTTCGGAGCGCAGACGGCTGACCAACGGCACCACATTGGTAAAGCTGTGACCCAGCTTCATGATGATGGGGATGGTGACCACCGCCTTCACGGCGCGCAACAGCTCCACATGCTGCTGCTCCAGTGTACCGTAATCGTAGTCGTAGTCGCTGACGATACGCATCACATTCAGCTCGATGGCATCGGCACCGGCCTCCTGGAACATCTTGGCGTAGACCGTCCACTCGGTACCCGTGAAGCAGTTGACACTGGCGATGATGGGAATGCTGCAGACCTTCTTCGTGTCGCGAATCAGACGGCAGTACTCGTCGAGACAGTGCTGTTTCTGATAGAAACTGACATAGTCGTACCCCGAAATACCCAGCGGATCGTGGTCCATATTACCCACCTGCGCCATAATCTCTTCCTCAAAGATGGATTTGAGGACAATGGCGCCGGCTCCTGCCTTTTCCATCTCCAGGTTCTTCTCGGGATGGGCTGTCAAGGAGCAGCTGCTAACGATAAAGGGATTGCGCAAGGTGAGACCACCAAATGATGTTGTAAGGTTCATATCTTTTGATTGTTTGATTGCGTATTTCTGGTGAATCGTGAATCGACAAATGTACTAGCCGCAAATTTTTTAGTTTTTAGTTTTTACTTTTTAGTTTAGCTAACTAACGGCTCCCGTACATATCTTCGTAATACTTCATATAGTCGCCCGAGGTGACGTTGTCCATCCACTCCTGGTTGTCGAGATACCAGCGGACGGTCTTCTCGATGCCCTCTTCGAACTGGAGACTGGGCTCCCAGCCCAGCTCGCGCTGCAGCTTGCTGCTATCGATGGCGTAGCGCATATCGTGGCCGGCGCGGTCGGTGACATAGGTGATGAGATCCATGTCGGCACCCTCGGGGCGACCCAACAGCCGGTCGACCGTGTTGATGACCACCTTGATGATGTCGATGTTCTTCCATTCGTTGAAGCCACCGATGTTGTAGGTCTCCGCTACCTTGCCCTCATGGAAAATGAGGTCGATGGCACGGGCATGATCCTCAACATAGAGCCAGTCGCGCACATTCTCGCCCTTGCCGTAGACGGGCAACGGCTTGCGGTGACGGATATTGTTGATGAAGAGCGGTATCAGCTTCTCGGGGAACTGGTAGGGACCATAGTTGTTCGAGCAGTTGGTCACCACTGTCGGCAGACCATAGGTATCGTGGAAGGCACGCACAAAATGGTCGCTGCTGGCCTTGGCGGCGCTGTAAGGGCTATGGGGCTGGTACTTCAAATCCTCGGTAAAGAATTTCTCCCCGTAGGCCAGATGATGCTCGCCACTGGAAGCCTTGGTGGTGAACGGGGGCTTGACACCCTCGGGATGCGTCATCTCCAACGCACCGTAGACCTCATCGGTCGAGATATGGTAGAAACGTTTGCCCTCATACTTTTCCGGCAGACTTTCCCAATACAGCTTGGCAGCCTGCAGCAGGCTGAGTGTACCCATCACATTGGTCTGTGCAAAGGTGAAGGGATCCTTGATGCTGCGGTCCACATGGCTTTCAGCCGCCAGGTGGATGATGCCGTCAACCCGCTCCTCCTGCATCAACTTATAGACTCCGTCGAAGTCGCAGATATCCATGCGAACAAACTTGTAGTTGGGCTTCGACTCGATGTCCTTCAGATTGGCCAGGTTGCCGGCGTAGGTCAGCTTGTCGAGATTGATAATCTTGTACTGCGGGTACTTGTTGACAAACAGCCGCACGACATGGCTTCCAATAAAGCCCGCTCCACCGGTTATGATGATATTCATATTCAATTATTTATTTATCGTCATTTCGTTATTTCGTTATATCGTTATTTATCAAGCATTCACGCATTCAAATTCATCTTTTGCTGAAGGTTTCCGAGTTGACCTCCTCTTTCAGTTCGTCGATGACGCGCAACAGATACTGCCCGTACTGGTTTTTGAGCATGGGCTGTGCAATCTGCTTCAGCCGTTGCTCGTCAATCCAGCCATTGCGGTAGGCGATGCCCTCCAGGCAGGCAATCTTCAGCCCCTGACGTTTCTCAATCACTTCGACAAAGGTCGACGCCTCGCTGAGCGAGTCGTGCGTGCCCGTGTCGAGCCAGGCGAAGCCACGACCGAACACCTGCACCTTCAACTCGCCATCCATGAGGAATCGTTGGTTGACAGTGGTGATCTCCAGCTCGCCACGTGCCGAAGGCTTGATGTGCTTGGCCACGTCGACCACCTTGTTGGGGTAGAAATAGAGTCCCACCACCGCATAGTTGCTCTTGGGCTCCTTGGGCTTCTCTTCTATGCTCAGGCAGTTGCCCTGTTTGTCGAACTCCGCCACGCCGTAGCGCTCCGGGTCGCTGACCCAATAGCCAAACACCGTGGCCTTCTTCTCCTCCTCGGCGGCACGCACGGCGTTGCGCAGCAACTGCGTAAACCCGCTACCATGGAAGATATTGTCGCCCAGCACCAGACAGACGCTGTCATCACCGATGAACTTCTCGCCAATAATGAACGCCTGCGCCAGTCCGTCGGGCGAAGGCTGCTCGGCATACTCAAAATGCACACCATAGTCGCTACCATCCCCCAACAGGCGTCGGAAACCCGGCAAATCATTGGGAGTGGAGATAATCAAAATCTCGCGGATACCCGCCAGCAGCAACGCGCTGATGGGATAGTAGACCATTGGCTTATCATAGATAGGCAGCAGTTGCTTACTCACACCCTTGGTAATGGGATAGAGACGCGTGCCCGAGCCACCAGCCAGAACAATTCCTTTCATAATCAATTATACTACATACTGTTGCGACAAAAACAAGACGCAACAGCACAACAAACATTTTGGAACAAAGATAAGAAAATAAATCAAATAAAAAAAAACTTGTATCTTTGCATCCGTTTTTGTCCTATGGTGTAATGGTAGCACATCAGATTTTGGTTCTGCTTGTCTAGGTTCGAATCCTGGTAGGACAACGCAAGAAAAGGCATCTCAGGATGTCTTTTCTATTTATATATAATTTCAAAAATAATCGTACCTTTGCACCCGATTTGGTCACCCACGGGTGCTAACAGGGAACCGGGTGAAAGTCCCGGACAGTCCCGCTGCTGTGAGTCCTGAACGAGGCCCTTTCGATTACGCCACTGCATGCCGCCACAGGTATGTGGGAAGGCCGAAAGAGAGCCGAATGGACAAGTCAGAAGACCTGCCAAATTGCGCATGTATCAGTTCTCGAGGAAAGGACTTCATGGTTTGGGAACATCTTGTCATATTATCCCGTAGGTTGAATGCCATCCCGACAGCGACGCGGCTGACGGCGATAGGATTGTTGCTGTGTCTGCTTCCGACGTGGCTGCAGGCGCAGACCGGCGACACGCTGCGCCGCGAGCACCTGCAGGAAGTGGAGATCCAGGGCCAGCGCACCCCCTCGACGCTGCGCGTGGCCACGCCCACACAAGTCGTCACCATCGAGAAGATACAGAACACCGGCGCGCTGCAAGTAAGCGACGCCTTGAAGCAACTGGCGGGTGTCACGCTGAAAGACTACGGCGGCATCGGCGGCATGAAGACCGTCTCGGCCCGTGGACTGGGCAGCCAGTTCTCCACCCTCTCCATTGACGGCATCACCGTGAGTGACGCCCGCAACGGACAAATCGACATGGGACGATATACGCTGGGCAACAGTGCCTACGTGAGTTTCGCCAACGGACAAAACGACGATCCGCTGCAGTCGGCGCACTCCTATGCCGCTGGCAACGTGGTGAGCATAGCAACACAGCAGCCCTGGTTTGCCAGCGGCGAGCACACACATCTATCCGGCAAAATGGACGTAGGTTCCTTCTGTTTAAGCGCATTCACGCTGCTGTGGCAGGAGCGGCTGAGCGGAAAGACCACCATCAGCCTGTGGGGAAACCACACCCGCAGCGACGGCGACTACCCTTTCACCTTGTATTACACCCGTAGCCACAACGACAGCACATCGCGAGAACGGCGGCAGAACACACAGATGCGCACCACGACCATCGACGCCAATCTGTTCCACCAGTTTGCCAAACGACGCCAGCTGCACATCAAAGCCCATTACATCAACGGCTACCACGCCCTGCCAGGCGCTGTGATACTGTACAATACAGTCAAATCGTCGGAACACACCGAGGAGCAGATGATATTGGTGCAGGCTCGCTACCGCGCCGAATGGGAACGGCTGCAAATGCAACTGTTGGCGAAATACCAATACAACGACGATTTGTATGAAGACACCGCTGTGTCAAGTCCCGTTTACAACACCTACTATCAAAACTACGCCTACATGTCGGCTACCGTCGGCTACAAACTGCTGCCCTCTCTACAGATAAGCTGGGCCAACGATGTATCGGGGGAGTGGCTGAACAGCAACCTCGTGCTGAACAACCGCATGCAGCGCGATAACCTGCTGTCGACCATAGCGTTGCACTTCGAGCGTCGTCGCGTCACCGCAGACGCGCACCTACTGGCCACCCTCATCCACGAAGACAACAGCCGCAGCAACTCAGCATTCTCTACCCTGCAGGTAGACAATCCCGCCTACTATCGCCGCGTGTCGCCCTACCTGGGTGCGACCCTGCAACCGCTGGGCGCGATACCGCTGCGGCTTCGCTACTTCGTCAAGGAGACCTACCGTGTACCCAACTTCAGCGAGCTCTACTTCCTCTCCACGCCGCGCAGTCTTGAACCCGAGTGTGCGCTACAGCACAATGTCGGCCTCACCTGGAGCCACTACGGGGGCGAGCGATGGCAGTGCCGGCTGACCGCCGACGGCTACTACAACCGAGTCAGCAACAAGATTGTGGCCATGCCGCGCCAGAATATGTTTGTGTGGTCGATGTACAACCTTGGAAAAGTGGAAATTACCGGTGCAGAGGTATGTGTGGACGGCGAAGTGCGGCTGGGTGCGGACTGCGACGACGACTGGCGGCTGCAGCTGTCGGCCAGCTACAGCTACCAGAAAGCTGTGGACCGCACCGACCCCGACATAACCACTGTCGCAGGCAAGACCTACGGCCACCAGATACCCTACACCCCGCGTCACAGCGCCGTGGGCAGCGCCTACATCACAACAGCGTGGGTCAACCTCGGCTACACCGTCACCTGGGTGGGCGAACGATACAGCACGGGGCAGAACAAGCCAGAGAACAGAATGGAACCCTACTGCGACCAAGGGGTCAGCGTGGACCGCAGCATCCGACTACGACACGGCGAGATGAAGCTGCGACTGATGCTGAACAACATCTTCGACACACAATACGAGATAGTGCGTTCTTACCCCATGATGGGCCGAAACTGGCGATTGACACTGCAATATGCTTTTTAGAAAACAATCATTTGTCCCCCTCACTCCCCTTTCACTCCATTATCATTTCACCTTATTATTTAGAAGCTGTTTAAATTTAATTCAATGTTTTTCTTAAAGTACATGAACGGCATCTTTTGTTCTCCGCTACGCTATCGAAATGCCACTGGCATTTCTTCATCTCAGTCACAATTTCCTCGCCTTCTTCGAAAAGTGGGAACTTTTCGAGGCTCGGCTCACAAGTCCACAGGACTTGTTCACA